>DASRZA010000583.1:0-12825 GCA_035686845.1 Armatimonadota bacterium | reverse complement strand
GGGGCATGTGGCGCCACGTTCCGGTGCTCTCACACACTCACCCTCTCACACACTCACCCTCTCACACACTCACCCTCTCACACACTCACCCTCTCACACACTCACCCTCTCACACACTCACCCTCTCACACACACCGTCCTCCGTCCGCGCCTCGCGCCCATATTAGCATATTGCGCCACGTTTTGATATACTATTGCTATATAGTGGGCTGTGAGTGGAGGCGCGCGATGCGGCGAAATCGGAAGGTGCCTTTTAATTGCTATTTGAGCGTCGATCAGATGGATGAGCTGGATCGGGTCTCGGAGCTGGAGCGGCGGCCCCGGGCCGAGATTGTGCGGGAGGCGGTGGCGCGGTATCTGAGCGATCGGTCGGAGGGCGAGGCGCGCGAGGAGGAACAACCGCAGTCGGCAAATGCCGCGACGCCGGAACCCGTCGGGAGCGCGAAACCAGTCGGTGGAGGCGTTAAGGGTGAAGCCTATCGGCATTCGCGTAAGCCGAGACGCGGATCGTGAAGGCGCTCTCTGGCGCTCCCGCGTGCGCGACGGGCGCCGCGCCGGTTGATCTCGATTCGCTGACGTGGGGCGACCTCATTGAGCCGTGTCCGATACCACCGGTCGTCTGCCTGGGAGACGTGCAGGATCTCCTGCGCGAACTTCTCGGCGGCGATGCCTCGGCCGAGGCCCAAAACCGGCTGGCCGAATACGTGGAACGATACTACATCGCTGAAGCCGAGAACCGCCGCGCGCTCTCGATGGCGCTCGCATCGCTCGCGGGGGGCGAAGGCCGCGGGTTCATTCTGAATGGCCTGTACGGATCCGGCAAATCCCATTTCCTCGCCGTCATCGCTCTCCTCGCCGCCTACCCGCCCGCCTGGAATGCGTTCTTATTGTCACATCCCGAGTACGCGCGTTATTCTCACCACGGAGACGCAGAGGACACGGAGAAAAGCGAAAGAGAGAAGGGAGAGAGTGAGAAGGGAGAGGGATGGAGGGGAGAGAGTGAGAAGGGAGAGAGTGGGAAGGTCGAAAGAGGGAGAAGCGACCGAGGGAAGGTCCCGGAGAAATCAGATCGTGGAGCCGATGAGGTTGCGCGCTCTTTCCTCGTGCCTCACACTCCGGGCGCCGAGTTTCCCGCTCCGGCCCTCGAGGTTCCCGTCGTCGGCCCCGAGCCCCGCGCCCGCGCGCTTGAATCATCCTTCATCCTTCATCCTTCATCCTTTCAGAGTCCTCCGCCCGCGCCTCGTGCCTTGAGCCCGCTCTTAGTCGTGATTGTGGCGCTGGATGAGCGGCGGGGGACGTGTGAGGACCTGGAGGACGTAGTTTTCGAGGAGGCGGAGCGGGCGTTAGACATGCTAGACGGGGGTGAGGGCAGCGGGCTGACGGCAGCGAGTTTCGCGCTGCGGATGGCTGAGGAGCGGTTGTTTCCACTCTACCGGGATCAGTTCTTGATCTGGATTGGGGAACGGATTGGGAGTGCCCTTACGTGGGATGAAATCCGGGCGAGTGACCCTGCGGCGGCGGCGGCGCTGGCGGCTGAGTTTGCGCGTGTGGCCGGCGTGCCACTGGTATGGCAGGAGCCGCGGCGGGACCGGCTGCGCCGGCTTCTTGAGGCGGCGCGAGACTGCGGGCGCCGTGGGGTTGTGATCCTGCTGGACGAGCTCTCGCTCTTTCTCAGCAGTAAACCGCGAGACCGCTTTCATAACGATATTTCGTTTTTGCAGTTCTTAGGACAGCAGGGGCGGCTCTACCCGCTCTGGGTGGTTGCGGCCGTACAGCGCGGCGTCGAAGAGGTCGGCGATATTGACGCGGACACGCTCCACAAGCTAAAAGATCGATATGTCTGGGACCTGGCGCTCTCGATGGCGCAGCTGCGGCCGGTGCTGGGCCGCAAGCTGATTCGCAAGCGTGATCCGGAGCAATTCGGGAGGGTGATCGAGGCGATCTGGAACGAGAACACGGAGACGACCGGTTTTGATCCGGAGGAACTCGCCGAGATCTATCCGCTGCGTCCGATCGCGCTGGAGTGCCTCTCGGAGGCGTCGAACCGGTTTTTCAGCAAGACCCGGAGCGTCATCCAGTTTGCTATCCGGGCGTTAAGCGAGGGTCGCGACCGGCCGGCGAGGGATCTCATTGGACCAGAGGAGGTGCTGGAGCAGTTCTGGTTCGCCATCGCCGAGAACCCGGAACTGCGACCGACGTTTGAGGCATGCCAGTACTACCGCCGCTCGGCCGCCGAAATCTACCCCGAAGATCCCGACTACGCGCTCCGTTTGGCGCATGCCTTGGCCGCGCTCTCCCTGGCGGGGCTGCGAAAACCCGTGCGGGAGCTGGCGGCGGCGGTCCCACCTCCCGTTTCGCTCAGCGCGGCCTCGCGGACCGCGCTGGCGCAGGCGGCGCTGGAGAAACTGCGCCTCAACGGCGGTTACGTGGACGTCTCCCGCGGCGAGGGCGCCGGAAGCGATGTCTATTTCTTCGACGCCGGCTACGATCTGGCGCGGACGGTACGGCGGCGCCTGCTGGCCTACAGCGCTCATCTGGATGAAGATGATGAGCGAACGCTCGCCTTTGCCTACGCGGCCGCCAGCGACGCCTCATTCCCGCTGGCCGCTCTGGATCGGCCGTGCCGGGTGGAGCTGGACTGGCTCACGGTACGGCATACCGCAGCGGTGGAGCGGCGGGATCTTCGTAACTGGCGGCGGGAGGATGCGGCGGCGGAGGTGGAATGGCTGGCCGACCCGCTGCAGCCGGAGGCGATGAGGCTTCTCATCGGAGAGCTCATTGACCCGGCTGCGCAGCGGGATCGGTTTTTGCAGGTGATCCGGCAGCTTCCGGCGGATCGGTGGCGAGCGGGATTGGCGGCATGGCTGCCGCGCCCTTTGCGGGAAAGCGAACATCGTATCTTACGGGATTACGCGGCGTTCTGTCTGTTGATTGAGGACCCCACGCTCCGGACGAACAGCGTGGGCCGGCAGGCGCTCTCCCGGCTCCGTTCCGAAAAGTGCGCCCGGGACCAGGAGGCGCGGCAAATCGTCCGCGCCGCCTACGCGGAAGGAGAACTGCTGGCAGCATCCCGATCGCTTTCCGGAATCAAAGATTCCAGGACGAGCGGCCGGGTTCTCGGGAGTCACGGCGGGCGTTTGGAGGATGCCGCGGCGCTGGCGGCAAGCTGCCTGCTTCCCGAAATATTTCCGGATTTCGTCTCTATCGCGCCTCGCCGCCGACTTTCCGGAGTCAACAATTCCGGGACGGGCCGCCCGGCGCTCGCCGCGCTGCTGAATGAGCTCGTGCTGCCAGGGAGCGCGCCGATCCGGCCCGGATCTCCGATTGATGGCTTGATTCGCGATATCGCCGCTCCGCTTGGCATCGTCACTGGGGCGGAGGACAGGTATCTTCTTACCGATCCCCCGAACGCGCTGCAAAATCTCTGTCTCTCGCTTGTTCCCGAAGGCGACGCCACTCCGTGGAAGCAGGTGGCCGGCGCGCTTGCCAAGAGCCAGTATGGTCTGGCGCCGGACCAGGTGGATCTCCTGCTGACGGTGATGGCGCGGCGCGGTCATCTCATCGCCTGTTCGGCGGAAGGCGTTCCTCTGCCGCTTTCCCCTGCGTCACTGCCGCTCTCGGCCCATGCGCGGCGCCTTCGCCGGGGTGACATGATCGCGGCTGGTTTGCGGGCCCGGTTGGAGCGGGTGGGGGTGGCGCTCGAGACGCCCTTCGTGGAATCGCGGCTTCCAAACGAGAGAACCAATTCCGACATTGAGGACCAGGAGCGGCTCTGGGCGAAGATCCGCGATCTGGCCGCAAGCCGGGCGGGACCGGGGATGGAGGACTCGCTCCAGGCGCTGGTCACGGAACTGAGGAGCTCTCCGGATCGATGGACCGCCTGCGTCGCCGTGTTGAAAGACTGGGACCGGTTTCTGGGCCTGGCGGAGGAGGAGGCCGCGGCGAGCGCAGGGCTGCGGCGGATGTTAGACGTCCTCCCGCCCGAGATAGAGGAACGGCTGGGAGATCTCTATCGATCGTGGCAGGCGGCGCGGCGGTGGATCGTGGAGGATGGGCCGCGGCTGGCCCGGGCGCTCCGGTATCTCAATCATCCGGCCCTTGCGATTCCCCCGGGTTCCGATCTGGAGAACAGGCGGGATCGGCTTCGGCAGGCCATCGCCGGCGGCGATTCGATCCTCGCCCGTTCGACCGAAGCGGTCCGGTACGCCGAGTCACTGTTAGAAAGGTACCGCAGCATCTATCTGGAGTGGCATGCCCGGGAGTTTGGAGAGGCGCGGTTCGCAGTGTACCGGCGGATCGCGGGTCAGCCTGGCTGGCGAGCGCTGGAGCAGATGGGACGACTGCCGCTGGGCGGTGACCCGATTCATCTTGAGATCCAGGCCGTCATAGAGGCGCAGTTGGCACGACAGTGCTCCTCGGCCGGCATCGCCGCCGCGCTGAAGCGCGGCCCGGTCTGTCCCTCCTGTAGACTGCCGGCCGGCTCCGTGATCGATCTGATTCCTGCGGACGCGATTGAGACGCGGGTCATCGAGGGAATGCAAAAGCGCCTGCGGGATATGGCGAGCCGGTTGGACCGGCTTCGGCATCACCAGCAGCGCCGGCTGGAGGCCCGTGCGGCGATTCGGCCGGCGTTCGAGGCGATGACGAGGCTGCTGGAAGCGGCGGCCCGGGACGAGTTCCCGGCGCCGGACGCTCTGGATCGGCTGCTGGATGATCCTCTCGTGCGGGAGCTTCGAATTGCGCTGTTAGCGGGCGAGCCGGCAGAGCGAAGTCTGGGGGCGCTCACGACCATGCTCGACGGACGAGAGATCGCCCGCACCGACGCCATTCGCCTCTTCACGTCGTGGCTGGATCCCGAAAGCCGGCTGGGACCGGAGGAATATGTGCGCATCGGAGAGTGACGCCGGCATTTCCTGAGTTTGTGACACCAGAACAGGGCGAATAGCATTGCCGCAGAGACCTGATCCCGCGCAGCCGAACCGTGCGTACGTTAGACTATGATAAAGTGGAGAATCAGAAAAAATGACGCGATTGCCATCACCGATCTACCTGCCGCTGGAATTCGACGAGCCGACTCACCGGGAATCTTCGATTCCAGGGAGCGAGAAAGCCAGTAGAAACGGGACCACGCGCATCGACCGCCGGCGGCGACTGGTTTTTGGCTGGTATGGCGGAAAATTCAGCCATCTGACCTGGCTGCTGCCGCTCCTGCCCGACTGCCATCACTATTGCGAACCGTTTGCAGGCTCCGCTGCCGTGTTACTGAACCGGCCGCCGGCGCCGGTGGAGACTTATAACGACATTGACGGCGCCGTCTCGAATTTCTTCAGGATGCTGCGAGAGCGGCCGGAACAGTTGATCCGGGCCATCGGCCTGACGCCCTTCTCCAGGGAAGAGTATTACCTGGCAGTGACGGAGTCGCCTGCGCCGGTCGACGAGTTGGAGCGTGCCCGGCGCTTCTTTGTGTGCGCGCGCCAGACGCGCACCGGGCTGGCGCAGACCGCGAGCCTGGGCCGGTGGGCAAACTGCAAGGGAACCAGCCGGGCAGGGATGTCGGGGGTGGTCTCCCGGTGGCTGGGGAGCATTGAGGACCTACCCGAAGTTGCGCTGAGGCTCCTCCGGGTGCAGATTGAGAACCGGCCGGCGCTGGACGTCCTGCGTTTGTATGACAGCCCGGGCACTCTCTTCTACTGCGATCCGCCGTACCCGCATGCCTCCCGCGGCGACCCCAAGGCATACGGCTTTGAAATGACAGACGCCGAACACAAGGAGCTCGCGGAATCGCTGCGGGCCTGTCGCGGCAAAGTCGCCATCTCCGGGTACCGGTGCGACCTGATGGACAGCCTGTACGGGGACTGGAATCGCAATGACGCGCCCGAGCGGCTGTGTCACTCGGTCAAACAGATGCGGCAAGAGTGTCTCTGGATGAATTACTGAATGTTTCTGGATGAATTGCTGAGGGAGTCCGCCCGGTGAGATCGCTCGACTATGGCGCAGCCCGGCAGCTTCTGGCTTTCGGAGATGTTAGCCGAACTTCACGCCAAAGAGCGGCAGCACATAAGTCATCAAGAGATAAGCAAACGCAACAACGCTCACCGCAACGGTCGTGGTCCAGGCGAGGAAATTGAAGACCGGGCCATTGCGGAGGGTTGTCATCACTTCAGAATCGTTGATGATCAGCATGATGAAAATGAGGATGATCGGAAGGATGCATCCTTCGATGGCCTGCACATAGTACATCAATCGCAGCGGATCGATACCGGGAATGAGCGCAATGGCCGCGCCGCCAAAGAGCAGGCCGGTGAAGAGGATGTAGAAGACTTTTGCATCGCGGAAGTCGTTATCGAGCCCCGTCTGGAACCCGAGCGATTCGCAAACGGAGTAGGATGTCGCGAGCGGGAGAACGGCGCCCGCCAGCACCGACGCCCCGAAGAGGCCGAGCGCAAAGAGATAGACCGTCAGGGGACCAGCCACCGGTCGAAGCGCCTGCGCGGCGGCGCCTGCGTCCTTAACTTGAACACTCCCCGCGGGGAGATGAAAGAGGGCGACAGCGGTGGCGACGATGATAAAGACCGAGATGATATCGCTATAGATACAGCCGAGGATGGTGTCCCATTTCTCGCCGCGAGGATACTCCGCCGCGGTGACTCCCTCCTCGGCCACGCTCGACTGCAGCATAATCTGCATATACGGCGTGATTGTGGTGCCAATGAGCGCCACTAACGCCAGCGTGTACGCGCTCTGCCTCCAGTAGAAGGCCGGATGAATGGTTGACATCCCCACTTCACGCCAGTGGGGATGGGATATAAACGCCGCAGGAATATACGTCAGGAAGACCATCGAGAAAACTAAAAAGATGGTCTTAACCCGGCCATAGGTGCCTTTAACCACAAGCCACCAGAGCACAAACGCCATCAAGGGAACCGAAATATAGCGTGTAACACCCACGAGCTCGAGCGCGGCGGCGATGCCAGCAAATTCCGTGACCACGGTGCCGCCATTCGCGATCAGTATCGCGAGCACCGCAAAGAGGGTCCAGCGAGGGCCAAACTTTTCGCGGATCAGGTCTGAGAGGCCCTTGCCCGTCACGGCGCCCATGCGAGCGCACATCTCCTGCACAATGATCAGGCAAAAGGTGATGACCACCATCAGCCAGATGAAGTTGTACTTCCATTGAGCGCCGGCCTGGGCATAGGTCGCGATGCCTCCGGCGTCATTCCCCGCGCTCGCCGTGATGATACCGGGTCCGAGAATCGAGGCGACGCGCCGCCAGCCGGAGATGACCGGGCGCTGCGTATGCTGCTGCGACTCGCGCTCGTTGAGCGCCGCGCTGTTGTCCTCACCGGCCGGTTGATCGCGCTCGAAGGTCATAAAGCCTCATCAGCCGATGGAACGGCCACCAATGAAGGGGCGGGGCACTCGCTGCATCCACTCGCGGGGCAGGATCACGTCCATTGCGGCATTGATCGGAACCACGCCTACAAGCTGCTCATTCGCATCCAGAATTGGCAGGGCCACCAGATTATAGTGGGCGATAGTCCGCGCCACCTCGCGGGCGCTGTCATGCACGTACCGGACCACGACGTCGGTTTGCATAATGCTCTCCAGAAGGTCATTAGGGTCCGCCAGCGCCAGCGTCCGAAGACTCACGACACCCACCAACTGCTGGCTGCCCAGCTTTGAAACGACAAAAAGCAGATCCATTGATGGCGGCAGTGTCTCTTTCTCCTCTCGAAGCAGATCCATCGCCTGGCGGACAGTGAACGAGGCAGGCAGCGTTACAAAGTCGGTCGTCATCAGCCCACCAGCGGTGTCATCCCTGTACGCGCGAAGCTGCGCAATCGCCTCGGCCTCTTCCTGATCCATGGTCTCGACAAGCTGTCTCGCGGCTTCCGGATCCTCTTCAAGGATATCGTTCAAAACGTCTGCGGCGGCGTCGGGACGCATCTCTTCCAGAATATCGGCCGCTCGACCCCGCTCAAGACTTGCCAGGAGGGTCGCCTGGTACTCGGGCGCCAGATCCTCCACCACGTCCGCGGCCAGAGAGTCGGGCAGGTCTCTTAACAATTCCGAGCTCTGACGGTATCCAAGTTGATGGAACAGCTTCGCAATGTCGGCCGGATGCAGCCGGGATATTTTGTCGTGGGTAACGTGGAGCGGCACCGGAACCGTCTCCTTGAACATCTCCACCTCGTCCCAGGGCAGAAGCTCACGTTTGAGATGACGCCGCGCAATCCCGGGAATCCCCAGTTGCGCCAGCAGCCCAGCGGCGCTCACGTCCACCCCCGCCACAATCCACTCACCCTCCTCCATTTCGAGCCCCAGGTCGTTGACGCGGGCGACGCGCTCACCTTCGATATCCACAATCTCTTTGTCCCGCAGGTCTTTCACCAGGAGTATCTCGCCGGGGCGCCGCACAAACGGCGCCATAGTGACCTCCTCGTCCTTGAGCGCCGCTGCGCCGGGACTGAGGCCGGCGAGTGACTCCCACTTGACAAAAACCGTTTCCCCGCCGCCGCGCCGGGTGATCAGACCACCCACCACCGGCGCCGGGGAATCCTCCGCCACGCGGGCGACCACGTCCTTGATTCTTCCTATTGTTCGACCCGACGCTTCCCTAATGGGCGCGCCGATCAACTCCGAAACGTAGATAATCTGTCTAACAGGTTCTTCCGAGATCCGATCGCCCGTTGAAAGGTGGATCGGTTCGGAAGGAATAGATGGAGGTTCGTCCATAAGGTAATCCTCACGCCATGTGGACTTCCACGTTGTCGGCGACGCTGCCCAGAATGGTGTAATCGGTTGGAACGGTCTGCAAGATGGAGCCGGGCACCAGTTGATTGACGGGGCCGTGGGCCACGAGGCGCGCGATGAACCGCTGCCACGACACGCCCCCGCCCAGATCGCCATCCAGCCAGAAGCTGCGGTGACGCGCGGAGAGAATATCAGCGGGCCCGATGGTATTCGCCTTTGGCGGCACCCACGACCAATCACCGCCGAACGAATGGAGGGCGTTCTGCATGATAGTCATGGGATGCAGCTCGACGCACTGCGCCCGGGCCGCCCGGTACTCCTCCATTGTCGAATAGTTAGCGCCCAAATGAGCCTCCCAGAACGCGATGTGACCGCACCAGCCGATTCCGCCATAGCAGACTTCGGCGCCGCCGGCCTCGGCGATCATGGCGCTGTACCGGTCGATCACCGCGCGGGTCGGGAAGTGGATCTGCGAGAGCGGCGGACGCAGATCCGGGTGAATCTTCAGGAAAAAGTTCTCCATCATGGCTCGCTGAAAGGAACCGGGCCAATCCTCCGGCGCGGTGTTTCCATCCTGATCTGCATATTCATCCATGTTGAAGGTATAGACGTGCCTCATCGAAATCCGGAACCGGTTGATCATCTCCGCCGCCAGCGCGTACTGCGGCATGGGACCCACCGGAAAGATACCCACAAACGGCCTGTTTTCCTCCGACGCCGCGCGAATCCGCTGCACGATATCGACGGCAAACTCGTTGTAGAACTGCATCGGATCATCTACCAACCGGATCCGAAATGTTGGTTCCGGATGCTCGCAGAGATTCTCTCGCCGGATCTGCCGGACGCGTTCACAGGCGCCGAGATCCCGAAATGGAATGAACTTCGCCAGGTCGTATCGGAATGCCATCAGATCGATCTCCTCCGTCCTCCGTCCTTCGTCCTTCGTCGTCCTGCGGTTCGTAATTAAGGTTTGGCGCCAGCCATCGCTCGACCACTTCCAGCGGCACGCCGCGCCGTAGGTGATAGTCTTTCACCTGATCCCGCTCGATCTTGCCCACCGCGAAATAACGGGATTCGGGATGCGCGAAATACATGCCGCTCACCGAGCTTGCCGGAAGCATGGCAAAACTTTCGGTCAGAGAAATCTGAGCACGCGCCTCGGCCTGCAGAAGGTCAAAAATGATCCGCTTTTCACTATGATCAGGACACGCGGCGTAACCGGGCGCCGGACGAATGCCCCGGTGCCGCTCGTGGATCAGATCGTCGGTTGAAACTTCTTCATCCTTACCGTAGCCCCATTCTTCCCGTACTCGCTTGTGCAGCAGCGAAGCGAACGCCTCCGCCATTCGATCGGCGAGCGCCTTCACCATAATGGCATTATAGTCGTCCAGGTCCTGCTGGAATTCCCGAACCAGGGCGTCTACGCCGTGGCCGGCGGTCACTGCAAACGCGCCGATATAGTCGGCGAGGCCGGTTTCTCGCGGCGCGATAAAATCAGAAAGAGCGCGGTTAGGCTGATCCGGTCCCTTATCCACCTGCTGCCGCAGCGTATGAAGCGTCGTCAACACTTCACGGCGAGTTTCGTCGGTGTACAGCTCGATATCGTCGCCCACGCTGTTTGCACGGAAGAAACCATAGACGCCGGTCGCCGTGAGGCGCTTCTCTCGAACGATCCGGTTCAGCAGCTCCTGCGCGTCCTGGAACAGCTCTCTCGCCCGATCGCCCACCTCCGGATCTTCGAGGATCGCCGGATAATGGCCGCGCAGCTCCCAGGTATGGAAGAAGGGCGACCAGTCGATAAACGGAACAATCTCTTCCAGCGGGAAATGTTCCAGCGTCCGGACCCCTGTAAACGCCGGTTTCGGGATGTCGGCGGATGCCCAATCGATGGGGGTCCGATGGGCGCGGGCATCCTCGATCGAGAGCATCCGTACCGTATCTTTCCGGGCGCGATGCCCCTCCCGGGCCAGTTCCTGCTCCTGCCGGTTCCGCTCCATAAAAGCATCCCGGTTTTCGGGGCTGATCAGGCTGCTCACCACCCCCACTGCTCTGGACGCGTCCAGAACGTGAACCGTGGCGTTCCGGTAGGCCGGCGCAATCTTAACGGCCGTGTGCAGCCGGCTCGTCGTGGCGCCGCCAATGAGGAGCGGAACGGCGAACCCCTGACGATCCATCTCCCTCGCCACGTGCGCCATTTCCTCAAGTGATGGCGTGATCAATCCGGAGAGGCCGATGATGTCGACGCCGAGATCTTTCGCCGTCGTCAGAATCTTCTCGGCCGGAACCATGACCCCCAGGTCGATCACCTCAAAGTTGTTGCAGGCTAGCACAACACCAACAATGTTCTTGCCAATGTCGTGAACGTCGCCCTTCACCGTCGCCATGAGCACCTTCGCCTGCGTCCGTTGATCACCCGAGGCTAACTTCTCCGCCTCCATAAACGGGAGCAGGTACGCCACGGCCTTCTTCATCACCCGGGCGCTCTTCACCACCTGCGGCAGGAACATCTTACCCGCGCCGAACAGGTCACCGACCACGTTCATCCCGTCCATGAGCGGCCCCTCGATCACCGAGAGCGGCCGATCGAACTGCTGCCGGGCCTCCTCCACGTCAGCTTCGATGAAGTCCACAATGCCGCGGACCAGCGCGTGCGCAAGCCGGTCCGCAACCGGCCGACGCCGCCACTCCTCGTCCTTAACCTCTTTCTTACCCGTCTGTTTCACGTTCTCGGCAAAATTGAGGAGCCGCTCCGTGGCGTCGGCACGGCGATTCAGCAGCACGTCTTCCACCAGCTCCAGCAGGTCTTTTGGAATCTCCTCATAAACCTGAAGCTGACCGGCGTTCACAATTCCCATGTCCATACCGGCGTGAATCGCGTGATAGAGGAACGCCGAATGGAGCGCCTCCCGCACCGTATTATTACCCCTGAATGAGAACGAGATGTTGCTCACACCCCCGCTCACCTTGCAGTGCGGGAGCGTCTGCTTGATAATCCGGGTCGCGTCGATAAACGAAACGGCGTAATTTGCGGCCTCATCGAGCCCGGTCGCCACCGGGAATACGTTCGGATCGAAGATGATATCGCTCGGGCTGAACCCGATGTCCTCGGTCAGGATTCGATAGGCGCGCGTACACATCGCCACCTTCTGCTCGGAGGTCTCGGCCTGTCCATTCTCATCGAACGCCATTACCACCGCGGCGGCGCCGTAACGCTTCACCAGCCGGGCGCGGCGTCTGAACTCCGCCTCGCCATCTTTGAGGCTGATCGAGTTTACCACGCCCTTGCCCTGCACGCATTTGAGACCTGCTTCAATGGCCGACCATTTGGAGCTATCGATCATGATCGGCAGTCGGGAGATCTCCGGCTCAGAACCGATGAGATTCAGAAAAGTCGTCATCGCCTGCTCGGCGTCCAGCATCCCCTCATCCATGCAGACGTCGATAATATTGGCGCCGCCCTCCACCTGCTGCCGCGCCACGGCGAGTGCGCCTTCATAATCACCGGCTAAGATCAACCGGGCGAATTTGGGTGAGCCGGTCACGTTGGTGCGCTCGCCGATCACGATAAAGTTGCTGTCCGGCCGAATCGTGAGCGGCTCCAGACCGCTGAGCCTCGTGTACGGCTCAATCGTCGGAATCTTGCGCGGCGGTATCCCCCGAACGGCCTCCGCAATAGCCTTAATATGCGCCGGCGTGGTGCCGCAGCAGCCGCCGACGATATTCAGCCAGCCATTCTCCGCGTACTCCCGCAAGATTGCGGCCGTCTGAGCCGGCTCTTCGTCGTAACCCGACTCGGCGAGTGGATTGGGAAGCCCGGCGTTCGGATAGCAGCTCACGTAGATCGGCGCGATCTGCGAAAGCTCCTCCAGATACGGCCTCATCGGCGCGCCGCCGAGTGAGCAGTTCAGCCCCACACTGAGGAGATCCGCGTGCGAGACGGAGTTCCAGAAAGCCTCAATGGTCTGTCCAGAGAGCGTCCGTCCACTCTGATCAGCAATGGCGACCGAGGCCATGACCGGCGCCCGGCGGCCGGTATCGTCAAAGTACTGTTGAATGGCGAACAGCGCGGCC
>DASRZA010000582.1:0-12044 GCA_035686845.1 Armatimonadota bacterium | reverse complement strand
AGAGAGGTCTGCGGCGGAGGCGCGAGCCGCGCCAAAACGAAGCCGTCGAATCCCTTCCGCTAACTATCAGTACTTCACGACTTTGCGGTTTCCAACCGCGGCCGGGTTCAAGTAGGGCGCCAGCCGGGCGGGGATGCTGACGGCGTCGGGATCGCCGTCGCTCACGAAGCGTTCCAGCTTATGCGCCTTGAGATATTCAAGCCAGTGGGTCCACAGATCCGGGCCGGTGGCTTCTACAGCCTGGACGCGGGGAAGGGCGTACGGCTTGTATTTTGTGCTGAAAGGCGAGGGCGCCGGTTCGGCCCCAACGAGGAATGCGGCCTTAATATGGTAGTGATCGCCCTTCCAGGTTCCGTTGGCAATATAGGTGTAGTCTTTCTTGCCGTTGACGGTAGGCCGGGAACCGTACGGATAGGCTAAGACATTCACGGTATAATCCGGCAGAATCTTATGGATGTCGACGTCGTCGTAGCCGAGCTCTGTCTGGATGGTGGCCGGGCTCATGTGGGTCATGATGTTGTGATGCCAGGTATGATTCCCGATGGAGAACCCGTGCGTAACGAGATAATGGTACTTCTCCGCTTTGTCCGCCGGCTGCGAGAATCCCTCGGGGAGAACGAAGAAGTTGGCGTGGTTCCCAAAGCCCGGATGGGACTTGCCGAACGCTTCCAGAATGCCCACGGCGCAATCGGGATCGATTTTTTTGGCGCCGTTAACCGTGATATAACGGAACTGGCCGGGGCTAGCGTCGTCGAAGGTAATGACGACGGGCGAAAAACCGGCGGGCGTGGTAATATTGCCATTGATGTAATCATGGATGTCTATTGTACGATAGCCGCTCTCGTAAAGCCGATTGAGATCATTCCGAAGTTGTTCGGGCGATTGGAAGAATTGGCCCTTTTGTTTGGTCGTGATGTTGTGGTATTCCATCACCAGAACGCGGCCGAGCTCGTTGGCATGCAGGCGAGAAGCGGCGGCGGGCGTTATGTTCGAGAGGGTCCGAGGCGCCGTGCCCGCGCCGGTCGCTGAGCCAGCCACTGGGGCTGCGCCGGCTTTCCGGGGCGGCGGGGGTTGATTTGAAGAATTGCCGGCGCCGGTGGAGGGATTTCCTCCGCAGCCACCGATGATCAACATGGCGGCGAGGGCCCCGGTGAACGCCAGAGTTTGAAGGACCTGCGCTGTCTGCCTGGAATACAAGTTTGTCGCCTCCATAGCGGCGCGGAGCCGCTGATCTGTGGACGGATCGGCCGCCCTGTGGTATTTTACTACCAGATCCGCCTCTGTGTCGAAGCCGTTTGTGTGCGCCCGAACCAGTGTTCTACCCAAACCATCCTGAAGCCCAGGTCCTCTACCCGAGGAGATGTAACTCGTTTGCAACGTGAAGGAACCGCCTGTGTATCTGAAGTCTGCCGGAATAATCGCCACCGCCGCCGCTGCCTTAATTGCGGCCGGATGTCAGGGAACATCGAACTCGGCCGGGAGTAATTCCACCACCGGTCCTACGTCGCCGCCGGCTGCCGCACGCGCCACCGCGGCCGTCAACTCCCCTAAAGGGAATGTGCAGACCGCATTAGCGACCGGGCCGGTTGGCAAGCCCGGCTCGCACAATTTCGTCGCCCATGGTCTCTATGCCACCGGTTGGTCTGCCGGAAGCGCGAGGAAGATGGACAGCCTCATTAAGATCATCCATGAAACGGGGCTGAACTCCATCGTGATCGACATCAAAGATTCGGATGGATGCGTAACATATTACACTCCCGACGTGCCGCTGGCCGTCTCCATCGGCGCGTGTTTCAAGAAGCCGGATGAGAATCGGGCGTCGAATATTGACGCTACGCTCAAGAAGTTAAAGGCCGCGCATATCCACGTGATCGGGCGCGTGGCCTGCTTCAATGACCCGATTTTGGCGAAGAAGCGACCGGATTGGGCGATCCGCTCGAAGAACGGCGGGGTTTGGCATGGCCGATCCGGCCACGCCTGGGTGGATCCCACTGTAAAGGCTCTCTGGAAATACGATGTTGACCTGGCGGAAGACGCCATCAAACGAGGGTTTGACGAAATCCAGTGGGACTACGTGCGCTTCCCGAGCGATGGGAACACCCGGCTTTGCGTTTACCATCAGAACATCAGCCACGACCGTGCCTGGTCTGTGATTGCCGCCTATCTCAATTATGCGTACAAACGGCTGGCGAAGTACAACGTCCCGATCTCGGCGGATATTTTTGGGCTTACGGGGACGGCCAAGTCCGATATGGGAATCGGGCAGAAAATCAATCCAATCGCGGATAACGTGGACCTGATCAGCCCCATGGTCTATCCCTCGCATTTCGCGCATGGAGAATACCACATGCCGAATCCGAACACCCAGCCGTACAAGACTGTGCTGCTGAGCCTGCGAGACGCCAAAAAGCGGATTGCGGACACACATTGCACCATTCGTCCCTGGCTGCAAGCATTCTCGCTTTTTGGCGTTCATTATGGACCAGAACAGGTGCTGGCCGAATTGAAAGCGGTGCGTGACAATCACTTAGGACAGTTTCTATGTTGGAACGCGGGAAACAAATATGACATCTTAAAAGCGGCGCTGCAATCCACCGAAGGCAAAAAACTTCTGGCTCAGATTGAGGCGAACAACAATCCCATCGATCATAAAACCAAAGGGGCGAACACTAACGTAATTGCCGAAAAGTAGGAGCCGAATCTTTCGGCGATTTACGCGGGGTGATACCCGGGCCATTGTAGGAGCCGAATCTTTCGGCGATTCACACGGGGTAATACCCGGGCCATTGTAGGAGCCGAATTCGTTCGGCGATCGCCCGCCGGCCGCTTGTCGGTTGGGCGATGAACGACGGAGAAAGAAAGGAAAGGGGTCAATATGCTTTGTTCGAGATGCCATAATGCGACCGACTCCGACGGATTCTGTGGAGTCTGCGGAGTCGGGTCAACTCGGCCGACACTGTTCGGCGCATCAAGGCGAGGACCGGGAACGTTCTGCCCGCACTGCGGGCGCCAGAACCCTCCTGGCTGGGGATACTGCCACACCTGCGGTTCCCCGAACACCGCGGCACGCCTGCGGCACGAGTGGCTCGCCGGTCTTCTTGCGCTGCTCCTGGCTCTCATCGCGCTGGCGTGCCTATCTCGCGCGCTTCAGCCAACCGAGCAGCCCATGCCGCCATTCGTCATTTCTAACGCGCCACAGCCCATCCCGGTCGACGTGCAAACGGTCGTAGTAAGCAGGACGTCGGATGGCGTGTCGCAAACGGAAATGGTTCAGACGGGCGACGGCGCGATGTGCGTCAGTCATTTCGAGGTGTCGGTCCCGGCCGCGTGCCCGAATAGCGCCGCGCCCGGTCTGAACGTCAGGATCGTTTCGAGCGCTCCAAGCGACCCGAACGCGACGACGGGAACGGCGACGTACAGTACGGCAAGCGCGGTCAATTGAGTGCAGCGCTCTGTTCGAGCGGCTTCGATTCTGGCTCATCCGGACGACGCAGAGTTTCTCTGCGCCGGAGTTCTGGCGATGCTGGCGGCCCGGGGATGGTCGGTCACAATTGTGACTGCTACCCCGGGCGACTGCGGCAGCGCCGACCTGCCTGCGGATGAGATTGCGTCCATACGCCGGCGGGAAGCGGCTGCCGCCGCCAACCTCATTGGCGCCGATTACCGGTGCCTCGAAGAACGAGACCTGGCGATTGATTACAATACCGCAGCGCGGCGCCGGTTTACAGAGGTCGTTCGGTCTCTCCGCCCGACTATCATCTTTACCCATCCGCTGATCGATTACATGGCCGACCACGAAATTGTTGGCCGGCTGGTTCGCGACGCCTGTTTCGCGGCGCCAATGCCGAATTTCCGGGCCAGCGGCGACTCGGCGCCACTCGACGCGATCCCCCATCTCTATTACTGCGACCCGTTCATGGGCGGCGGAGAGGCGGCGGACTCGACGGAAATCGTAGACGTAAGTTCAGCGATGGAGACCAAGCGTCTCATGCTGGCCGAGCACCGGAGCCAGCGGGATTGGCTGCGGCGGCAGCATGGGATTGATGAATATATGCGGCTGCAGGAGGAGCTGGCGAAAGCGCGCGGAGCGCTCCTGTGCGTTCCTTTCGCAGAGGGTTTCTCCCAGCACCGGGGACACCCCTATCCCCAGAACGACCTGCTCTCGGAGGCGCTCGCGGCGCCTCTGGCTCGAGAAGGCGGCGGTTTGTGACGCATCGTCTCCGTGCGGCGATTATTGGCTGCGGCGGCATTGCAGAGCGTCATGCGCGCGGCTTCTCACGCTCCGGGCGCTGCGCGCTTGTCGCCGGGGCGGATCCGAATCCCGGTAATCTTCAGCGATGCTGCGATCAGAATAAGATCCCGGGCCGGTACCGTGATTACCATGAGATGCTGCTCCAAGAAAAACCGGATATCGTCGCTATCTGCACCTGGACCGGATCCCATCCGTCCATTCTCCTGGATTGTGCGGCGGCTGGCGTGCGTGGGGTTCTCTGCGAAAAGCCCATGGCGGTCAGTCTGAGTGAATGTGACCGTATGATCGAGGCTTGCGCCGCTGCGGGAACGTTCCTCGGAATTGGACATCATCTTCGTTTTCATCCCTCTATGATCCTGGCGCGTGAGTGGATTCAATCGGATCAGATCGGAACACCCCTTCTGATGCGGAGCGTGACATGCGATGGCCTGGCGAACAATGCCAGCCATCGTATCGATCTCGCCCGTTTTTTCCTCGGTGATCCGGCTGCGGCGTGGGCAATCGGACAGGTGGAGAGGACGACGGACCGGTACGAACGGGGAGTTATGATCGAGGACCGTGCGATTGGCGAAGTGGAGATGTTCGGTAGCCATCGATTGCTGATCGAGAGCGATCTGACCCGGGGACCGCACCGACTCCTGGTCGTTGGTGACAGGGGAATGCTTCGGGTTGTCGATTCCTCAGTTCACGTTCAGAATCCTCATGGTGATTGGGTGGAATTACGCCAGACGCCGGATCAGCCGGACTCCTGGTTAGCGGAATCGCTGGCGGCGATGATTCCGCGGGTCGATTTTTCGGACCAGCATGAATCGTTTCTGAACTGGATCGAAGGCGGCACACAATATTCTTCTCATGCGGGAAATGGCCGGGCGGCGATTGAGTGCATGGCCGGTCTTTACGAGTCGGCCCGGCAGCGCCGGCGGGTCTCCTTCCCCGTTTCTTCGCTCGAATACCCGCTTCCGGATATGGTAGAGTCAGGGCAGCTTCCGGTAGAACAGCCGGGCGCCTACGACATTCGCGGCGGCGGACCCCGGTGGCGTTCAGAGAAGGCCTGATTGAGATGACGGCGACATGCCTGCTTTAACCATTCGAATCTTTGTATCCTCACCCGGCGACGTGGGGCAGGAACGAGTCATCTCGGCACGGGTGATCGAGCGGCTGCAGGGCGAGTTCGCGGGTTATGCGCAGCTTGAGGCGATTCTCTGGGAGCATGAGCCGCTGCGAGCCACGGATCATTTCCAGAGCCAGATCGCCACGCCATCCAACGCCGATATCGTAGTCTGCATCCTCTGGTCCCGCCTCGGCACCCGGCTGCCTCCCGATAAGTTCGCCCGGCCGGATGGAACTCCGTACGCCTCGGGCACCGAGTGGGAATTCGAAGACGCCGCAAACGCGTTTCTCCTTAACGGGAAGCCCGATCTCCTGGTGTACCGCAAGCTGAGTGACCCACTGATCTCCTCGCAAGACGAGCGGGCGATCGAGCGGCTTGAGCAGAAGCGGGCTCTGGACCGGTTCATCGATCACTGGTTTGGAAATCCGTCTGAAGGTTTCAAGGCGGCGTTTACCGGCTTCGAGACTCCGGACGAGTATGAGGATCTTCTGGAGAAGCATCTTCGGAAGCTCATCAAGGAACGACTGCCCGAACGGATTACCGGGGAGGATGAAGACACCGTCCGGATCTCGTGGTTCAAGGGCACACCTTATCGGGGATTGGAAGCATTCGACTTTGAGCACGCGTCGGTCTTTTTTGGACGCACGAAGGCGATTGGCGCTGTTAAAGAGGCGCTCATACACCAGGCGGCCGGGGGCTGCGCATTCGTTCTTGTCTTCGGGATGAGCGGCGGCGGCAAATCTTCGCTCGTCCGGGCAGGCGTACTGCCCACCATCACACAGCCGGGCGTCATCGAAGGGGTGGGCCTCTGGCGATGGGCCGAATTCCGGCCGAGCGACGCCGCCGGCGACCTTTTTGAAGGACTGGCGGCCGCGCTCGTTTCTGAGACGGCGCTTCCGGAACTCTCGGGCGAGACGGCCATGCTGGCGGACCACCTGCGGTCGGCGCCGCAGGACGCTGTTAAGAAGATTGGCGAGGGGCTGGAACTGGCCGCTCAATCCGTCGCATCCCATGAACGCCTGACCCGCGTTCCCGAGACACGCCTGGCGCTCGTGGTGGACCAATTAGAGGAGCTTTTCACCCGTTCTCAGATTGACCAGGTGGCGAGAGAACGGTTTGCCGCCGCAATTTCAGCACTGGCTCGCAGCGGCCTCGTGTGGGTGATCGGCACGATGCGAAGCGACTTCTACCCGCGGTGCAGTGAGATCCCGGAGCTTCTGGCCCTCAAGGAAGGCAGCGGCTCATACGATCTTCAGGCCCCAACGCTGGCGGAAATCGGGCAGATGATCACGTTTCCAACCCGTGCGGCGGGACTCCGTTTTGAGATTAACCGGGAGAGCGGTGAAAGCCTCAATGACGCCCTGCTTAACGCCGCAGCCCGCGATCCGGGCGCGCTGCCTCTTTTAGAGTTCACGCTGGACGAGCTCTTCCGACAGAAGACCGATGATCGGGTCTTGACCTTCGCGGCGTATCAATCACTGGGGGGATTAGAAGGGGCGCTCGCCCAGCGCGCCGAGCAGGTGTTCCAGTCACTGGACGCCGGGACACAGGCCGCGCTCCCTGCCGTGCTGCGGCGCCTCGTGACCGTTGGACGCGGCGAAGAATCGCCGGCGACGAGCCAGCGGCTGCCTTTATCCGCAGTGGCGACTACCCCTGAGCAGAAGGCGTTGGTGGAAGCGTTTACCGGCGCACGGCTGCTGGTGACGGATCGCGCGGACAGCGGCGAGGCCGTGGTTCGACTGGCGCATGAATCGCTGCTGCACCGCTGGCCGCGACTGCAGGATTGGCTCGCCGGGGACCGGGATTTTCTGCGGGTGCGGGCACGAGTCTCTGAGGCCGCCACCCGTTGGCGTCAGGAGGATCAGCGGCCGGACTTCCTGCTCCCTCCGGGAAAGCCGCTTACCGAAGCGGAGGATATGCTAGCGCTGCGGCGACCTGACCTCAGCCCGGATCTCATCGAGTTTATCGAGCGATCGAAGCGGAAAGCGGTCCGCGCCCAGACCATTCGCACTCGAAGCGTGGTGGGGATCGCCGCTGTCTTTCTGATGGTGGTGTCTGGATTCAGCCTGTACAGCTTTGGACAGGCGCAGCGGGCTCGAGCCGCGGCTGCCCGAGCGCAGCATGAAACGCTCGTAGCGCAGCAGCAGAACCGGCTCGCGTTGAAACAGAAGGGGCTTGCCGATCAGCAGCGAAAGGCGGCGGAAGCGCAGCGGCTGATCGCTCAGCGGCAAAAGACGGCGGCGGACGTCCAGCGCGGAATCGCTCAGCGGCAGAGCCTCAACGCTGAGCGGCAGCGGCGTAACGCCGAGCGGCAGCAGCAGATTGCCGAAGCTCAGCGCCGGATCGCTGAAGCTCAGCGGGCTGCGGCACAGCAGAATTTCTCACACGCGGTGATGGCCGCCGACACGATTGTCTCGGACTTAGCCGAAGGGATTAAGCCAATTGCGGGTACACAGTCGAGCACGGTCAAAAAGATCTTGGAGAGCGCGTCGGGGGTGTACGCTAGCCTGCTGCGTGATGCGAAAACCCCCGCGGTGCTATCCGGCAAGGCCCGGATGCTCAACTCTTTCGTGGACATTTACCTGAAACTGAACGACTCCGGCAGGGCCGCTGCCAGCGCCCGGGATGCGCTCGAAATCTTTCAGAAATTGGCGGCCGCAGACCCGAAGAATCCTGAGTACCAGGCCGGTGTCGCAAGCAGCGAGCAGTTGTTGGGGAAGGTTCTGGCGCGGCAGGGCTATATCAGCCGGTCGCACGCCACCTACCTGGCGGCGCTCGCTGTTCGAGAGCGCCTGGCCGCCCGTTGGACGGATAACTTAGACTACCAGGGTGATCTTGGCGCCAGCCTCTACGCGGTCGGCAATATTGCGACCGGGCGCCATGAACTGGATAAGGCCGCAGCGCTGCAGCAGCGGGCGCTTGCAATCCGGGAGCGATTGGCGAAGCTGCAGCCCCATGATGTTCAACGGCTGGAGGATTTAGGCGCCAGTCAGGCCGCCACGGGTGATGTCGCCTGGTACAAAGATGACCATGCGGGCGCCGGGGCAATGTATGAGAAGGCGCTGGCGAGTTACAGCGCCGCCGCCGTGGAGGAACCTTCCAACACGGAAGTGCAAAAAGGGGTCGGAGATACGCTGCTGGAGCTTGCCGAAGTATTTCAAGAGCAGCGTGATCCCACGCGCGCCGTGAATAATCTGGATAAGGCAATCGCCCTATCGGAGCGCTATTCGCGCCTCGACCCGCACAACGCGGAATGGCTCGATCTGCTTCTAAATTGCCAGCGAGTTCGGGCTGACATCGAGACTAAACCGGCGGAGGAGAAAACGGATCTCCAGGAGCAGGTTCAGGCCCTGCGAGAGATGAATGTTCGGGTGGGGCAGCTTGCACGTGAAGACCCGGCGAACGCGAATACGCAGCGAGAGGTATACGTTATCCAGAGCACACTGGCCACCGATCGGGCGCGACTTGCTGAGTTGGGGGTCGATCCCAAGAGCAACCTCGCAGCGGCCGATCAGGCCAGCAAGACCGCTCTCGCGGTCGCTCTCCATCTTGACTCCCTGGAACCGACGGATGGTGGTTGGACCACCCTCCTGCTGGGCGCCTACAATTCGCGGGCGGAGGTGGCGGCGGCCGAGGGAAAACCGATTGCTGCGACCTCGTTCCGGTTGAAAGCGCTGCAGGTCTGGGAAGGCATGCTCTCGCGCAACGCCGCCCGGCGCCCGGATGATACGACGGCACGCTTTAGCCTGGCGCAGAATGACGATTTTATCGCCAGCATGCGCCAGCAGCTCGCCGATCAAAAGGTTGCGCCGCTGCAAAATCTGAAAGCTGCCCTGGCGGCGACCCAGGATGCGCGAGCCGCCTATCAGCGATTGGTTGAAACGAAGCCGGAGAATCGAACCTGGGCCGATCTACTGGCGCGAACTTATCTCGAATCCGGGCTCTACCACGAAAAAATAGCGGCGCTTCACGAGGCGCCGGCGGATAACCTCGCGCGGGCGCAGCAGGCCGAGCGGCAGGCTATCGTCCGCTATACGCGACTGGCGGCCGGGCATACCACCGACCGGACGCTGACACAGCAGCTTAGCTTCGCCTATAACCTGCTCTCGGTGTCGCTCGGTGGAGCGTCCAAAGGCGGTGAAGCCCTCGCAGCGTATCAACACAGCGCTAGGCTCTTCGCTCAGCTTGCGAGCGACTCCAGTGAGTCCGCCGGGTCCGCCCCCTCATCGATGAGCAAGAGCGAGCGAGCGGAACAGGGCCTGGGTTCCGTTGAAATGGAACAGTCTGTGCTCCACGAAGTGGTTGACACCGAGAGCCTCTATGTCTCTCAGCCAACCTACGCAAACGCAAAGCAGTTCGCTCATTACTGCATCGAGCTGGCCGCCCTCCTCGGAAAAACACCCAATAAGGCCAGTCAGAGCGCGGCGCAAAAGTTGAGAACCACGTTTCAGTCGATATTCCAGAAGCTGCTGGATAAGAAACGCCTTACCCCGGACCAGGTCAAAGCTCAGCAGCCGATATTCCAGGCCATCGACGACGCGTATGCGAAGGTGGGAGGGTGAGGCGCGGACGAAGGACGGAGGAGAATGCGCGGGCGCGGAATTGGGACACGGCGCCCGTCATAGGCGCGCCATACACTGCGAAGGGGGTTTTTCCTTCGTCCTTCGTCCTTCGTCCTTCGTCCGCGCAGTATACTGGCAGAATAGCAGGCGCTCCGGTCTTCGAGGAAAACATGCCCAATTGAGCGAACAAAGAGATCAGGCTGACAACGGTGAGGATGCGATTGGCTTCCCGTCTCCGGCGGATCGGTCGCGGCCCGACTATGAGTCGCCGGACATCCTGGGTCGAGCGCGGGAGATCGGCGAAAGAATCCTCGGGCCTCACGCTGAGGAGACCGACCAGGGCGCCGGCCCCCGCCGGGAGAATTTCGCGGCCCTCGCTTCTGCCGGTTTGCTCGGGCTCTCCGTCCCCCGTGAATTTGGCGGCCTCGACGCGCCCGGTTCCCTGCAGCGGGAGGTAACGGAGATATTGGCCTCCTACTGCGGTGTCACGACATTTACCCAGGCGCAGCATCATGGCCCCTGCCGGATGATCGCGGCGGCCCCTTCGCAGACGCTCAAGGGTCGCCTGCTCCCGGAGATGGCTTCTGGGCGCAGCCTCTGCGCTATCTCGTTTGCGCACCTCCGCCGGCCCGGTCCGGCCGTGCTTCGCGCCGATCCGGTCCCCGGCGGCTATCGCCTGACCGGAACCGCGCCCTGGGTGACCGGCTGGGGCCTCATGAACCAGGTCGCTTTCGGGGCGACGCTGCCGGATGGCCGGTTCGTCTACCTCTGGTCGCCCGCCAACCGGGATCAGTTCCCGGAACTTTTCGAGGGTCTGGCGCCTCCCGATGGCGACTGGGGGACACTGATCCCCTCCCCGCCGCTCAAACTCTGTGCCATGAACGCCTCCGCCACCTCAGAGCTCAAGCTCGAAGGCTGGTACATTCCCTCTGAACACTGGCTCGCGGAATCCAATGCTGAGACGCTGGCCCGGAACGATCGGAATGGTGTGCTGGGAGGAACCGCTCTCCCATTGGGTTGCACGGCCGGCAGTCTGCGGGCGTTGGAAACCGTGGCAGAGCGGCGCGGCATTCCCGCCGCATCTCGCGCGCTGCGCAGCCTTTCCGGCGAATATGAAGACGCCCGGGCGCAGGCCTCAGACGGCATTGGCCGCGGCGCTAACTTCTTCCCGCGGGCCCTCCGAATCCGAGCGTGGTGCATCGACCTGGCGGTCAGAACGGCGCACGCCGCCGTAACCGCTACCAGTGGATCGGCGAATTCGATATCCAACCCGGCCCAACGCCTCTTCCGTGAAGCGATGTTCTATACCGTCCAGGCGCAAACCCGCGACGTAATGGACGCCACGTTGGAGCGGCTGGAGAGGCGGTGACGTGCGGACGGAGGGCGGATGGGTGTGTGAGAGGGTGAGTGTGTGGGTGCGTGAGTGTGTGAGTGTGTGAGAGGGTGAGTGTGTGGGTGCGTGAATGTGTGAGTGTGTGAGACGTTCGGGGGTTCTGATTCATCCTTCATCCTTCGTCCTTCGTCCTCCGTCCTTCGTCCTCCGTCCTTCATCCTTCGTCCTTCGTCCAGAAACGATATCGAAACCGGCCGTTGGGCGCGGTGTCGCCGTTGCGGTAAAGGTTGAGCATGTCCTTTTCGGCGGCGACGTTGTCCATCCATTTGAAGTCCAGAATGGCCGGCTTTCCCCCCGTCAACCCCAGCGCGGAGCGCGGCACAGCCAGTTCCATCTCGCAGCCCCGAACGCGGTACTGCAGCCGGGCGGCGGGCTGCCAGTTCCAACCGCCGGAGCACTTCTCCAGCATCGTCACACGGTGGTTGAGCACACGCCGGTTCACGATATAATTGAAGCCCTCCCAGCCTTTGCTTCCCCTGCGCTTCGTATTGATCAGCAGCAGCATCCAATCCGGCTCTCCGAAGCCGGTGATCGGCGTCTGGGTGCGGGCATAGAAGTAGACGTTCTTCGCATCGTACGCCACCTTCAAAACCACAAAATCATTACGTCCGGTCGTGTTCGTATAAATGGACTTGTGGCCCCACTCGGTGTGATGGCGCGCCATGGTGTCGAAACGATCATCCCGGTACTCGGGCTTCACCGATTGCCATTTCTTAAAGTTTCCAT
>DASRZA010000581.1:0-13707 GCA_035686845.1 Armatimonadota bacterium | reverse complement strand
GGCATGCTCAATTCCTCCTCATCACGCGATAGCTGCTCATCGAACTTCTGCTCCAACTCCGGCGGCAGCGCCATTAACCAGTCGATAAACCGAAAGAGCTCGAGAATATCTTCCCGAGAGAAGTTTCGCCGGTAAAGTCCGCGAACAAGTCTCAGCTTCCATTCATACCGGCTGTCAGGCTCGCCCCGCGTCGCCTGCGTCTGGAGATGCGCCAGGACGATTGTCGCAAACGGATTGTCACTCGCCTCCAGTTGTTCCCATCGGTCGGAATAGTCAAGCAGCTTGACCGTCGGGAATCGAAGGCTGACTTCGCAGCCCCATAACTCGTATTCGAACCGTTCGGGCCGCCAGCTCGCCTGCATGTCGGCAAGCACGGCCAGACTGACGACCTGCCGATCATACCGATCAAAGATTCTGTAGTTATAGACATACATACGTCGGGGAAGGGCTGCGTCGACCTGACCCTGAACTTCGATATGGATCAGTATCCACGCCTCTTTGCCATCCTTTCGCCAGACCTTTACGAGTCTATCCACTCGGCGGACACCGATCTCGGCGTCGCGGACGACTTGCTGCAGCTCCTGATCCAGGAACTGATAACCGCGATCCCAGTCAATCTCCTCGTGGGCGGCGGGGAGGAAGAATTCGATAAACGCATTGAAGAAGCGTTCGATCGCTTCTTTCCACGGATTGTCGAGATCCAGAACGGGCTCGCTATCCAGAACTGGTTCACTCATGAATTTGCGACGGTCTCCCTGACTGATTCGGTCTGCGCGATTGCCGAGAGCATTATACCAGAGTGTTTATTGGATAGCGCGGTTTAGCCCGGCCCTTTCGCGCTCTCGAGTTTGCCGGGTCGCTTATCCCGTACCGAGCGCAACGGGGGTCTTCCAAAACTGCTACAATGCTTGGATGGCAGGGAGCACATTTGGCACATTATTCCGTCTCACGACGTGGGGCGAGTCGCACGGCCCGTCGGTGGGCTGCGTGGTGGATGGCTGTCCGCCAGGTCTCCCGATTCGGCAGGAGGAGATCCAGGCTGATCTCGACCGGCGCCGGCCGGGGCAGAGCCGCATTACCACCCAGCGCAGCGAAGGCGACGAGGTGGAGATTCTCTCCGGCGTTTTCGAAGGGGTCACCTCCGGGACCCCCATCCAGCTTCTCGTTCAGAATAGTGACGCGCGCTCCAGGGACTATGGCGAGATGAAGGATCTCTATCGCCCGAGCCACGCGGATTATACCTTCGCCGCCAAGTTTGGTGTGCGGGACTACCGCGGAGGCGGTCGTGCGTCGTACCGTGAATCCATCGGCCGGGTGGCCGGCGGATCCATTGCTCGTAAGCTGCTCGCCGAACGGTGTGGAACCGAGATCGTCGCTTATGTGCTCCAGGTATGCGACATTCGAGGAACGATTGATCCCGATCGCGTCACGCGTGGAGATACCGATGCGAATATTGTCCGCTGTCCTGACGCTGCGGCCGCGGCGCGGATGATCGCCGCGATTGACGAGGCGCGCAAGGAGGGCGACTCGCTGGGTGGGATCGTGGAAGTCGTCGCACGAGGTGTTCCCGAGGGGCTTGGCGAGCCGGTATTCGACAAGCTTACGGCGGACTTCGCCAGGGCGCTCATGTCGATCCCCGCGGCTCGCGGTTTCGAGGTCGGTTCGGGCTTCGCGAGTGTCTCGATGCGCGGGTCAACGCACAACGATCCGTTTTATTCGAACGAAGGGAAAATCCGGACCCGCACCAATCATTCCGGTGGGATTCAAGGCGGCATCTCGAATGGAGAGAACGTCCTGCTCCGTGTGGCGTTCAAGCCGACCGCGACCATTATGCGGGAGCAGGAAACGGTCACGGTGAGCGGAGAGCCGGTCACGTTCAAAGCCCGCGGTAGGCACGATCCGTGTGTCCTGCCTCGTGCTGTCGCCACCGTCGAAGCAATGGTCGCCCTCGTCCTCGCCGATCACTGGATGCGACAGACGGCTTACGGCAGGTAACAGGCGCGAGGTACGGGGGGTGGGGTACGAGGTACGGGGCGTCTCCTCAGTCCTCGGTCCTCGGTCTTCCATCCGTCATCTTGAGCGCGGTATGCTCTGCGGGAACCGGAACAGATTGCCGGGATCGTACCGGGCTTTGATTGTGGTAAGCCGTTTGAAGTTTGAGCCGTAATAGGCGGTCTGCCAGTCGGTGAGATCCAGGTCGCAGTAGTTCACGTAGCAGTATCCCGAGAAATAGGGCCGCATCGCCCGGTAGAACTCTCGAATCCAGCGCATCGGAGGCGCGGCGTCGCCGGCGTGGTTCCAGATAGCGTTGTACTGCGCCGAGAAGAGCGTACCTGCCCGGTGAACGAATGCGGTGGCGTTTGCCGGGACCCGGTTCACGGCGCCCCCGTAATTATCAAACTGGATCCAGCCGGTCGCCGCGCCGTGAAGCTCTTGAAGATGCGAGAGCAGGGTATCGATGGCCGAGGAGCTTAGCTTGCGCAGAGCATAATCGGACTTACCCTTCAGGAAGACGGGTTTCGGCGCCTCGGGCCCGCCGAAGTACCGTGCAGCGTCCATGAAACCGGTCGTCCAGCTCTTGACCTGTGGAGAGCCCACAGACGCGAGCGGTTTGATAAGCTCGCGGAGCGCCGCCTTTGATCCCACGAACTGACCGGTGGATTTGAGCGAATCCGCGCCGGCGACGATCGATAGATTGCAGGTCAAATCGTCGGCTACGAAGGGCGCCCAATCCTGCCACGCCTGGAGGACCTGCCTGGCGTCCGGCGCCGGCCACTCGATGCTGTACAGCGCCACCTTGTCGACGGGGTGGACTCGGAAGTCGAGCGCAGTGACGACGCCGAAGTTTCCCCCTCCTCCGCCGCGGCTCGCCCAGAACAGATCCGCTCGGCGTTCCGCGTTGGCTTCCAGAATTCGGCCTCCCGCGTCCACCATCGTGAGCGAGATCAGGTTATCTGACGTAAGACCCCATTTCCGGGAGAGCAGTCCATACCCTCCACCCAGCGTCAATCCTGCAATTCCCACTGAAGGGCATGCGCCACCAGCCAACGCGAATCCATGCTTTGATAGCGCGGCGTAAACTTCGCCGAGGCGAGCTCCCGCCTGGATCCCAGTTGTGGCGGTGTCCGGGTACACCTTCACGGCGTGCATCTGGCTGACATCGATGACAATCCCACGGCCGAGTGAAAAGCCCTCATAAGAATGCCCGCCACTGCGCATCCGGATGGGAATCGCGTGTTTCTTCGCCCATCGAACGCAGGCCGCCACGTCGTCGTCCCGGGCGCAGAGAGCAATCACCGCTGGCGCAACCTCAACCCGGAGGTTATAATCCGGCGCCCGGGCCCCGTATTCCGGGCTGCCCGGAACGAGAACGGTTCCCGCGAGGGCATGCTTCAGCTCCGCAATCGCCGCCGTTTCCGCCACCGCGGCGCAGGAGATCGAACCGGACATGGCTGCCGCCATCGCCGCGCTGCCCGCGCGCCTGAAAAAACATCGCCGGTCCATCGCCACCGCGTCACACTCATCAAAAGCTCTGCTGACCGGTTCGATCCTTGCGTTCCCTGCCATGTCATCTCCTCCGGGGGCGCATCGGCCATTCCGTCCGGAAGCGGACGCGAAGCAGCCTCAATGGTGAGCGGCCCATTCCAGAGGTCGGCGCGGATGATATTTTCGTGCCGGAATGCGCTGGACGGCGGGAGGCGCGACGCGAGGCGCGAGGCGCGAGGTCCGGGACGCTTATCATTTTGGGGTTCTATATTCATCCTTCGTCCTTTACGACCGTCCTTTATTCTTCATCGTTCACCGCCCGGCAGGAATGTCGGTGAAACTGCCGAATCAGTCTGGCAGAGCCGGGCGATTGGCCCGCCACTATTTAAAAGATTAGACGCCAGGATGCCTCTCATGCCGACGGATTGGGTTTCCCACACAGACGATACAATTACGGTAGTTGCCGCAGGAGAGATCCGCGCGCGGGCGAATGTCATGCACCTGGTGCTTGAGATTCGTACCCGCGCGGCAAGCGCAAGTGAAGCGCTGCAGGAGAATAACCTGCGTGAGCGGGCGACGCGGCTGCGGCTTCGAGACGTAGGTGTCCACGAGGAATCGATAGAATCCTCGGGTGTTACGTTTATGGCGGCTTCGGGAGATGGCGTCACACTCCCGGGCGCGACTGAGCCGCAGGGATTTGTCGCCACGCGGTCGCTCACCATCAACAGCTACATGAGTGAAGAGGAGATGAGCCAGATCGCTGCTCGCGTCGCGCGCATTCTGGATGAAGCCTGTGAGGCCGGCGCTCAGGCGGGGGCGCGGCACCAGGTTAACCTGGCGATTTTCCGTTCCCCCTGCGTGAGCTACGTTCTGGACAACGACACGGCTGAAAGAAACGAGGCCCTCCACCGGGCGGTCAACGCGGCGCATATCGCCGCGGAGGAAATGGCCCGATCGACCGGCGTTGAACTGGATGGCGTCGCCTCGACCCAGGTCCTTGAGCTGGGCGCGCTTATCCAGGCTCGCTGGGCGGCGGGCGCCATGGGCATGCCCGGTCTGGATGTTCCGCGTCCGCCGGAGGCTGGCAGAGTCATCGTCCGCGCTGTGGTCTCGATCACCTATCGCTCTCGACGGCTGGCGCCGCGACCGGAGCGAGAGCGTCTTGAGGCCGGGCATTATACGCTGGAAGCGGCGGATACCGCGCCCTCCTCCCATACTGACCAGGCCACCGAGATAACGTGATACGGCTTGACGATGCTACCGTGACTGATTCGAACTATTCTGGTACCGGCAATGGCTGACGCCGTTGGTGAGATCGTTGAGGCGTCTTTAATATCCTTTACGGCGGAGACGCCTCGGGATCGGCTGTATGAGGCGCCGGCATTCGGGTCTTTCGTCCGATCGGACGATCCCGATGGCGCTCTCTTTGCCGTCGTCGCATCGGCGGAAACCAGCAGCGTGGAGCCGAATCGACGCGCGGCAGCGTTCTGGCAGGACGAGGCGGAGCTTCGGAAATCGCAGCCGCAGATCTTCGAGCTGCTCTCAACCCGGTTCACCGCGTTGATTCTGGGGCATCTGCGAGACGGAACGCTCCGTTTCCACCTTCCGCCCCGCCCGCCCCGGGTGCATGGTTTCGTTTACGAATGCAGCGCGGACGAGATCCGGCGCGTCACCGGCGACCCGGGAATCTTGCGGCCGCTGCTGGAGGCCCCGACCGGCTGCTCGGATGAGCTCGTGGCTGCGGTTTTGCGCCATGGCGCCGCATTTCGAGAAGATGGCCGAAAATTCCTGATCGCCGCCGGTAAAGAGCTCGCCGTTCTCCTGCGCGACGATTACGCCAGGCTGCAGGCGATTATACGTAAACTCGAATAGCGGCCGGACCAAATCACCCGGCGCGAATTCAGCCGCCCGGGTCAAAGTCGTTCACGGCAGCGATGATCTGGCCCTTCTCTTCATCCGTCAGTTCCTGCGATATCGGGATGGAGAGCACTTCTTCACAGGCTCGTTCAGCCTCTGGCAGCGACCCGGGCTTATAGCCAAGATGCTCGTACGTCTTCTGAAGATGGAGGGGAGTTGGGTAATAGATCTTGCTCTCGATTTCGTGTTCTTTTAGAGCCGCCGCGAGCAGGCCCCGCTGCTTGCACCGCAGCGTGAATTGATGCCATACGTGTCCACCGGTCGGGTCCGCGGGCAGCGTGACGTGGGGGTTATAGACACGGGAATGGTAGAGCGCCGCGGTCCGACGGCGAGCGCCGTTGAACTTCGCGAGTTCGGGCAGCTTCACGCGAAGCACAGCCGCCTGGATCTCATCCAGTCGGCTGTTATATCCAATCTGATCGTAATCATAGCCGCCGGCGCTGCCGTGATAGCGGAGGCGGCGCACGCGGTCGGCGAGCCCGGCGTCGTTGCTGACCACCATTCCGCCATCACCGAATGCGCCCAGGTTCTTGGTTGGAAAAAAGCTGATGCACCCGAGAGCGCCGAATGAGCCTGCCGGATGACCATCTCGTTTGGCCCCGAGCGCCTGCGCCGCATCTTCAATGATCCAGAGATGATGTTTTTCGGCGATGGCCTGGAACTGCTCCATCTCGGCAACCTGCCCGTACAGGTGCACCGGGATAATTCCCACGGTGCGCGGTGTGATCAGCGCTACTACGCTGGCCGGGTCCAGGTTGAAGCTGTCCGGTTTGATATCCGCAAACACCGGTGTGCCCCCACGCAGCGAGATAACCTCGGCCGTGGAGACAAATGTGAAGGGCGTGGTAATCACCTCGTCCCCCGGTCCCACGCCCAGCGCCGCCAGCGAGAGCAGCAGCGCATCGGTTCCCGAGGCGACTCCAATCCCGGAGGCGCAGCCGCACTCCTCAGCGACCTCACGTTCAAGCCCGGCCACCTCCGGCCCTAAGATGTACCGGCCGTGTTCCAGCACCCGGTGGATCGCTGCATCGATCTCCTCCTTGAGCTCCTGGTACTGGCGAACCGTATCAACCAATCGGATGGGCATGAGTACTCCTCAAAAAATCCAGGGTGCGCCGGCAGATCCGCTCAGCGGCCCGGCCATCGCCATACGGATTGCGGGTGTGGGACATCCTGTCGTAGACGATGGGGTCTGTCAGGATCTCCGATGCCGCTTCAACGATAAGATTGGGATCGGCGCCCACCAGCCGGGCCGCGCCGGCCTCCACACCCTCCGGCCGCTCGGTGGTCTCCCGGGCCACCAGTACCGGTTTGCCCAGGCTCGGGGCCTCCTCCTGGATACCACCGGAGTCGGTGAGCACGAGCGTGCAGAGCTTCATGAGATGCGCCATCGGCGCGTACTCCTGCGGCTCAATCAGGAGCACGCGGGGCCGGCTGCCCAGTTCCGGCTCGACGACCTCTCGAACCCGTGGATTAAGGTGCATCGGGAAGATGACCCGGAGATTCTCGAACCGGTCCAGAAGGGTTCCAATAGCCTGGCAGACCCGCCGCATCGGTTCACCCCAATTTTCCCGGCGATGCAGCGTCACGAGCAGAACCGGCGCGCCACTTTCGGCAATCGCCGAGACCCGCGGGTCTTGAAATGTATGTGGGCGCGCGGTCACCTCTAACAGCGCGTCGATGACCGTGTTGCCCGTTAGGAACACCCGATCCCTCGGGACACCCTCACTTAGAAGGCGCTGTTCCGCCTGGGGTGTTGGCGCAAAGTGAAGCTCGGCAAGCACCCCCGTGAGGCGCCGGTTCATCTCTTCAGGAAACGGATCGAAGCGGTTGTCGGTACGGAGTCCCGCTTCCACGTGCCCGAAGGGCGTCTTGTAGTAGAACGAAGCCAGGCTCGCCACGAAGGTCGTCGTTGTATCGCCCTGGGCCAGCGTTATATCGGGCCGTTCCTTCTCAAAAACCTCGTCGAGACCGGTCAGCGCCCGGCAGGTGATGGCGCTCAGACTCTGCACCCTCTGCATGATATTGAGATCATAATCCGGCCGGATCTCGAATGTGTCCAACACCTGGTCAAGCTGCGACCGGTGCTGCGCCGTCACCGCGATCACGGTATCGATGACCGCGCGCTGGGCTTGAAATGCCCGCGCGACAGGCGCCATTTTGATGGCGTCGGGCCGGGTTCCACATATCAGCAGCGCCTTCGGGCGTTCGCCCACTGTTTCAGACATCCCCGCTCCTGGTTTTTATACCCGATCGTCTGGCGCCACCTTCCTCGACCGGCTCGCTCAATCTCTGCTCAGTATACCGCCGCTCAAAACGGCCGTCAACTGTCTGACGCGGGACGGTTTACCCTTCAAATCGTTATAGTACACCGTGTCGTACCGCGCGCCGAAGACGGCGCTGGCCTCTGTCGAGCAGCCGGCGCGCCTGCATCGAGAGGCGCATTTGTTCAGTTTTAGCGGCGCCACTGGAGGAATATGGGAGTTTTTTTCGGTTATGGCCTTGCTGGCATCATGGCGCGTCTGTCTGCCGAAAGGTTGGAGGGGATTCAGCGGCTCTGGGAGATTGATCCTTCGCTGCTGCCGCAGCCGGCGGCGTTTACACGGGATGCTCGTCACGCGACGCTTGAAAAAATCGCGGCCGCGATGGCGACACCATGGGCCGCGATGTCGGTCGTCGAGAAGCTCAATCCTCTCCAGAGGAAACTGCTGAACGCGATCCTTTCCTCCGAAGGGAACGCGATTCGCATTGAATCGCTTGTGACGCTATCAAAGAGCGAAGCGGCCCTGCAGCGGGCGCTTACGCCGCTGCTCGAAGGCGTCGCGCTCGTCATTCTGCCGAGTGACGACGTTTTTTCGGATGCCCAGGCATGGAACCCTGAATCGCCCTTGAAACTCCGTACGCGAGTGACAGTCTATCGCACACTGAAGCCGGCGATGGCGCGTGCGATGGATCTTTATGAGACCCCCGCTGACGATCTTCGCGCTCTCCCGCTTGCCAATCTGATCGCGGCGTCGGGACTCGCGGCTCTTCCCGCCCAACTGGGCTTATCAGGGGTCGGCGGCATCGGACGCGCCATGCGCGATCCGGGACGCGAAGCCGCGCTCGCCGCTATTAATCTTCGCCATCCGGAAGTGATTCAGAAGCTCCTCAAACAGTCGTCGGCGAGCGCGCGGCGCATCTTTCGTGAGCTGGTCAAATCGGGCGGCGTGGTGGCGCTGCACGACCTTCTGGCAGGGCCGGACTCACGCCCTCAGGAGCTCCTGCCGACCCTTATCAGCCTGGGATCCGCCGGCCTTATCTTCCCCGCATTTGAGCTGGGCCGTCGCGCCTGTTTCGTACATCCCGAGGCGCTCCCCGCGGCCCGTGGGGAGGAGCCTCATTTGCCGGAGGTATCCGATGAGCTAGTCCCATCGCCGCCACCGTACGAACGGAGCGACATGGGGCTGAACGTCTGGTGGAACATGATGGTGATGGCGCTCTATATCAAGACCGGTGACGCGAAACTGACGCGGGTTGGCGATGTTCCCCGGCGTGTTACCGACCGGCTTGGCAAGCTGATGGCGGCGCATGTTGATTTTGAGCCGTTCGAGCTGGCTGAAGAGGCGCTGCAAGCGCTGCAGAACAGCGATAATATTCGCAGGGACGGCGAGCGGCTGGCGCTCTCCCCGGAATTTGCTCAGATAGAGGGCATGGGCTTTGTCGGACAGGCGTCGCAACTGCTTGCCGGATGGCTGAGGTCAACCCCTGTTGAGTATGAACGGCCGCTTGGGATCCCCGGCGTCGATCACTACGTCACAGCGGTGCAGCAATTGCGCCGCACCCTGCTGCGCTGGCTGGGCGAAATTCCCGCCGGCGAATGGTTCAACGCGGCAGACTTTGCACGAAGAATCCTCGCGCGGGAGCCGTTCTTTTTGCGTTCCCGCTCATCCATCTTGAAGAAGCTCGGACCGGCCGGTATACAGGATCTCTACGAGTCATGGAATTTCCAGGAGGGACTCGTGCTCTATCAAGAGATGCAGGATATGCCGCACATGCTGGGTCTCGTTGAACTCGGGTGGCCGGAGAACGATCGAGATGTTCTACAGGAGTATTTTTTTCGCGTGACGGATCATGGCGCTCGCGTTTTCCCATCCATGGAGATCGTGGTCGGGACGACCGGGAATCTTCGTGCTCAATTGAGGGCCGGCGCGGCTGATCCGCCTCCGGGCCGGACGCTGCTCATACAGCCCAGCATGGAGATGATCCTGATGGAATTCGATCCTCGAGTCGCGTATGCCGTTGGCCGGTTCGCTCAGCCCGTCGGTTTCGACCGGGTCGGAACCTTCCTGCTGAGCAGCGAGGCGGTCAGGTCGGCCGCCAATCGTGGAATGACCGCCAGCCAGATGATGGATATCCTGAACCGGTTCAGCGCCCAACCGGTTCCTCAGAACGTGGAGTATCAGGTCCGCGATTGGGCCTCTTCGATTCGAGGTGTCCGATTCGAGAGAGCAACCGTGGTTGAAGTTGATTCCCCCGCCGATCTCGACGTGCTCTTATCCAGCAAGCCGATGCGCAGCCGGCTGCGCCGCCGTCTCTCCCCAACTGCGGCGTTGATCTCGGTCGGCGCAGATATCGACGCGCTCGGCAAGGCGCTCGAACCGGCGGGCTTTCGCTGGAACCCACCCGAAGATTGGGAAAAACTCGAGCAGGCCACCTACACCGCCGTCCATCGAACTCTCAAGCGATTCGATAAATCACGGCGCGGGTGGGAGTAGCTCGCTTAATAGGTCACGGCGTGGACGGGAGCAGCTCGTACAGTTTCGGTAGCGTCTCCCGGTGATCTCCGCGGATGTAGAAGCTTTCGCCGCCATCCTGCACGGTGCGGACCAGAATCGTCTTGAACGGCCGGTAATAGTAGCGCGGATCGGTTTTTGCCGCCTCGTGGCTCAGTTCATCCCCGAGATCAATCAGGTCGAACACGGCCGTCGTGAACCGGCGGATTGTGCGGCCTTCCTGCCGCGCCACATTGCGAGCCATCGCCAGCGCCTTGAGATAGACTTCCGGTCCCATTACGGCCGACCCGACGTTCAGGTAGACGCCGCCATCTAACGCCGAAACGGATTCCGTGAAGATCAGGAAGTCCTCGTAAGAGGCGCGGCCTACGGCGGCGCCATCGAAGCCCGGGTGCTCGTGGATGATGTCCTGTCCGATGCCAACATGCACTGAGAGCGGAATGTTCAGCCGGTACGCGGCCGCGAGAATGCTGACGTCGAGATTTGGCGGATTCCGTTCTTGCAGCGCCGCGCCCATGGCTTCGCCAAAGCCCATACCCGGCGCCGCATTGACGATGGCGTTAATCTCGCCGGTCTCGTTCCAGAGACCGAATTGGCCCTCGCTGATATACCGGCTCACGCTCTCCGTGGTCGCGCCGATACACGCCAGCTCATAGTCGTGGATGACGCAGGCGCCGTTCATCGCCAGGTGCGTGATCCACCCCTGCTCCATCATCCGAATCAGGTAGCGCGAAAGGCCCTGCTTGATGACGTGCGCGCCCATCATGAAGATGACCGGTCGGCCGACCCTCCGCGCCGATTGTATTCGTTCGGCAACCGCCGCCAGACGGGCCGATTCATAGCTCGAATGGTATACAGCGGGGTCCAGAACGCCGCTGAGATTCATGTCATGCATTCGCTCGGCGAGCGGCAGCAGCTTCAGGCGAGATCGGTCAAACCGTTTGTATCGCATCGAACCTCATCAAGTCAGGCAGCGCAGATAGGCGCAGCAGGGTTATCACGCAAGGAATCATGGGACCACGCGGCCTCGCGCCTGGAGTCGCGATAGTTGATCGATGAGGTCGACGTCGCCCTGCCGGAATGCGGCAAACCAGTAGCCGGCCAGGCCGCAAATGCCCACGGCGATCGCCTTGCCGAGACCGAGCCAGACGGCGATAAATCCCAGAAACAACCCTACCAGTAGACCCAGCCACGGCGCTGGAATAAGAGCTTGTTTTTCATACATTGGACACTCCAATCGCAATCAGGTATTCGGTATTGGGTATTGGGTTTTAGGTATTGGATTAGGTATTGGGTTTTCAGAAAGGCGCCGGTTTAGCGGATCTCAGCCGCAGGATCAACGCGGCCGGCGGCGAGCGCGCGGGTCCTGAAACCGCGACCGCATCTTAACGTGAACCCGCTTGCCGCAGGCGTGACTCACCTTCTCGTGAATCGCGTGCTGCATCGCGCGGACCGTCTCCGGCGCCTTTACAAACGGGTTCAGCAGCGCCAAACCGGTCACATAAAGTTCTTTCCCACGGCGTCTGACGCGAACCACCGGCGCCTGCTCGACTCCGTCGACCTCTTCGGCCGTCCATCGCACCAGTTCGCGGATGGCCGATAGATCGAGGGACGTGGCGCCGTGCGAGTTGGCGTTCAACACAATCGAGCGCTCGGGCGCCGCGCTGCGCACTTCCACATAGAGCGCCGCTAACGCCAGAATGAACACGGCTGCGGTGATTCCGGCGGCAGCCCACGGCCCTCCGCGGCTCAAGTTGATCCCCTGGTCCAGAAGACCCTGGACGTGCCAGATCAGGTGGAAACTGAGCGGGTCCTGAAAACCGGCCCAGCACAGGATAAAGACGACATCGGCGCCCAGAAGCGTCAACAGAACGAGGACGGCAAAGAAGCGATTGATCGCGTTCATGGATCCTCCAGCGCATCTACGTACACGTGAATCGCGAGGCGCTGGCCCGGCAGCGCCCGCGCGATGGCCTGCCGGACCTGGTACGCCAGCGCAGGCAGCGGAATCAGCCGGGCCGTCAGATGGACCTCGATTTCCACTCCTTCGGATGTCTGGGTTACCCGCACGCCCTCAACGACCTGGCCCGGGAGGCCGTAAGTTCGAACGCCGATGCCGCCGGTTATACCGACCGCCGCTACGCCGGGAGTCGATTTTGCCGCCGTGTAGGCTGCGCGAGCGATCGCAAGCCGCGAAAACCGAACGTCAGCCGGCGCGTGGGCGCGGGCCGGCGAGATGTCCGTCGACGCCGGCAATTCCGGCGCCGGCAGTGTTGCTTCGCCGGCGCTGGAAATCTTTGCGCCAGCCGGCCGGCTCCGCCGTCGCGTGCGACTGGGAGGCGCCGGCGTTTTATCGGCCGGTTTCTCCGGCCGCCGGCCGTTGGAGCCGGACACTACTGGAGCCTCGGCTGAGCCTCGGGAGCTTCATCAGTCGGGAAGTGCATGTCACTCACGAAGATGTTGACTTCCTTGACGTGAAGCCCGGTCATCCCATTGACACGGTCGCTGACGTTGCGCCGGATCTCTTCCGCGACATCCGGTATACTCGCCTCGTACGTCACGATAATATTCACGCTGATGATCGTTTCCTTCTGCCCCACCTCCACGATGACGCCTTTATCGCGGCGATCCTGGCCGGCAAGTCGCTGCGCCGCCCCGGCGATAGCGCCTTTGAAATTGGCCTCGGAGAGTTCGTACACGCCGGGGACCTCCCGGGCGGCCATTCCGGCAATTCTCGCCACCACGCTGTCAGCAATGCGAGTCGTGCCGCGGAGTCCATTTGGCGATGCTGAGCGTTCCATCAATTCTGTCGAAAGCTCGGTTACTGCGGTGTCACTCATGATGCGTCTCCTCAGAGGTTACAAGCTGACGGCCATTCGCCAGGCAAGGTCACGCAGCTCCAGGGGAGGAGCACTCTTAAGGTTTCGAGGCCGCGCAAGAATATCCTGCGTCAGGCGAGCTGAATTGGCGGCGGCGCCGGCAGCGCGCTCTTTAAGCCGAGCTTCGCTTCGGTTCGAATCCAGTTACGAAGCGACTCGATGACCATCCAGACACACATCAGGCGCACCTTATCTTCTCCCGAAAGACGCTCCTGGCAGTGGTCACAAACGACCCATTCGTCCACGCGGTCCACTCGCCGGAGCAAGGCGTCATTCCCGGTGAGCGCCGCTTTACCATCACAATGGGCGGCGAACGCCTGCGCCATCTCCTGGCAGTCCGAAGCGGCCTGGGAGCTGCACACCAGGCACTCCATACTTGCCGGCCGTGTCTCTAAGGTTATCTGTCTCTGCTGCTCGGGATGTTCATCCTGTCCCACTCGGTTATGCTCCTTAACTCGACGGAGGACGAAGGACGAAGGACCGAGATAAACCCACCATCGCCATGCGGCTCACGCATCTCGGACGTTTTTCTTGCAGGCACGGTGACCTGCGCCAGTGCAATCCAGGATCCATGCCTTCGTCCTTCGTCCTTCGTCCTTCGTCCTTCGTCCTTCGTCCTTCGTCCTTCGTCCTTCGTCCTTCGTCCTTCG
>DASRZA010000580.1:0-24345 GCA_035686845.1 Armatimonadota bacterium | reverse complement strand
CGCCGCTCTCTGGGTCCTCACACAGCCAGAAACAGATGATGCATCTTGAAATCCCGATCTTGCAGACGATGGCCCGTTTCACGAGCCTCTTCGCGCTCAGGCTCCACGGAAGACCGTAACAGGCCTTCTCCGGGGACCATTTTCAGGTCGCCCGGACGGCGTCGAATGGCCTTGCTGGTCCCATCGGCCCGAGTCAGGAACAATATCAAGAATGCTTGAACGCGGGTCCCGTTGTAGTGCTATCCGCCCGGATCGCCAACCTGCCTGGTGTTTTACGCCGCGGCTTTCCGGCCTTACGTCTACCCTTTGTCTCGCAGGCGAGATCTGCCCCAGTCTCCCCGTAGGGGGTTGAGGCTGACCCTTGGACGGCCGAGCACGTACCCCTATCGCCATGCCGATTATACTTCCGAACCGCGCTCAGAGCGTCATAACCCGAGCCCCCGAGTCACACGGTCCCGACGGCCGTTTCCCGATTGCGCGCCGTGCTCGGCGCCTTCTCCGCGACGGTCAAATGGAAGTGGTATAATTAAGAGAGGCGTTATCCTGCTTTTCGTACAGCAAGATAAACTCGCCACGGATGCCGCAGTCAGAAACTTAAGGGAACTTATGCGCACGAGTGAACCATCGACGCCGACACGGACTATGCCGGTCTCAGAAGGGGGCACGTCAGCAGATAGCGCCGCTATCGGCGGGTTGCTTGCCGATGAGGAGCTTGGAGGCGACGAAGCCCAATCGGAAGATAGTACTAGGATTGAGGATGAGCTCGGTGACGAGCACACCGTCCCCGCGGTGAGTTACGAGATCACCAGCTACGGGGCTGACTTTGATGTAGACGGGCTCGTCTCACGGCTCAAAAGGGGCGATATACTCATACCGACATTCCAGCGTGACTACGTCTGGACTATCCGCGATGCTTCGCGATTCATCGAGTCCCTATTGCTCGGTCTGCCTGTGCCAGGAATCTTCTTTGATAGGGAGCAGACCACACAGAAACTGCTGGTCATTGACGGGCAGCAAAGGCTCAAGACTTTAGACTACTACTTCTCGGGTTTCTTTGACCCCCGCTCTGAAAGCAGGACGCGCAAGGTGTTCAAACTGGTCGAGGTACAAAAGCGGTTCAACGACCGCACGTATGAAGAACTGGATGAACCCGACCAGGTCAGGCTAAGAGATTCGATAATACACGCCACCATCGTCCAGCAGGATTCGCCTTCTGACGACGATACCAGCGTTTATCACATCTTTGAGCGCCTCAATACCGGTGGCAGGCGACTGCTTCCACAACAGATACGCGCAGCAATCAGCCATGGCCCACTGATGGACATGATCGGGCTGGCCAACCAATACGAACCGTGGCGGCGAATTTTCGGGCCGCGACATAAGGCGATGAAGGACCAGGAACTGATCCTCAGATTCCTAGCGCTCTATGTTAACAGGGCGACGTACAAGCAACCGATGACGGAGTTCCTTAGCTCCTTCGCACAGAGAAACAGAGAGGCAAGCCCTGTGAAGACCGGGGAACTTGCAGCGCTCTTTCGCGACACGATTGATCTGGCTTGGAAGATCGCTGGCGCGAAAGCGTTCCGAATCGAGCGGGCGTTCAACGCTGCCGTCTTCGACTCGATGATGATCGCTCTCGCGTATCGTAGACACTCCGATAAAGCGAAGGACCTCCTCGCAATGCAGCAGGCGTACAACGGACTGCTGACAGACGAGGAATATCGCAGGGTTACTTCGAGAGCAACGGCCAACGAGGAAAACCTCAAGCGCCGAATTGACATGGCCCGCGCGGCGTTCGCGGGATAGTTATGGTTATCAGGGACTCTGATCGGCGGCTAAGAAAGCTAAAGCTCCTGATCTCCAGGACCCAGAACGCGGCCAATCTGGGCGCGGTTGGCGGACCAGGGATGAGTCAGAGACCTGTCGGTCCTGACCTCCAGCTTCAGGCAGAATGGGCGCGCTACATTTGTGTGCTAGCGGCCGGTTTCATGGAGAGGAGTCTGTCCGCGATATATGTGGAGTACATCCGAACGAACTCGGCGGGCCCAATCTCCAAACATGGCCAGTTCTACGCGGAGCGCGTGCCTAACGCGAAGGCGGAGCAGTTTGTTGAGATAGCTAAGAGGTTCGATCCCGCGTGGGGGCAGGCGTTGGATGATTTCCTGGCCGAAGATGGAAGGAAGGATGCGATTGATAGTATTGTTAATAACCGTAATCTCATCGCCCACGGTGGAGACTCCGGCATCACAGTCGCCCGCGTCGCGGATTACCTCGACAAGTGTGTGCGGGTTTTAGAGTTCATTGAGAACCAGTGTGGGTTGTCAATTACGGCGCCCTAGCGCTACAACGAACGGTCGATTAACTCTTGAAGCTGGCTCTGTTTTTATCTTCCTAGAGCGTCGCCGGCTTGGTTCCTGGCTTGCCGTACTGGACCGTCTCTATCGCGCGCCCAATGCTCCTTCGTCCCAAGGTCTCGGCGCAGCGCCAGCCAGACATCCTCTCCCGCAATCTCCTCGCGTACGTTGACCACCCGTATCGCCGCGAACTCGGCGACGATGGTTCCCTTGGCCCCCCTTGACCGCGCATCGCTTCCACGACGTGGGACCGAGTTCTGCCTGATCGCTCCTGTCTGCATGGCGACAGGCTCTCCATCCAATATTCGCTCCAACTCAGGCTTGTGCCACCTCCCCGACCACCCCGGCGCCGCTGTCTTGGGCCGCTTCATCCAAAAGTACGTGCTCTTGGTACTTCCCCAAAGTACCACATCCCCAGCTTGCCCACCCGTTCCAGGAATTCCCGGGCAGAGCCAAACGCTTCGTCAGCGGCCACCCACCTCCATCTGTTTGCATCTGTCCTTTCAGCTACTCCCGCACTGCTAAGACAGATGCTTCTCGCCCAAGATTCGTTGTAGTATTTGGCGCGGGCGTGGCGCGGCTTTGATGGGCTGACGAATCGTTAGCGGGATGCCTGGGAGCGGCGGTCCATTGCGCAATCCGCGAGGGGCGCCCTGGGAGTACGACTGCCCGGCCACGAATTTCGAACGTCAAAGGAGGGTCATGCCGCCGGGTCGTCTGGCAAACGGGCGACGAACGCCTCAACCGGGATGGTCGCGGGCAATATGCCGCGCTGAACGAGAACCATTAGCGGAAGAGCCCGGCCGAAGCCGTCATGAAGGTACAAAGTCCGGGCGGGAAAATACCCTGGGCTCGGCTCAGGGTGGAGGGCAGCTTCGCCCGCGCGAAGCTCTCGCAGTACGAGGCGATCGGGTCCCGAAAGACTGAGTTGACCCTCAAGCAGCTTATGGTAGTATTCCTGGTGCCGGGGATCTGCTGCATCGGGCCTCTCAAAGTAGCCCATCTTGATAGCGATTCGAGCGGTGTTATCGAGTGTTCTGTCAGTACCGGTCCGGAGGAGCCCGAGACCGCGAATTTTCTCATTGTCAACAACAACGACCGTCGCAAGGTCCGCCGCGGTCATGCTGACGATGGTCCACCGAGCGCGCTCGAACCAGGGCGGACACTTTCCCTTCAACGGTTTAAGAGCGGCCAATCGATCCTCGGGTGTCTCAGGCACCAGCGTCCCCAGCGGAAATTCAGGTGTGTGCTGCTTTCTTTCCTTCATTCTGGTCAGGAACCAGAATGAATATTCGTCGAACGTGGACTCCGTCACAACGTGCTGCATCTGATTCCTCACACTGCCAAAAAGAGATGATGCATCTTGAAAGCCCGAACTTGCAGATGATGCCGCGTTTCACGAGCCTCCTCGCGATCAGGCTCGATCGAAGACCGTAACAGTCCTTCTCCGGGGACCATTTTCAGGTCGCCCTGACGGCGTCGAATGGCCGTGCTGACTCCCATTATGGCGCTCGCCGTGTCGCCATCCATGACGTAGGCGATCATTCCGCCCTGTTCAAGACCGTGAGCGTACTGCGCCTCAATGAACCGGAGCATTCCCTCCTGAACGTACTCGCTGTTATTGGGCCGGCAGCCGTTTGGATAAGGAATCCGCAGCCGCTTGCATTCGAATGCGAAATAAACGTCTTCACGCCGGCCCGCGGTGAAACAGAGATCTAGCTCACCCAATTCAATCCCGCCTGAGTCATCGATCTTCGTCTGACGGCTGATCGTGAATGGCAGCGTCTGAAGCTTCTTTTCCTGTCTGAGTTTTGCGCAGAATCTCCGCGTGATGGGGACTTCAAGGTCGTCCATCGCCGGTTTTTTGAGTTGCGCCCACGCCGAGAATACCAGGGCGAGAATGTCCGGAATAAAACCATCGGGAAAGGTATCTGCCCAGTCGGAGGCCCGGCCTGATATTGCCATAAAGGCCTTATCCTCCGTGGCCGGACAGTATTGCCGCGGCGATTTCATCCGCGTCGTTTAGCGCCGCCGTTGCGGTCCAGAACCGAAGATCCAACGGCTTAAGTATGTAGAGATTGTCGCCCGCGAAGACCTTCAGGCCACGCTGGAATCTCAGATGTCCCTGCCGCTCCGGAAGCGCGCGTTGAATCCTCAAGATCGCCGCGTCGAACGCCCTATCGGACTCGATCGGTTGGTTAGAGCCGCTGACCGTCTGCGCCGTGGTTCGGGTGAGTTCCACGATAGCCGCGTCGCGGGATGGCCGCGCGAACTGGCGGGCCAGGATGCGGTACCGCCCGCCGCTCGCCCATTCGTTGAGTGTTTGGGCGAGGGTGGTCATGTACTCCGCGCGCTCCTGTACGCTGGAGCGCCTGATCGCCGGGATATTGCGGGTCCCTCGCTGCGGGGTCGAGCTCGGCTCCCAGACGTTGATTGTGTCTTCAATGAGGATGGCCTCGGTCTCCCCGATGCCGTAGTACTCGTACACCAGCGGTCGGATCCGATCGCGTACGCGGGCAATAGCTATATCCCTACCAATGACCTCGTCGGCAAACGTACGCTTAGCGTCGGTCATAACCCGCGAAACCTTTGAGATTAATCGACGCGCCGCGAATGAGTCATCCATTGTATCGGGCAAAGGAAACGGAAAGAGCAAAAGCTCCTCCTCAAGCACCTTGTCTCGCTCCGTGCCCCAACTGCCAGCCGTGTGGAAGAAGAAGTAGCGACCCAGAGGGGAATCCAGAGCGGCGGCAAGAAACATGAGCAGCTCGGCGTCTTGCTCCGGACCGTGAATCCCCTGGATGGCATGCCGGAATACCACGTCAAAATCCGCGAAGGCCATACGGAAGCCCTGCGACACCAGTGTGTGCGGCGCCTTGAAGATACGCTCATCGGGGAGGCGGCGCAATGTTGAGTACTTGTCACCAATGGCGCCGCAGTCCGATTCGGGTAGTACGAGGTTCAGATCCGTCTTTCCCTCAAGCATCAGGTGGCTCGGAGGCCAGGGTCGCGGGATTGGACGCTTCGACGACGGCGACTCGGGTTGGAACCCCTGGCCGATCACCCAGCGTTTGGGCTTTCGCTCACGCGCTTTGCCGGCGATGGCCCCAAGACGCGGCAGCAGCGAGAGGCGCGATTGCAGGCGGCGATCCCGCGGGCTCCCCCACATCGCCTGCTTCCAGATCGACGGAAACTCTCCTCGTTGAAGATCATCGAGAACCTCATCAACCCGTACTTCGATTCGATCCTCCGGGTTGATGGACAAAACGTCAGCATGCAGGCTGGCAAAACCGCTCTTCGGAACCAGGTAGTCGATGAAACCCGGGGCCGCATCATCATCCTTTTTTCGATACCGCGCGATAAACGCGGGATGGGTCGCGCCGTCCATCAGGTAGAGCCTCAGGTCGGAGAGATTGATGATCTGATCTATCTGATCCCGCTCCAGCCACTTCCGCTGGAAATCCAGCAGGTTCTTGGCCCGGTTGAATAGTAGGGCGGCCGGCAAAAGAAAACAGACTCTCCCCGCCTTCCGAATCAGGTCTGGCGCCTTCCAGACAAAGGCATAGGCAAGCTGCTTCTGAGGAAGTTCCACCCGCTCCTTTTTGCTCCACTGCACGACGCTGCTCAGCGCTTTTAGATCGCGCGCCCACGATGGATTTCCGAGCACGAGATCGAAGCTATCGACCGGCAGCTTGAGATCCGGCGCGAAAAAATCGGCGTTGAGGAGCGGACGGGGTGATCCCACCCCCTTCGTCTTGAGCGGATCTCCCAACAATGGGGGGAGCCAGTGACCCTGTTTTTGAAATTGCTGAATGTCAGGTGGGTTGAACTGATCTAACAGGGCGAGATAAAGGCTAAATGCCGTGATGCGGCATGCTGTCAGGTTTGAGTCCACTCCGAAGAGCTGCTCCTGCAGCATTCCCAGCAGGGCGTGGGCGCGCTCCGCATAACTCGCGGCCGGGTTAGCTCTTCGCCACTCCTCCGCAAGGCGATTGAACAGACCGACAAGAAAGATACCGGAGCCGCACGCTGGGTCCAGGAAGCGTTTGTCCAGTATAGACTGCCAGCCAGCGAGCGCCGTATCAATCACAACCTCGGCTAGAAACCGGGGAGTATAGAAGGCGCCAGTCTGCTTCTTTGCTTTCTCGTCTTCAGCCGTCAGGAAGCTCTCGTAGATAGCGCTGATGGTTTCAATCGGGATAATGCTGAAGTCGTACGCCCAAAAACCGAGAGAAAGCTGCTGGTTTTCGAGCTGATCACCTCTCAGGAACCGCCGGAGCACGTCAAGATGCCCGGCGCCGATTCGCTGCTGCTCGGCCGTGAGATCAATATTGAAAAGATCACCGTTGAAGTCCTCTTTGAGTTTCTCAAAGAGCCCATAGAGCAGCGAGCCCGCCCGCGCGCGGTCCTCCAGAATGTCGAGCAGTTGCGATGTGTCCGGGGCGCCGATTTGCTCGAAGTAGCCAGGACCGATGATTTTCCGATCCACCAGATAGCAGACGAAGATCGTGCGCCCCAGGAAGGCGTGGACGGTTTGCGCGTCAAGATCACCGCCGGTTTGCTCAAGCATCAAACGGCGCGCGGCCTCCAGATTCTGGAGAAGGAAGCGGTCGACGCGCTGCTTCGGGTTAAATGAGGCGCGGTGATGGTCAAAGAACGCGCCAGTTACGACGCTCTCTAAAAACTGGCGGAGATCGAGCGCGTCAGCCACGCGTCGGAATACCTTCGCCAGCGCGCTAGCTCCGATCTTTTTATCTTTGCCGGATGAAGGCAGCGCAAGCGCCGAGTAGACGCGAACCTCTTTCGGCGTAACAATCGCAAGCAGGGCCGCCGTGCCGTGGTTCCAGAGGATACGATGCAGACGTGCCACCTCTGGCTCGTCTATCGAATGAACTTCTTTGAGGTAAACAACCGGCCGGCGGTCGATACAAAAGATGGCGTCAAGATCCAGCGCTTGCCACGCCCGGCGCATGGAGTGCGCGTAAAGGGCCGGCGCTTTTGTGTCGATCTCACGTTCGCTCCGATAGAGCGTTGGGCCCTCGGCGTCGTTCGACCCGGCGCCGTCGAGACCCAACTCCTCGATCCAATGGGTGCTCTGCGTGGAGCTCAAGGTCGGCCCTTCGGAGCAGACGGCTGCGATTCGCGCCACGAGGCGTGGTCAGACCTTTGATGACTTACGATCTGCCGGCTCTTGCGGTACATGGCAATTTTCCTCTGCTCAACTCAATCCAGCTCAACAATTCTCTATCATAGCAATAGCTAGCGGAAGTGACAAACTGGCGAGTCCCGGCGATGTGTCCGCCTGAGCGCCAAAGCGGGCTGTCCTCATATCCGCGCCGGCTGTTGCGGAGCGTCAAACTACTGCGCCGGAGCGGGAGCGGATGGCTGCATGGCGTCGAGACGAGCGGTGATTTCGGCGAGGACCTCGTTTTGTTTTGCGAGGATCTCGTCCTGGTGGGCGAGGTGCTGCATCAGGACGCGCACTTCTTCCTCTGCCTTGAGGTTGCATTCGTAGTCATGCTGGGCCATCAGCCGGTCTTTCTCAGACTGGCGGTTCTGGCTCATCATGACGACCGGTCCGGTGTACGCCGCCTGGAAGCTGAGCACCAGGTTCAGCAATATGAACGGGTACGGGTCCCACGACTTGAGAGCTCCCCGGTGCAGCACGAAATACACGTTGACGCTCATCCAGGCCATCAGGAGTACCGTCTGGCAGATGATGAACGGCCAGCCGCCCATGGTTGCGGCGACTCTGTCAGCAATCCGCTGCCCGGTCGAGAGGCGCCGGGTGTGCTCGTCGTTGATGTTGCAAACCGGGGGGTGGTCATGCCGGTATAACGTCGCGGGTCCGGGGGGAACGGTCAGATCTGACATTAAAGGCTCCTTGGGCGGTTAACGCGGACGGAGGAGGGTGAGAGTGTGAGTGTGTGAGAGGGTGAGTGTGTGAGTGTGTGGGACAGAGGACGGAGGAGAGGGCGCGAGGAGCGAGATGTTTGCCCCGTCCTTCGTCCCTCGTCCCTCGTCCTCCGTCCGCGATTACTTCACCGGCGGGGCGGTTGGCCGCGCCGGCGGCACAATGACTTTGACGCCGCGGGGCGGGGTGAATTTGAACAGGCTGGCCGGTACGGCGCCGTTCATTTGGAAGAGATCGAAGTCGGCCGTGAGACCGCCGGAACCTGTTGTTTGCTTTCCGGTGAGCACCACCCGACGCGGTAGATGTGTCGCGCGATCCAGATAGATCGTGCTGGTGTGTCCGGGTAATTCCGCGGTTACTTCATCGCACGGCCGGTTGTTAACGGTGTGGACGCCTTTATACGTCCAGGTCCTGGGACCAACTCCCATCAAGAGCATTAGCTGGCCGTAGACGCTGGATGCGCCCTGTGCCGCATCGCTTGCCGGCAGCTTGACCACCTGCTTTGCAGCGGGTCGATAGATATAGATAGCGCTGCCTGTGCTGACCAGCAACTGCTCGCCCGCCTTGCCATTGTTCCTCGACATAAATCTTCCGCCGGGGCCCAGCGCCATCTCAAACGCGGCAGTCTGCGTTTTGCTGGGGCCCTTGGTCGCCTTTGTCGTCACGGTGGCGTGCCCTTTGACGTGGAGCGTGTGCGCCCCGCTGAGAATCTTGCCGGTTGTAACAAGATAGCGAGCGCCCGATCCGCTCAGCTTGGGAGCGGCGGGCTTTGTCGCCGTTGGGGCTGCGTGTTTAATCGTCGTGTGGGGTCCGGCCAATGCCGGGACCGCCATTGCCATTGTAAGGACCGCCGCAGCGGCCGGAATATGGATTCGCACCAGATAAAACTCCTTTTCTAATTTGCTTCTCTCCTCCATGACTCGTTTGGAAGAGAAAAGGTTGCCACCGAGACGATGGACCTATGTCAACCGGCGGCTCAATTCTTCCATCCGCGCGTCCAACCGCTGCTGTAGGACAGCGGTTGTCAGATCGGCGCGCGTGCGCTCTAAAATCCCCCGGACCATGTCGGTGGTTCGACGCAGACCGGAGGTGACAGCGTCCGGGTAGTCTATCGTCACCAGGACGGAGTAGACGATGTCCATGATGTCGAGGATGAACTCTGCGCGACTCGTTTTGCCTCCGCGCAGCAGGTCGAGACAGTGCCGCCGCATTTCCCCCACCGCTTCTCCCAGCCCGTTCAGGTACGCCGGCCAGGGGATGCCAAGAGTGGCGGCGTTGGGCAGCGGCTCGTTGTTCACCAGCGCGTAAACAGACCGCGCCTCGGCGAACTCCTTTAGGGAATCCTGCGAATAACCGGCGTAGAAGATGTCACCTCGCGCTATGTTCGTTAGCTGCGACGCCAGCCCTGCGGCTCGATCCAGCAGGGTGGACGCCTGATCCATCTCGCCGCGATGGATGGCGCGAATGCTATTGGCGGAGCAGCGGATGAGCTCGCGAGAGAGCGCAAGAGCCGCTTCCCGCGCTCGATTCGCTTCTTCGAGACAGGCGCGGGCCTGCTCCGCGATCCCGTCGATCTCGGTGACCCGGTTTAGCTCAGCGGCTCTGGCGGCCCCGCTGGGACGATCGACCCGGGCAGCCGGACCTGGTTCAAGAGATTGACCCGGCGAGGGCCGTTCCGCGGTCAATGCGGTCTACCTTCTTCTTTTACCGATTCTTCTCCGGTGTCAACTCGAAGCACCAGGCCCGTCGGCAGCTTGGGATAGAAATAGGTCGATTTCTCGGGCATCCTGGCGCCGCTCGCCGCCACCAGGTCCACCTCTTCTATGGGAGTGGGGTTGAGCAGGATCGCCGCCGGCGCCTCGCCGCGCTGGACCGTATTCACGGCCTCTTTAAGGTCTTGCGTGTAGGTGATTCCAAGCTCATGCGGATCGCTGGATCCGGCGATGGCCGGCAGTCCTTCGCGGTGCAGCCGGGCGACATCCAGGCGTTCGACGGGGCTGCCAACGGCGGCGCCCCATACTACAAGCCAGCACTCTCCGGGCTGAACGAACACGAATCGCCGCCCGTCTTCGGCCAGTGACCCCCGCAGGGCCTGCCGCGCCGATGCGGCGTCGGGCGCTACGGGCGTGATAATAGCGCGGTGAAGCCGTTCCCGCCAGCCTTGCAGTTTTCGCGGGTCCGCGCCGCGGAGTATACGGTGCGTTGGGAGCGCAACGAGGCCCGGGTCGCTCATGCTGACGAGCGCGAACATGACCCGCTCGTACCAGGCGCCCTTCAGATCGGGCGTCTGCTTCCGGCGTTCGTTCCGGTACTCCAGCGCCGTTTCGTAGCGATGATGTCCGTCGGCGATGAGTATGGTTTTGTCTGCCAGCGCCTGTGTGACAATCTCGCACTTGTCTGGATCGCGCAGCCGCCAGAGCCGGTGTCGAATTCCGGCGGTGTCCATGAAATCGGCGGCGGCGGCCGTCGAGGCCTCTTCCTCCAGTATGAAGGCCGCTTCGGGAGTGTCGGGATAGAGACCGAAGACGGGGCTGATGTTGGCCCTCGTGGCCCGGAGGAGTTTGAGCCGATCTTCTTTTGGTCCCGAGAAGGTCTCTTCGTGCGGACGGATTTTGCCGGTGGAAAAGTCCTCCAATCCGACTTCGGCAAAGACCGCCGTGCGCGTTCGCGGCGCGTGGTCGGGGAGCTGATACGTTTGCCGGTAAACGTAAAAGCATGGGTCCTGGTCCTGAACGAGGACCTCGTCCACCACCCACTGCCGGAGCCGGGCCGCGGCTTCTCGATACCGACTTTCGGGATCCTCGTTCCGACCGGACTTGCCCAGCTCCAGCCGCACGATGTTAAAGGGGGACTCGTCGTAGAGAGCCTGCTGCTGCGCCGGCGAGATGACGTCGTACGGAGGCGCAATCAGCGATTTGAGCCTGGACATTTCGCGGTAATGAACCGCGCGAAATGGAAAAACTTCGGGCAATAGCATTCTCCTCTTGAAGCAGGTCGAGATAGTTCCTGCCGGTGACATGTCGGCGCCGGCAGCCCCCCGGCCCCCGAAAACGGGGGAGTCCTCGCCCGGCAGCCCCCGGGCCCCCTGCGCCGGTGATATAAAAGCACCGGCAGCAGAGCCTTCGGCTAAACGTCCTTCGGACGAAAAACTAGCGACCTACCGTCGCGTCTCTGCCTGTGTCGTGCTCACCATAGTGGCGCGGGCCTCCGCGCCTGTGTGGCTCGCCCGGCTGATCTGTTCATCGGCGTGGTATGAGCTGCGGACGAGCGGCCCCGACTCTACATGCCTGAATCCCATTTCTCTGGCCCGGTCGCCCAGCTCTTCAAACTCCTCGGGGGCCAGATATCGTACGACGGGTATATGTTGAGCGGAGGGACGCAGGTACTGGCCGATGGTGAGAATGGAGCAGCCGGCGGCGCGAAGATCGCGGAAGGTGGTTAGCGCCTCGTCGCGCCGTTCTCCTACCCCCAGCATGACACCTGACTTGGTGAGAATATCCGGTTGGATTTCGGCGGCGGTCCGGAGAACGGCGAGAGAACGGTCGTAGCGCGCCTGCGGCCGGAGCAGTTTCTGCAGCCGCTCTACGGTTTCAATGTTATGGTTCAGAATATCCGGCCGGGCGCTCATCACCGTTTCCAGCGGCGCCCGTTCGCCCTTGAAATCGGGTATCAATACTTCGACGCTGGTTTCGGGACAGAGCGCCCGGACTTCCCGGATGGTGGCCGCAAAGATAGCCGATCCACCGTCCGGCAGTTCGTCGCGCGCCACAGAGGTGATGACGGCGTGCCGGAGGCCGAGGGAAAGGATTGACTCGGCCACCCGGCGCGGCTCATCCGGATCGAGACCGGTTGGCCGCCCGGTGCTGACGGCGCAAAAGCCGCACGATCGGGTGCAGATATCGCCCAGGATCATGAAGGTGGCGCTGCGCCGCTCCCAGCAGTCGCCGATATTGGGGCAGCGCGCGCTCTCGCAGACGGTGTGGAGATTCCGGTCCCTCACCAACTGCTTCAACTGGATGTAGTTGGGCCCGCCCGGCATTCGTACCTTCAGCCAGGCCGGCTTCGGATCCAGCCGCCGCGGCGGCGTCATTAAACTCTGGGACTCGATCAGCAAATAGGCCTCACAGACTCACGCTATGGCTTCGGGTGAAGATGAACGTTCCCGATGGGATGAACGACGTGCGGGCCGGCCTGAGCGCCCGGCATGCCGCTATTCTCCGGTATCAGCTTCGGATTGACGCGTCCAGGATTCCTACTGACGATTGAAGTGGCTTTCGAAGCGTGGGGCGTGAGCTTAACCGATGGCGTGATCTTGATCGGCGAGGAGGATCCTGCGCCCGGCGTAATCGTAATGGGCGATCCCGACGATCCAACGGGCATTCCTCCGCCGAGGGCGCCGCCCAATCCACCGGGCGCCCCGCCGGCGCTGCGCTGGGCCGCGATCACTTTCTGAATCTCGGCGCCGGTCTGCTTCACCGCGGCTTTGTCGCCGAGCGCGGAGAACTGCTGCTGCAGACCGAGCAGCGTAGAGACGTCACCCGACGCCCACTGAAGCGCCTTCTTGTAATCGGCGAGCGCCGCCTTCTTGTCGCCCACTTTGTTTTCGGCGTCGCCGGCGGCCATCCAGACGGCGGCGCTCGTCGGCTGATCGCTGGCCGCCATCTTAAAGTACGGCAGCGCCTCCTTCGCCTTGTTCTGCAGGGTAAACATCTGGCCCAGGGCGTACGCGGCCCAGCCCTTCTCGTCGGAGGGCAGCTTCTTGTTCGCCAGCCCCCGCTTGTAGTAAACCTGCGCGCGTTTCTGGTCGTTTTTACTCTGCGCCACGGCGCCGGCGAGGACCATGTCGTGATAACTCACCTTTGCCTTTTTCACAAGGCCGTCGAGGAACTTCTGGTACTCGTCGTCGGCCGCCTGTTGGAGCGCCGCGTCTGTCGTGGCGTTCACATTCTGAGGAAGATGAGTGGTTTCACCGGTGATTTTGACGACGTGGTAGCCGTCGTACGATTTCGTTGGTCCGAGGATATCACCCACTTTCGCTTTAGCGGCGCCGGTAAGATACGGAGGCGCGTTGGTACCCGTGGCGGCGGCCCAGCCGGCGTCGCCACCCTTGGATTTTGTGGTAGTGTCGGACGAATCCGCTTTAGCGAGCTTGGCGAAGTCCGCGCCCGCCTTCAACTGAGTGACGATCTGCTCCGCTTTTGCCTTTGCGGCGGCATCGGCCTTCGCGGTGGCCGCCGCGGATGGGGGCTTGGCGCCCGGTTTCGCGGATGGGGTCGACGAAATCACAATCTGGCTGTAGCGGACCATCAGGGGCAGCGTAAACTGCTGCTCCTTCATCTTCTTGAAATCTGTGACGCGCAGCTCGCTCATCAGAGTGTCGTGGAGATCAACTCCCTCCGATTGCGCCCGGGTGGTCAGTTGGTCGAGGATTTCGGCCTTCACGTCGGCTGTACTCTTGCCCTGGCTCTTGAGATACTGCTGAAAGACCTTGGGGCTCTGGAAGCTGGACTGCTGCTGTTGAAGCGCCTGGTTGACCAGGTCGTCCACCTGCTTCTGGTACTCCGCGTCTGAGACGTGGACATTGCTCTTGTCGGCGGCCTCCTGCTCCACTTGCTCCTGGATGAGTCGCTGCGCCGCGTCGGCGTTCATCTTCGGTTCATCGGCGATGCCGATGGGCGCCCGGCTGAACATCTCCTGAAACTGTTTCTCACGCGCCACGGCGTTGCTGAGCTGGACGCGGCTGACGGATTTGCCATCCACGACGATTACGGTGTCGTTGGCAGCCACGGAAGCGTCGGGATTGCTCACGCCTCCGAACGGACCGCCGGCGAAGAGAACGACGCTGGTAACGGCGATGGTGACCAGCAGTATTCCCATGACCCATTTTGCCTTGTTGGCCAGCTTGTCCTTGAACCGGCTGAGTGAGGGCCCCGTTGGAGGAGTATAGACCCGGTTGGCGCCCGGCCTCACCCTTGTTTTGCGATTATTCGCCATTCGATGTTTCCTTCCAAATCCTCTTGTGAAACCAGTTTCGGAGCGTTAGCTTTCCCGACGATCTCCCCGACGGTCTCTCGATGGTCCATCGGAGAAGTCGGGACAGTCGGGAACATGCTCCGACCTCGCGGTCAAAAATCTAATTACGCCGGCGCCGAGGAGCGAATCGACGTTAGCGTTATACTATCACGCGCTTCGAGATGGGGAGCTAAACTTCCGTCAGCATTCCTCGGAGGGCCTCCAGGCACTCCCGGCTGCTGGCTTCGCGGTCCCCGGCGGTGTTTCGATAATGAGTTTCCAGTGATACGACGCCCTGGTATCCGTCGTCCGCCAGGGCCCGGAACTGACCTCTGAAATCGATTTCGCCGGCGCCGATAGCCGTCCAGGGCCGTGTTACCTTTCCCTCTGAGTCTATCACACGTCGCGCATCTTTGACGTGTACGTGAATTATCTGATCTTTCACTGCGTTATACCCATCGGGGAAGGGGCGCTCATCGAGTTGAAAAGCGTTGCCCGGGTCCCAGACGGCCCTGAGATAGGGACTGTCGAACGCGCGAAGCAGAGGCGCGGTCTCCTCGCCGGTTCCGAGCATACACGCGTGCTCATTCTCAAGACCCAGAACGAGGCCCTCGCGATCCGCGATGGCGACGGGCTCCTCGAAGGCCTGCCGGATGGCTTCGAAGATTGCCGGCGTCATGGCCGTCTCTCGCCAGAAGGCGAAGACCCGGACAATTCCGGCGCCAAATTCGTGGGCGATGTCGCACGCCCGGCGAAGCATCGCTAACTGCTCGTCGCGACCGGTTTCTTTCGCCCCGTGCATCTTCTTCTCGACGGCGCCGCTCTCCTGCGATTTATTCTCGACGATTCCCAGCGAACATTTATAAAAAGGGCTCGCGATTGAACAGACGCTCATCCCACGACGGGAAACGGCCTCTTTCGCCCGCCGCAGCTCATCCGAATCGAGCGCCAGGATATTCTTGCCCCACAACTCGCGGATCTCAACCTGCCGCACGCCGTATTCCCCCATCACGTCGAGCGCGTGCTCGAAGTCGGGGGATATTTCGTCGGTGATGACGCCGAGTTGGAATGAAATCATGGCTGAAACTGCGCTCCCGTGCTGAAACTACGGCCGGTCACCCCGGAAAAATTCGGGGCTTGTGATATGATACCGCTGCGGCTTTGATATGGGCGCCGCCGCCACCTAACTATTATAGAGCTATACGCATCTTAGCCGGTACGGGATCGCCCGGTCAAATTCGATTGGCCGCTCACTTTCCGCCGAGCGGCGTCTTCGTGACGGCCGGTGGCGTTTTTGTCTCGGCCGGTGGAGATTGTGTCCCGGCCGGCGCCGCGGACCCGGCGCCGGGCATGGAATTACCCGTCGGGTTGGCCCCCGGCCGTCCGTCCTTCGTCCTCCGTCCTCCGTCCGCGGCCGCCGGCTGCGCCCGTTGGCTCACGCTGATGTGCGCGCCGGGAAGGGCCGATTCGCTCAGATAATCGGTAACCTGTGCGTCGTCCATCCAGGGCTTGACGAAGAGGACCCATCCCTGCGTCGATCCATGCCGAGGGATATGGGTGAGCGCGAGCGTCCCGGGCAGAAGGTTTTGCTCGGGCGAGATCATCGCGACACCGTTCGAGAGGACAAAATCTTTGGGATCCAGCGTTAGTGTCGAGGCGCCGTGGTTCTCCACGTCCACGCGCACAATCGACGCCGAATCACCGTCCCTGAGAGTATCCACTATGGCTTTTTTCGAGGCCTTCGGGTGTTGGGTGAAATAGTCTCGCTCCGCAAACCGCCAGTAGATCACAAGTCCCGATCCGGCGCCCGGCGCGCCTACGGGGCTAACAGAGGTCGGTGAGATTGATCCTGGTGAAACAGACGGCGGCGTAACGGACCCTGGCGAAACCGACACCGGTTGGCGAGCCGGCGGCTCTCCGGCGTTAGTAGTCATGCCGCCGGAAACGCCAGGGGGCAATATTGGCGGTGGCGCCGTCGAATTCCGCGCGAGTCCCGGTCGGCTGCGTGAATTCAGAATCAGCAAGATAACGACGAATACCGCGACCGCGATCAATCCGGCTGCAATGGCGGCTGCGATATTCGGCTTGCGCCGGGCCGCGCCCCCCGTACCCGAGGTGACGACGGTGTTTGAGAAGTCCGCGGCGCCGGGGCCGCCATCGGCGGTCGCGTCGTTAACACCGGGGGCTATCGAGGGCTCTGGCGGCGGCGGGAGCGCTGACGCCGGCGCCTCTGGCGGTGGAGGTGATGCATCGGTCACGCGCTGCTGTTCCATTCATCTGATCTCGGGCGTCGGTCGAACTCCATACCCTCATCTTATCATTTGACGCCGATAAAGGGTAGAGGGAGGAAAGGTACGGGGCGCGAGGTACGGGGCGCGAGGCGCGGGCGAGTCCACAGGCTATCACCCCAACACCGAACACCCAATACCTAGCACCTAACGCCCAACACCTAACACCTACCCGGGATGAAATTCGATGAAATTCTTGAGCGCGTAGAGGAACAGGTTGGACCCCAGGTGGTAGGCCGGACCGCGCCGGCTCGCAGGATAGTAATGGTGGACCGGGCTCCAGACATCGCCATAGTCGTCGACGGTGTAGATGATCGCGTCGCGGCCGCCAATTTTAATGGCTATGAAACCGTAGTTTTCGCCCATGTCCCCCTTTGGGATTGTGTCCAGGCCTTCGTAGATCGGATGATTCTGGGGAAGCGGCTCAAACGGCTTTCCGAAGAGGTCTTCCATATATTGGCGGAACGGTTTGTCGAAGCCGCCGCGCTTGGGTGGAAACTGGCTTCCCGGCGCGTGGCAATCTTCACCATAGATGGTTCCTCCGTCTTGCAGCACGTAGCGCCGCAGCGCCGCCCGCTCGCCTGCCGTGAGCGTAAAGAACCGGTCTCCGGTCATGAAGATCATGGGGTACCCGCGGATGTCGTCGTAGGTGAACGGACGCTCCTGATTCATGTCGCCATCCACGGCGTTGACGTAGCTATCCGGCTCAGCCGGGGGAATATGGACCTTGATGTCGGTGTGCCTCGCCGTCCACTGCAGCAGCGAAGTCATCGAGCGATCGTGCCACCGCGCGGCGTTAAACGCAGGCTGCTGATTGGTCAGCACGCAGCCGATGCCGAACGCCGCCGCCTGCTGCCCGCCTCCACCGCCGCCGGGACGCAATCCGCCACCGCCGCCGCGATGAAACAGGCCCTGCCTGCCGCCGCCGCCGCCCTGGCCGATGCCGCTGGGAATGCCATTGCCGAGCGTACCCGGCCGCAAACCGCCTGTGCCGGCGCCCACGGAATGGCCGAGCCCGGCGCCACCCCCTCCGCCTCCACGACCATCGCCGCCGCCGATTCCGGCGCCAATTCCGCGACCTACGCCGCGCCCGATACCTCCGCCGATTCCACCGCCTGCGCCTTCCCCCGGTCCGCCGGCGTGTCCTGGCCGCATAGAGAATATTCCGGGCGCCGATTCGGGGCCGCCGATTCCGCCGCCACCTCTGCCAGACCGGCCGGCGCCGGTTCCGAGGCTGCCGTTTGGCCCGGTCGCTATCGCCGTTTTCCAACTGCTGTTCGGCGCGGTCATCACCCCGCTCAGGCCCGGCCGCGGTTTACCCGCCGGCCCGTGGAAACCGATCGGACCGCCGCCCTGCTGAGGAGACGGCTCCGCCGATCCCACTTTGTCCATTGCGCCGCTGAACGCCGGGATACCGCCCGATCCGGGATTCGGGTTATCAGCGCCGGGGAGTTGAGTCGGGCCGCCGCCGGCGCTGTGGGGGACCGGCTTGAAGGTGTCCAGGCCCATACCGTTATCGTGGGTGAGCAGCGCCATCTTTGGCCCCGCTTCCGCCTGGTTTTGCGAATTCCCCGACCCGTTCTGGCGGACCGGAATATGCCGTGGGAGAAGCGCCATCGGCACGCCCTTCGGAAGCTCATGGGTCATGCGAAGCGGGGTATTGCGATCCAGCCGCATTCCATCCGGGAGATGTACGTCGGTCGATCGAATATCCGCCCTCGCGTCCGGCCGATCGAAGGGATCCGGAAGAACCGGATGGAACGTGGATTCCACCGGGTTGTTCGCCGGCCGCTTCACAATCACAAGATGGCGCAATACCCGTGTGACTTCATGACTGCTCAGTGTGGGCGCCGTGTGGGTGGGGTGCGGAGCGGGCGTCGCCAGCTTCCGGTGGCGGGCAACAGGCTGCCGCGCTGGACGAGGCGAGATATTCCGACGCGGGACCCTACTTTGACGCTGAATACGATGAATAACCGGACGCCTCTCCGGAATGGCCGCGGCTGTTTTTGCCGGCGGCAGCTCCACCAGTTTAATACTAATGGCGTGCTGCGGCGCCGGATTCCGGACTTTCAGGCCGATCTGATTCTGCGTTCGGGGACCGGATGGAATGACCATGTGCATCAGCCCCCAGAAGAAGAGCAGATGCAGTATCAGCGAGGGAATCATCGATTCGCGCAGGCCCCAATTGATGGAGATTTTATCCGGATTCATTGACGCCTCCGCTTTACTTGCTGAATCATGATGATCCGTTGACTTCCGAGGGCTATCCGCTCAGGCCGGATGAGCCTGTTTAAGAGCCTTGAGGCGCTGCTTGGCCTGATCGGCCCATGCGCCGGCGGTGGGAGACGCCGCAACCTTGGAATAAGCGTCTATCGCTTTGGGCCACTGCTGCTGCGCCTCTTGAGCCTGCCCCACGCCGAACTGCGCTTCGTCGGCGATGGCGTGCGCGTCGGGATAGAGCACAAGGACCTTCAGGAACGCTTCTAAGGCATCTGCCGGTTTGTGCTCCGCCAGGAGACATTCACCCGTTGAACAGGCTGTGCGAGCGCCAAGCTGGGCGTCTTTATCACCTGCCTGCTTGAAAAGTGGTATGGCCGCGTCGTAATGTCCGAGGCCCTGTTCGGATTCTCCGGCGCCGAGCAGTGCGGCGGCGGCCTGAGCGCTCGTAGGGTACTTCTGTGAGAACTCCTGGTAGAGCGGAAGAGCCTGGTCGAACTGCTTCGCTTTGCGGAAGCTCTCCGCGGACCAGAAGAGGGCCTCGGGCCGGAGATCGCTGGTTGGATAGTTGGCGACCACTTTCTGAAACTGGCTGGCCGCGGCCGGATAATCAGCTTTCTTGTACTGGATCAGCGCGAGCCCATAGGCCGCCCGGTCCATCTGCGGGTTGTTCGGGTACTTCGTTGTAAACTGATCGAAGAGGGCGCCGGCGCCGTCGAGATCCCCGCTCTCCAACTTCAGGGCCGCCAATTCAGCCATGGCGTCCGCTGCGCCGGGCGCCGACGCATAATCGGCCAGCAGCTGCCCAAAAGCCTGGGTCGCTTCCGTGTTCTTCTTCTGATCGACTTCGGCCCAGCCCTCAGCCGAGAGCGCCTGGGCGGCGAATGGACTGGTTGGATACTGCTTCACGACCGCATCCCACGCGGCAATGGCGGCGTCCGGCTGCTTCAGCGCCGCCTTCACCTCTCCGAGGCGAAACTGCGCCTCCGCGGAGAAGGGACTCTGCGGGAAGCTGGCCAGGCTCTTCGCATAGTCGCTGGCCGCTTCGTCCCATTTCTTTTGCTTCTGCCGGATCCAGCCGAGCCGGAACGCGGCCTCGGGAGCGTTCGCATCGTCGTGATGATCGGCAGCGAGCAGGGCGAAGTCCGTGTAGGCGCCGTCGAGATCGCCGGTGAGGACGAGAGCGCTCGCCCGTCCGTAGAGCGCCCAGGGAGCGGACTTCGACGCCGGATACTTCGTGATAATCGTGGCGTAAAGCGGGATCGAATCCGTATAGTGTTTGGCCTCGAACTGCGCGTCGGCGAGCGCCAGCAGCCCTTGCGACGCCAGCGGCGAGGTGGGATGAGTCTTTTGCAGGAAGGTCATAGACGTCGCGGCTTCCGATAGCCGGCCCAGTTTCAGCTCGCAAAGGCCAGCACGGTACGCAGCCTCCACAGCGTCCGGCGAAGTGGGGTGATCCTTCACAAAGGCCCGGTAGCCGCTCAGAGCGGCCGCGTACTGCTTGGCCGCGTAGGCGTGATCCGCATCGTCAAGGCCCGAAATGGCGGCGATTTTGCTGTTGGGGAACTCTTGGGTGATCTGCGCCTGCGCCGCGTTCGCTTCCTGCTGGTTTCCCAGCTTTTGATTCGCCCAGAGCAGCCCGGTCAGCACGGCGAGCTTGAGCGCCGGTTCCTTCACTCCCTTCGCCGCCAGCGCATAGGCGTCGGCCGCTTCCTGATACTGATTGAGAGCGGCCGAAGCGTCTCCCAGGCCGGCGGCGGCGTACGGCGCCCGTGGATCATCCGGATGAGCGTTTAAGAATGCGTGGAACGATTGGGCAGCCCCGGTGTAATCTTTCGCCTCAAGCTGCGACCGCGCCAGAAGATAGCCGGCTTCGGCCGCAAACGAGCTGTTGGGATCGGCGGTCGCCTTCTTCCAGGACGCCCGGGCTTTAGCCAGATCTCCCGCTTTGGAGTAAGCGATCCCGGCCTGCAGCGCGGCTTCATCGATCGCCTTTTGATCAATTTGCGCGTCGGGCGTCCGGTTGGCGATCTGATCGAACAGGGGAGCGGCGTCCGCGTATTTTTTCAGCTTGAGCTTTGCCCACGCCAGGCTGTCGGTGGCCTGCGGCGCGTATTTATTGGCGGGGTTGTCGTCGAGAAACTTCTGATAGGCGGCTTCGGCGCCGGTGTAATCCTGCGCCGCGTAGAGAGCGTCCCCCAGGCGGAGCGCGGCTTCGGGGGCGTTGTTCTCTTTGGGGTAGCGGGCGAGATAAGCTTTGAAACCCGCCGCCGCCTCTTTGTTTTTCCCGAGGTCGGCCAAGCAGACCGCTTTCGAGAAGAGCGCGTAGCGGCTCAGATCGCTTGTCGGATACTTCTCTAACATCGCGCTGTACGCCGCGAGCGCGTGGGCGTAGTCTTTTTCCTGATAGAGGCTTTCGGCGTACCAGTAGCTTGCGTATGACTTGACTCGCGAATCCGTCGCATCCTGCATGGCGAGGTGGAACGAGGCTGCAGCCGCGGCGAATTGGTTCAGATTGAAGAGGCTGTCACCGTGGTGCGCCTCGGCGAGGGGCCGATCGGCCGGGTCCTTATTCAGAACCAGGAATCGCCGGTAGGATTCCGCCGCCTTCGTCCACTGCTGCATTTGATAAAAACATTCGCCTAACCAGAACTCAGCCTGCGGCGCTTGAGCGCCGTCGGGGTTATCCGTCATGTACTTCTCAAACTGATCTGCGGCCTCGCGGTAGAACTTCCGGTTGTAAAGACCGGTGGCGAAACGGAACGTCTCCTGCGGTGTCTCCGCTCGGGCGGGCGAAATCATAACCGGCAGCGGCAGGGCCGCCATCACCGTGAGTAAGAGGAGAAGGACCACCGCGCGGGCGAGGCGATGGTTCGCAGGCGCAAGAGAATGCGATTGGGATGCGCAGAAATGGCGGTGAAGTTGACCTTGAAGCATGATACACGTCTCCAACACGCGGTGAGACAGGGCCTGGCAAAGCGCCGGAATGGAGGGCGCGGGGGACGGCCCGGTCTCACGGAATGTCGGCGATTAGACGCGCCACGGCATCGGAAGGTTGCGTGACGGGGGTGAGAGGGTGAGAGGGTGAGAGGGTGAGTGGGTGAGAGCCGCGGGCGCGCTGCTGTAACGGCTGGCCCTGAAGTCCCGGAGGGACGGCCGAACATAGCGAAGGGCTTCAGCCCTGGAGGCGCGAGGCGCGGGGGCGGCATAACGACCGGCCGTGAAGTCCTGAAGGGACGCCCGATCATAGCGAAGGGCTTCAGCCCTGGTGGCATGCGCAGGGGCTCTCACCCGCGATAAGTCCACAAGCGCTGGGGTGCGTTCGGCCGGTTGCCGTATGGCGCGTGCAGCGACACCGGGCGCGGACTCCCCCATTTACTGGAGGCCGGAGGGTTGCCGGGCGTCGCGGGCAGCAGGAAATCTACAGAGATGAATAGAACTGAGGGGGACAAGAGCGGTATTAGCCTTGAGCAGCAGCGGCGGTCCGAGGCGGCGAGTGAGAACCGAGACTATCTTGCGTCGGAGGCGGCAATTCGACGGGGAGGGACGGGCGATGAATCAACATGATCGAATCGTATTTGACCTGAAGGGTTTTATCGTCAAGCCGGCGGTATTGAACGAGAAAGAAACCGCCGCAATGCGGGATTTCGTGCTGAGACAGAGAAACGATGCGGCATCCTTGCCGCCGCATCAGCGCCAGCTTCCGGGCGGTATTGCCGAAACTCTCATCGATCATCCGGCGGTCATGGACGTTCTGCTCGACGTGATCGACAAAGACGTGGAGAAAATCCGTCTGGAAAATATCTTTTTAAGCTATCGCGAGGGAGCGGAAACCCCGTGGAGTCCTCACGCCGGCGGTCGGACGACGAACCCGAATTACGCCTATAATTTTCATGACGGCCGCATTTACGCGGGTATGACTCGCGTCGTCTGGGAGCTGACCGAAGTTCTGGAGAACCAGGGCGGGACGTGCTTTATCCCCGGAAGCCACAAGGCCAATTACACTATCCGCAAGGGGATCGAGAGTATCGACCATCGAGATTCCGGGTTATGGGAGAGTTACGCCTGTCCACCAGGATCGCTGGTGATTTTCTCAGAAGCGGTACGGCATTCGGCGGACACGTGGCGAAACCCTCATAACCCGCGAGTCGCCATCTTCGGCGCTTACAACCATATCAACGTCCGGCATCACAAGCCCACGACGCCACAGGAAGTGCTGGATGGGTTGACACCGGAGCACCGGCGCTTCTTCAACGAGGTCTATCACCCGCAGTTCGATCGAAGATAGGGTGGCAGCGGGCGACCTCGGAATTCGCGACAGAGGACGTAGGACGTATGGCGGAGGACGAATCACAAACGCTTACTCCCACACCGTCCACGGCGCCCGGCAGCCTCTCCACAGCCCCTCCAGGAGCCACCGGTCTCTCAGCGTATCCTTGCACTGCCAGAAGCCCTCGGGCCGGTACGCCGCCAGCTCACCCCGTGCGCTCCAGCACCGGAAGGCAGGAGCGCATCAGCGGCCCCGCGTCGAGAGGGTAATAGCCGATCCAGCGCACGTCCCGGAGGGAAGCACGGTCATCCAGTTCAGAGTCCAGATGTCCGCCAGGGTAACCAGCACGTCCGGCCGGAACTCCCGGATGGCGGCTTCCATCGCGCCCGCGTCGGCGTTCGACTGCGTCGCAGACCGGATTTCGTACGGGAACTCCCTCGGGTCATAGGCCTCATCCCTGCGGTCCCCGCGCCAGTGGCGCAGGCCTCCGCGCCTGTGTCCCCGCTTCCGGCCCCGCGGGCAGAGCGTTCAGCAGCGCTGTCCACGGGAGAAGGACGCAAGGTATGCGCGTCGGAGCCTCCCGGACGGCGGCGAACGCGGCGAGATCTCCCAGTTCAGCCAGGTCCGCCGGCTCCTCGCCGCCGTTGAGGTGCGCCTGCAGATTTCCGACGAGGCACGACGCCTCCGTCACTGTTTTTCCCTTTAGGGCAACGGTCATCATGGAGGCGGATGCCATGGCGAAGGCGCATCCGGCCTCCTGGAAGCTCAGATCCCGGATAATGCCGTCCCCCACCCGGGCGCAGACGCTGATGCTCTCGCCGCAAAGGGCATTGTGCTCCAAGGCCTGGAAGCCCGCTCCGTGGGGCACGTGGAAGTTCCGCCGGGAGCGGGAATGCTCCACGATCTCCGGGCTGTAAAGCGCAGCTGCGTCCGCCAATGTCTTAAACCTCCGTTAATCAACGGGTAATGCCGGCAACAGAAAATCTTTGCACGCGGTGTCGAAGTCCTCAGAGGGACCGAAATCAAGCATGGTCTTGCTAAAACCGGGCCCGCCGCTCGGGCAGGACAGCCGCGGAGCGGTCCGCAACCACGGCGGGCACACTCGCGGCCACCGCTTCCGAGTGGAGGCGTTTGAGCGGGCGCCGACCCATCCCGGCCTTCCAGGAGGTGGGGCTGTCGATAATCCTTGTCAATCGTATCACAGACTCGCTGCGGGCTCGCGAGATCGCTGGTCCCATCAATGCGGGGCCGGGATCTGGAGCGGCTTACCGACGACGATCTTGTAGCCCG
>DASRZA010000579.1:0-12638 GCA_035686845.1 Armatimonadota bacterium | reverse complement strand
AGCCATCGCCTATTTTGATGAAGTTGACCCAGGTAAGCTAGGTTCTCCTGCGACTTTTCAGTGCGAGCGCTGCCCGGGCATCATGTACCCGCTCTGGTGGTTTCGCCCGTAGGGCGTCATGCCGTAGGCGTGTTTAGTTCTCAACTACATCTCCGTCCAGCCACTCCCGCCACTCTGTGTCTGCCTCGTAGTGGGTGACAATCTTTTCAGCCTGCTCCTTCAACACGCGACGCCGCTCTGAGAGCGGCAGACGCAGAAACGCTCGTCGATCACAATTCGCAACTGTGGGTTGCCGCGCCGGCTCCTCCTCAATCGTCACCCTCACGCGGCCATCTCGCAGACCTTGCGGCTCCTCAAGAAGTTCCAGCTTTCCACCCTTGAATACTCCAACCACCGTCGCCGTCATGCGCCATCCCCAATCTGCATATCCAAGCTATATATCAATCTATTGTATCCTGTTCTCGGATAGGAACAGCGGGGCCGGCGCCGGCCCCGCCACGGTTAGCGCTCGTTTGCCGCCCTCAAGGTTTGCTGGATCTGCGCCAACGAATTTACCCACGGTACCGTCCCACGTCTCCAACACGCCGGCTGCGCACCCGGATCGACAACACCCCTTGTGGTATAATCTCCGTGTCAATGCTGCGGGAGGTTAATACCATGTCTACGAGTGCGCTGCGTACGGAGGCGCCGTCGGAATCCGTTCCGCTGCTGGAAAACGGCGACTGCCTGAGCCGTGAGGAGTTTGAACGGCGCTATGAGGCCATGCCGCGCCTGAAGAAGGCCGAACTCCTGAGGGGAGTCGTCTATATGCCATCGCCGGTTTCACTGGGTTATCATGGGGAGCCGCATTCTACTTTAGTCTGGTGGATCGTGACCTATAAGATGGCGACTTCCGGCCTCCGTTCCGGAGACAACTCCACAGTACGCCTGGGACCGGAGGACGAGCCACAGCCAGACATTCTATTGATGATCCCCCATGAGCGGGGCGGGCAGGCTCTTGTCGGACCGGAAAGCTATGTGGAAGGCGCCCCGGAATTGGCGGTGGAAGTGGCAGCGAGCAGCGTCAGCTATGATCTGCACATCAAGCGGTCTGTCTACGAGGAGCGCGGCATCCGGGAGTACATCGTGTGGCGGGTCAAGGACCACGCCATCGACTGGTTTGCGCTGCAGGGAGACCGTTACCAGCCGCTGCAGCCCGGGCCGGACGGCATCCTGCGCAGCGAGGTGTTTCCCGGCCTCTGGCTGGATCCTAAGGCGCTCATCGCCGGCGATGGTCCCCGGTTGATGGCCGTCCTGCAGCAGGGCATCGCCTCCCCGGAGCACGCCGCCTTCGTGGAACGTCTACAGGGGTGACACTCTTCATCTAACCGGTTACCCCGATCGCTCGCAGCGTGAAAGCCCCGGAAAGCGCCCTCCCCTTAACGGCGCGGATATCATGGTCGGAAACCCAGGCCCCGCTGAAGTCCCGTGGACCGGCCACTTCCCGACTGGCGAAAAGCGTCGTTCCGGCAGCGCCCGGTGCGCCGCGGCCCACCAGAGGATCGTCTCTTGACAGCAGCGCTATCCCGGCGCCCGCGGCATTCGTGAGGGTGAGCCAGCGCAGGCTTCGCTTGGATGCCCGGAACCGGACATCGTTTGATCTGCAGCTTCCGAGCGGTTCACCCATGTGCCCGGCAGGGTAATCGGTGAAGTAGGAATCTCTCAGCCATCGCATCCGGGTGAACGATGTCGGGAGTGTGAACTTCAGCCCCTCTTCCCAGAGATTGATGTCTGGCGCCGACCACACCAGATCCCAGTTCACCGTTATTTCGGCATCGGGCTTGATGTTGTAGATGCAGGTGAAAGACCCGAGAGTCGCGCCCGCTTTCCCAGCTAACAGGCTGCTCCTGGCGAGGACGCGAACATTGCCATCCGCGCCGGTCAGTGCCGTGACCTCCGCGCCCTCGGTTACCGGAGGCTGCGCCGAGCGATAAAAGTTCCTTTCTCTGCCGGCCTTGCCCTCGCCAAGGTTCATAATCGGACCGCCTATCATTATATCCTTGCCATGCACGCGCCAGGATCGAATTAGCCCGGAGCTTTTGTCAAAACGGATCTGCTGCAGGGCGCTGCTAATGTTCAGAGTTTCCGCCGAATCCTGAACGGTCAGCCGCCCACCCGTCCCCATCGATGGCGGCGGAGCGGGAAGGGGAGCGCCGGGGACGCTCAGATTTGCCGCCACTACGGAGGAACCATCCGGATGGTCGAACTCCAGGCGCAGCTTCGTCATTCCCGCCGGGGCCGGGAATGACGCCTGGACGGACTTCCACGGCCCGCAGGCGATATGCGTGACTCCCGTGCGCAACACCTTGTTCCCTGCGAAAGCCGTCCATTTGCACGACAGCTCCTTCAGGTCCGTGAACGAATAATGGTTGGTAAGCGGCACGGCGCAGGTCCCGCCGGAGGGATTGACGGTTCGCGTCGCTATCACGACCGGGCTGTAGACCATTTTCACGATCCACCATTCCGGCTTGGGGACACGGTAAGCCGTAACGATGCCCTTGTTATTCTCCTGGCGCAGGTGGTCTGGCCCGTACCACAGGTCCCGTTTCTTGTCCGGATACTTATCCGCAATGCCCTGGTTCTGCCATTCCCAGATGAACGAACCGAGAATGGTGGGATCTTTCCACAACTTATCCCAGGTTTTGCTGAGCGCCTCGGACCATAAATCTGACGCGCCGGGATCGTAATCCTGCGTCTCCTTTTGATAGAAGATGTGCGGATGCTCCGAAAAGTTGGCGCCCCACCGGGTATTCGCGGCGATACGGTCCACGTAGCCCGGACCCGGATAATGATCGTCTTCCCACGCCTGCCCCTTGATGGCGCCCGGATTGGTGGAGGAAACAAACGCCGGGCGAGTTGGATCCATCTTCTTGACGAGGTCCATTACTTCCTGGGAGTCCGGCCCCACAGGATTCTCGTTGCCGAGACTCCACGCCAGCACGCACGGCCGGTTCTTATCTCGATCCAGCGTTTCGGTGGTCCGCTGAAGGATGTAAGGCGCGTACTTCGGGTCCTTGACCTTGTCGCCAATCCAGCAGAAGGGTACTTCGTCCAGAATATACATCCCTCTTTCGTCGCACAACTCCAGGAACCGTGCCGCGTGGTTGTAGTGGCTGGTGCGGATGGCGTTGATGTTCGCCGCTTTCATTAAGGTGAGATCCTTGTTCCACTCTTTATCTGTAAGCGCAAAGCCCTTGTCCGCCCAGAAGTCGTGCCGGCAGGTCCCCGTACACTTGATCGGCCGGCCGTTCCAGAGCACAATGTTGTTCTTGATCTCGATCTGGCGGAATCCAAATCGCTGCTCCACGCGCTCAACCGGTTTGCCGCCGCTGGAGAGCTGGTAAACGGCGTAATACAGGTTGGGCTTTTCCGCATTCCAGAGCTTCGGCGCCTTCACGTGCGCTTTCAGCGACAGCGACTCCTTGCCCGTCGCGTCCAGTCGCCCCTGGTTAGAGAACGTCACGGCGGTAGGCCTGCCGTTAGCCTCATACAATCTTCCCGCCAGTTCGACCGCGGCGCCCGGCGCGCCCTGAACCTGCGCCTGCGTTTGCAGGCTCGCGTCCCGGTAGTTGGCGTCCAGCGGGGTCCGCACGGTGATGTCCGAGACGTGGGTCTGCGGAACCGCTGTGAGGAACGTCTCCCGATAGATGCCGCCCATGCACTGAAAGTCGCCCGTTTCGCAGTCCACCGAAGGCGTGGTTTTGCTCACGCGAACAGCGAAAAGGTTGCGCCGACCGGGACGGACCAGGCCGGTCAGGTCGATGTCCCACGCCGTGTATCCGCTTTCGTGATACCCGGCCCTCTTCCCATTGACGAACACTTCCGCGCCGTCCAGCGCCCCATCGAAGCGCCAGTAGATGCGCCTGCCCGCCCATGCCGCCGGCACGGTGACCCAACGCCGGTACTGCCCCACGGTATTATCGACCGAATTGTACGTGGGCGGCGAATAGCCCGCAATTTCCCAGTTGGAGGGGACGCATAGATTATCCCACGCGGTATCGTCAAAGCCGGGCGAAGCAAAAGCGTCCCGGTTTGCAGCGGTCATCGCGGCGGGAGTGGGAGGCCTCCGCTGCGCTTTCCGACCGTTTTCCAGCGTGCTGATCCGGAACTCCCGGATCGATGCCCAACCCCCGCCGCTGCTTCCAAGCACTGTTATGCGCACGAAACGCGCCCGGACGCCAGGTATGGAGACGGGACCGTCGCTCTTACCGGGAGGGGCGGATGCATTGGCCAGCGTTTTCCAGTGCTTCGCATCGCGGCTGCCCTCGATGCGGTACCGGTATTTCTCGTTGGGCCGCTCCCAGGCCAGGGTAATGCCGGCAATCTCGCGCGCATGCCCCAGATCCGCCTGCATCCACTCGGGGAAGGTGTGTCCGTCCGCGCACCAGCGGGTGGACGTGCTGTTATCAAAGGCGTGCTGGGGAGGATTATCCGGCTGGTTGCTGGAGGCGGTAATACTCTCGGAGGTCGCCTGATCCGACTCATACTCACCGCCGGCCATGATGCGGCCATGCGTCAGAGCGAACCGCCAGGTTCCCGTCATCGGCAGCGTCCATCGATTGTGCGCCCGCAGCGTTTCGGGATAGACCGGAACGGCCGCTGGCAGAGGGACTGGCAGCGTGGCAGGCGAAACGCGCCCGACGTCCTGAGACATCGCTGGAGCGACGGACGCCGCCAGCAGCGCGGCGACGAAAATGCGTGAGTAACTGGTTTTCATGGATAGCCGTTTCAGAAACTGGTTCAAGGAGGTATAGGTGGACAGGTCCCGTGCCCCGGGGTGAGACCCAAACTCACCCACGCTGCCGGTCACAATCACCGGGTTCGTTCCCGACCAGTCAAATTCCTCTGCACTGCACGGCCTCACCGTCGTCGCCCGCAGCGTTCGCGATTTCAGCCTCATTCCCGGCGCCGCCACGGACGATTACACCGTCCCGGTCGCCGTGTGAAGCTCCTATCGCGACAGCGCGGTTGGAAGCGTCCCGCCGGTTCGGGGGCGCCGCGGCGGAAAACGTCCGAGGAGATGGCGGACAGTCTCCGCTCACGCGGCATGAGAGCGGCCGGTATTCTCGCCGCTATAATAGATGTGGCTCTTCGGGGCGCCGCCGTGTCCGCGGGAAGGACTGCGTCCACCTGAACGATTTAACGCCATTGTCGACATTGATGACTCTTTTCTGCCCGAGCACGCGGACACCGGGCGCGCCGGCTGACGAGAACCCAGCCAGGAAAGGAGATCATCGTGCCTCAAAACGTCCCTCCCACCCGCACGCTCCGAGAATCTTCGGACCTCAACCAGCTCAAGCGCCAGGCGAAAGAGCTGCGCACGGCTTTTCTTGCCGGCGAGCCCGATGCCGTCGCCGAGGTAAACGCCCATTACAGCGGCGCGCATCCCACCCGATTCGCGCTGCATGAAGCGCAGCTTGCGCTCGCGCGCAGCTACGGTTTCGGCAGCTGGCCGAAGCTCAAAGCGTATGTGGATGGCTCCACCATTAGCTGGCTGGCAGAAGCCGTTCGTGCCGGTGACCTCTCCCGGGCGCGTGCCATGCTCAAAGTCCGGCCGGAGCTGGCCGGGACGGGCATCGACAATTACCAGCCGCTGCATTACGCGGTCCTGAATCGTAATCCGGAAATGGTTGGCTTGTTGATGGAGCACGGCGCCAATGCCCGAGAGGGGGTCTATCCTCACCGCGACGCCACGACGGCGCTGACCATGGCCATTGAGCGCGGTTTTGACGAAATCGTCGCGATTATCAACGCTGCGGAGCAGCGCCGGCGTGCCGTGGATGGCGGTCGGGATACTTCGCGGTCATTGGCGCCGGATGAACTGTTCCGCGCGATTGCTGCCAGCGAGACTGCGCGGGCCATCGCGTTATTGGAGTCCGAATCATCCCTGATCCATTCTCGCGATTCCGACGGTTGGGCGCCGCTGCACTTAGCGGCTCAAAAGCTGAACGAGCTGGTCGTTCAATGGCTGCTGGATCATGGCGCTGACGCGAAAGCGCGTGGGAGAGACGACCGGGCGCCGCTTGACCTCGCTGCGGAGGGATGGGGAGACGGCGCCGCGGAGTCGTTCCCGGCTGCAGCCGCGCTCCTGCTGAAAGGTGGCGCGGTGATGACGGCCCGCGCCGCAGTGGCGCTCGGGGAAACGGACTGGCTGCGCACCCGGCATGACGAAGGCGCCCTTGTCAATTCCATTGAGGATTCCGGGGGATTACTCAGGATTGCCGTGACTCATAACCGGCCGGAAGTTCTGGCGCTGCTTCTAAGTTTTGGGTTCGACCCGGACGAGCGGAAGCGGCTTGGCGTCGGAGACGGCGGAGCTTTCACCTGGGGCATGCCGCTGTGGCACTGCGCAGGAGCTGGCAAGTACGAGATGGCCCAAATGCTGCTCACCGGCGGCGCGGATCCAAACGCGCAGGTGTACGCCAGCGGCGATCCGGTGTTTCAGGCGTACAGCCAGTGTGATTGGAAGATGGTAAAGCTGCTGGAACGTTATGGTGGTATTCCCACCGCGACAACCGCAGGCCTCTATCGCCAAACGGACCTGGCGCGCAAAATGCTGTCGGGCGCCGCGGTGTATCGATTGGATGGGGTGGGTGGAACGACGGTGGCGGAGCAGCCTCTCTGGGGCGCAGCCTGCGGAGGCGATCCCGAGATTGTTCGAGCTGCCCTGGAACAGGTAAACTGGCCCCGGGATGATGTCGGGTGGTTGACGGCTCTTGAGCAGCCGCTGCGGATGTGGCGTCATGGATCCGGAAACCCTGAGTGGGACCGCGGCGCCCATCTTATCTGCTTTAAGCTGCTCCTGCAGCGCTGCGACCCGAATATTCGCGGCCGAGAACCCGATCGCGGGCAATTTGGCCTGACGATTTTGCACAGTGTCGCCGGATCCCGCGACCACGTGACTCCGGAGGAGCGAGTAGGGTTTGCGAACGCGCTGTTGGATGCCGGAGCGCGGCTCGATCTGCGCGACAACCTTCTCAAGAGCACGCCGCTCGGTTGGGCCTGCCGCTGGGGCCGGATCGAGCTGGTGAAACTGTTTCTGGAGCGCGGGGCCGACCCGCTTGAACCGGACGCCGAATCCTGGGCGACCCCACGCGCATGGGCAGAGAAGAGGGGAGTTGTCGCGGCGCTCGCGGCGCTCGACAAGTACACTTCCTGAACCGGCGCTATCTGAGCGGGAGAGCTGATTTCATTGCTCCCGGGTGAAAAAGACGATCTGCGAACTTCCGGGATCAGCGAGCGTTACGTCCGCCCCCCGCCCGTCAACTCACGGCCGGAGCGTACAAAAGAGGCCTCCGTCCCATCCTCGAACGAGACTCGGTAGCGCGCGTTCGGTTGGAGGCCGCGCAGTGGAAAGAGATGACTTTTTTCGTCGGCGCTGCCCCGGAACGCCATGAGCGCGGCGCTTCGCCCGGCGGGATCGGCGTATTGGATACCGTCCCAGTGGACGCCGTCCGGCCGTGCCGAGGCGTGATACAGATTGCCGCTTCGAATCAGTGAGCGCAGCCGCGTCTTGTAAAGGCTGAACTGCCGGCGCGCGATGGCATGCTGCTCCTTCGTCCATTGGGTTGTGTCGCACATGATGGTGCACCAGCCCATCATACCGCTGCGAAGCATGGTCGCGAACTCAGCCGGGGTCCTGGCGTTTTCATTCTGTACGTAGCATTCGCACATTGCCGGGGGCAGGGTATAAGAGGCGTCAAAGAAGGCGCGGCGGTTAGCAAGCGGCGAATAGGTGTCGGTGATACTGATATAGTCGACGCGGCGGACAATCCCGTAATCCACAGTCCGTCCGCCGTTCACGCAGTCCTCGAACAGCAGCGCGGGGTGGCGGGCGCGAAGCGCGTCATAAACCCCTTAATAGCCGCGGGCGGCGTAATAAGCGATGTCCTCCGGGGGAGGCTGTATGGGGATGGTCTGTTCGGCTGCAGCTATCTACGATCATCCGCTGATCATGCTCCAACATGTCCAGGTGGTACTCTTTCACGAGGCGATCCAGCATGGACAGGAGCCAGTTGTCGGCCGCCGGGTCGGAAAGGCAGAGGTCCGCCCCGGTGAATGCGGCCGGTTTCCAGTCCGGGGGATAATCGTGCGTGAACCAATCCCGGCGATCCGGCGCGAAAACGTTGAGGATAACCTGCCGGTCTGCCGCGTCGGCATCGATTCCGCCCTGCGTCCAGCCTACCCACAGGCCGAACTTGAGACCCTTCGCGTGGGCGTAATCCGCCGCGGCAGCCAGCCCATGCGGAAACTTCACCGGGTCAGGGCGCCAGTCACCCACCCCGCGAAACCATCCCGCGTCGATATGGAGCATCTCCAGGCCAAGCGCCGCCGCTGAAGCCGGGTCCCGGAGGATCATCGCGGCATTGACGCTGCCCACTTTCGCGTGTAGAGTAGGCCCGAAGGCTCGCCCTTTTACGAATCCTCCGTTTCAGAAGGGATAGGCCATGCCATTGGCATTGCCCGAGGAATTGACAAACTACCAGGCCGGTCTCAGATCGCTTGGGCAAGACCCGACGCCGTTGATGATGCTGGCGGAAGCGCTAATCGACTTACCGGACAGCGCATTTACTGAAGTCTTAGCGTCGTTCAACATCGTCGCCGATCAATCTGACTATTGCGGAGATAGCGACTACGGCGCGCTCCTCTTAGAGGCTCTTGCCGACACTTGCCCCGACCCTGATCGCAAACGTGATCTCTACGAGGCTTCGGCGAACCGGGCAGGGTGGTTCGCGGCCGGCGCGACCGCCGGCGGGGAGGGCCTGGCGCGCTCCATCGATGTAAAGCGCATCACCGAGAAACTGAACGACTCGGTTCCAAATCCGGTCGCTGAGATGCCCTGAAAGCAACCGGCCGATGAAGCGCTGATTGGCGCCCTTCCGCATGGCGTCCACCCGCAACCGAAGTTCGACGACCGCTCCGGGCGGCCGCGAGGCGCGGGTACACTCATTTCTCACTGCTTGGTAGATAAGGTTCTGAGTTTACGGTTCAGTCACGATCTCCTCTGCCAACGCGGCGGTGGCGGCGCGAGCAATCCAGCGGTCGAGAATGGCGTCATCCGCGCAAGCGGCGATGCGAGCCCGGATTTCGCTGCTCACCACAATCCCGCGGGCTTTCAGGATCAGCAGTATCGCCTCGGCTTTGCCCCTGGCTCTGGCTCTGGCTCTACCTTCGGCTCTGGCTCTACCTTCGGCCCGCCGGGCGTCGCCATAATCGCGCGTCTGCTGGATCTCGAATACTACCCGTTGGTACGCATCGAGCTCGAGCTGGGTGAACGTCGATGCGTTCGCAAGCTCCACCGCCTCCCGGTACGGCCCTGGCGGTAGATCCGCCGGAACCTCGGCCATTTTAGGAGCATGCACGAACAGCCATGCCCACAGTTCGGCCCCGTTATCAGGCCGCCTGCTCGATAGCTTTGGCAGCTCCAAAAAAGCGTACTGTACCTGTAGAAGCCCGTTATTGCCAGAACCACACTCGGTCATGTTCCACCGGCTGAGCATCGGAACCCTGGGAAGCTTCAAAGCGTCCTGCTCCGCGTCCGGCCAGAGGACGAAGTCACAGATGGAGATTGTCACCACGTCCGTAAGTTTCGCGTTAGGCTCTGCGTGCCGGGCCTGGTGTATGTGGGCTTTGCAGGCGTCGTAGAAGTCACGGTTGATGTAACCCGGGACGTGGAGCAGCTGCATGGCGGCGACAAAGGTCGCGCCGGCGCGATCGCGGCACCGGACATCCAGGATGGAGAACCTGGCGCCAGCTACACGTGAGCGCTGTTCGCTCGGCAGGTATTCGATAGCTTCAATAGCCTGGTCGCCGCGACGGTCGAGCAAGTCGTTTAACAGCCCGCGAAGGAGCTCCGGATGTTTCGCAAAGATGCGCCGGAAGACGAAGTCATTTTTTAGATCGGCGAATACCATCGTTTCTCCACGACGGGTTCGGCGCCGCGCCGTTCTCCGCGCTATGTCTGAGCCGGTCGTCCCCGGATCGTAGCGACCGGTATCGGGGCCTCGTACAGGAAACAAGCGGACGCCGCTACGGGCCGATTTTCGTCTTAACCTCTTGTTGCTTTACGAGTAACCATTTCTTCCCATGAGATCGCGCGGCCTTCCGAAAGAGCGCTTGTCCTCGCCTGTAACGCGCCCAGGTCCATCCGCGCTCACTGTGCGCCTCGCGGATGTCTTGTTCATGGCGACCCGAACAATGATCCTATCTGAAGTCGCAGCTTCCGACTCGGCTTTGGATGTTGTGCTGACGAAGAGAGAGGCTGAGAAGGACACTCGCGACCTGTCCGGCAGATGACTTCGCCCCGGGCTTCGAGATTGATGCCGCCAGTTCCTCGAGAGCCTGCCACTCACTGTCTGCTAATGGGATCTTAACTCGACGGTTGGTCCCGGGCGAGGCCGGGGCGTCCTCCGCTGGACTGAAGCCGATTGATCAACTCCTCCCGAACCGCGAAAAGGGTGATTGGCGCCAGAGACTGTTCGAGCCGTGCTGAAGACGCATCTGCGCCAAGCTTCGCCGCCACTTCGCTGGGATCGACTCGCGGCAGGGGAGCCCCGGTATCTCGAATAAGACGGGGTGTTGGCCCGGTGGCACGAATACGATTCATCATAGTTTTCCCCGTAAAGCGGATCGAATGTCCTTATTTTGTAAAATCGGCTGTCGAACTCAAAAGCGACCTCGCCCTGATTCGTCTCACGACCCATTCGATGCAAGAACTCCCGATTCAGCGGATACTCCGCGAGAATCGCCTCCGGGCGAATGAAGGAGTAGATCACGACCGGGCATTCCCAAACTATCTTACCTTCGTCGTTTAGCCATCCCCCCTCTACAGGCGGCATCGCTGTGCAGCCGCCATTGATCTGGGACAGAAGTCGGATCGCTTCAAGGACCCATCGGCGCTGATTTCCAATCTCATCACCGTTTCGATCTTTGTTTGGAATATAGATGGAAAAGCACTGAGCGGAAACATCCTCGGCGCCGAACGCCGAAGCAAGATCAATATCCTCCTGGCCTTGTTCCGTTTCGTCTGGCATCGCTCCTCCTCGGGAATTGTACCTCTTTTGGCCCCAAAACCCAAAACAATTCTGGTTTTGATGCAGGACCGGTCATCACGAGGCTTCCAAACGGTGAACCCGCTGGCTCCGTTCCAAAGTGTCCGATTGGCTTCGAACTCGTCGGCGATACACCGGAAAAGCGTTATCTCCGGCCTCTCATCATGAGTGGGAGCGGATCTACCGGATAAACGCCGGCGTCAGCGGCGACCACCGGATTGCCAAGCTTACCCACCCCCTCAATCTCCACCTCCATGAAGTCGCCCGGCTTTAGAAACACGGGCGGTTTGCGCGCGAAGCCCACGCCATGCGGTGTTCCGGTCGCGATCACGTCGCCGGGTTCCAGTGTGATTGTCTGAGAGATAAACTCAATCAATTCCGGCACGCTGAAGATCATCTGGTCGGTATTGGAGTCCTGCATGGTCTCGCCGTTGAGCGTCAGCTTGATCGACAGCCGGTTCGGATCAGGAATCCTATCGGTAGTAACAATGGGCGAGCCCATCGGCGCGAACGTGTCACAGGATTTGCCGCGCTGCCACTGCCCGTCGGCAAATTGAAAATCACGAGCGCTGACATCATTAAATGTGGTGTAACCCAGCACGTAGTCGAGCGCGCGACTCGCGCTCACGTTCTTCGCGCGCCGCCCCATTACGACCGCGAGCTCCGCTTCGTAATCGACTTGCTGGCTGCCGGCCGGTAGGATAACCGCCTCGCCGGGCGCGATGACGGAGGATGAGAATTTGGAAAACACGACCGGGCGCTCAGGAATCGACGCGCCGCTCTCAGCCGCGTGGTCGCGGTAATTGAGGCCGATGCAGATTAGCTTTCCCGGGCGCGGGACAGACGCAAGCCAGTAAGCCTCTGATCGCCGCGTCAGCCAACCCTTTTCGAGCGTCTCCTCGAGTCGATCGGGGGCGCCGATCAGCGTCTCATATCGCTCCTGTGAACTCTGAAACCACTGAGCATCCATGTCCAGCCAGGCGAGTTGACTCGCAGGCTTTTCCGCGCCGTCAAATGCCCCCTCGAAATCCAGCAAATAATCGCTGTAGTGGCTGCCCAGGCTGGCGCCCACCCGCATCGGCTGCCAGGCGCCTGCTTTGTGAGTCGTGAATGTTATGATCTCCACGTCAGCAATCCTCTTCCCGAAACTGCGTAACCACTCATCGCTGCAGATCACCGCTGTTCGTCACTCGCCGTTAATCATGATGCTGGTGGGTCCCAGGCCAACGGCGCCTGGGTGGTTGTTATTCCGGGCCTGCGCAAGATTCCCGGCCGGCTCGTCACCCGGCTTCTGGTAGACCCGCACATAGTCGATCAGCATCTTCTGAGGGAACGTCGTCGTGCTGTTGGGATTTCCGGGAAAGTTTCCGCCAACGGCGACGTTGGCGATAAAGAAGAAGGGATGGTTAAAGACCCACGTCTTTCCCGGGATGTCGGCCGGAGTCCGCGTCTCATAAACCTTTCCATCCACCAGAACGGAAATTATGTCCTTCTCCCAGAGCAGCGCGAACGTATGGTAGGCGTCCTTGAAGTATTTATCATGAGTCA
>DASRZA010000578.1:0-5580 GCA_035686845.1 Armatimonadota bacterium | reverse complement strand
GGAGAGGCCGGGAGAGAGGTTTCGAGACTCCTCTTCCCGTTTCGGGGAGAGGCCGGGAGAGAGGTTTCGAGACTCCTCTTCCCGTTTCGGGGAGAGGGCGGGAGAGAGGTTTCGAGACTCCTCTTCCCGTTTCGGGGAGAGGCCGGGAGAGAGGTCGTGGCGCCGAACGCAGCTATGGGGAGCAGCGCCGCGACCGCGGCGGTGAATGATAGGACAGTGCAGCAGCGAAGAACGAACCTGAGACGTGCGAGCATCTTGATGACCAGGCGTTCCATTAGATTTGGGCGCCGGTCCGCCGGCCCTGCTCACGCAGGAAGGTGAGGCGCCGCGCCCATATCCCCGAATTTCGGATTAGAGCCGGATACCAACCTACTGTGTGATTCGGCGCATTTATCGTGAAGTGGCCTATGGTAGCCTGCGCGAAGTCCTCTGTCAACTCCTCCGCAAAATCTATCCAATTATTTTCGATCGATCTGTTAAATCGATTTAACACTTTGCCGCGTGATGGGGGAGCATCCCCAGCAGATCCTCCAGCGCCTCACGCATCACCGCACACCCCGGTTCGTCCAGTCCCGCAATGATTGCGCGGCGAATCGGCGCCAATTCCCGCAGCAGCCTATCTGCGCCGCCGTTCCCTTCGCCCAGCAGGGCGTCAATACGGCTTCGGAGATCCGCCACACTGATGGGGCAGCAGCGACATTTGGGCGAAGCCTTGCAGGCCTGTTCCCTCAGCTTCTGCTGCAGCTCCAGCTGCTGCTTGAGCCGCGCGAGCTGCAGGCCGTGGGAGCCGGAGAGCAGGCCGCTTGCTAACATCTCTAAAATTGGCGCCGGGAGATACGCCAGGCTGTAGAGTTGATGAATTCGCTCGCGGGTGAGACCTACCATCATTCCGACCTTATTCCACGACATCCGTTGGTCGCTGTTTTTGAGCCGCTCATACAGATCGCGGATTGCTCGGCCCCAATCCACGTCCGAAAGGCCGCGGCGCTGCCCATTTTCCACAAGCTGGATCTCTCGCGCCTGTGTGTCGTCCAGGTCTCGAATGATGGCGGGGATCTCCGTCAGCCCCGCCATTTCGCAGGCGCGAAGGCGCCTCTCGCCGCACACCAGCCGGTATCGCTCTCCCGCCGGCCGCACGAGGATCGGCTGGATCACTCCCTCCCTGAGGATGCTCAAACTCAGATCCTTGAGCGCCGCGTCAACGACCAACCGCGGCTGGCCCGGATCTATGTCGATGCTGTTCAGCGGCAGCGTTGTCATTTTCATCGCTGGCTCCTTCTTGCGAGTCGTCCTCGAACGACCACTGGCCCTGCTGGTCCCGTATACTACCCGCTATCGGTATCTGTGTGTTCCGCGGCGAGCAGAGCATGCTCGCGGCCCTCCCACTCTCCGCCCGCTCCGTCTTCTGCGGATGAATCGGCTGTCTGTTGATCCGCAGAGAACGCAGAACTACGCAGAAAGAGCGACGAGAGAAGGGATGATGGGCGAACGCTCTACGCTTGTGTCTTTATCTGCGTTCTTCTGTGTCTTCTGCGGATGAATCGGCTGTCTGTTGATCCGCAGAGAACGCAGAACTGCGCAGAAAGAGCGAAGAGAGAACGGATGATGGGCGAACGCTCTACGCTTGTGTCTTTATCTGCGTTCTTCTGTGTCTTCTGCGGATGAATCGATTGGCTGCGGATTGGACGCGGTGTGACAATTCGAACGACGCCCTGATCATACCCACACCACGCCCGGTTTCTAACAAACGGTAAGTGACCGGATCTTCTGTACCGGACATTTGGAAGATCGGTCTCTTTTGCGCGCGAGCGGTTAAACTGTTAGGCGGGTCCCCGGGCGCACTCCCGGCTTAGAAGTTCTTCGTCGTCCCCGAGATCAATAATCACGTGAGAAGAACTGGAGAGGCTAACTGTTATGGATCGAGTTCGATGCGGCATTATCGGCGTGGGTGGGATGGGGAGCGGCCATGTCCGCATTATTCCCAGCCTGGAGGAGGTGGAGCTGACGGCGGTCAGTGACGCCAATAACGAAGTCTGCCAATCCGTCGCTTCCAAAGCCGGTGTGCCAGGCTTCAATGATTATAAGGAGCTCCTCGACAGCGGTCTCGTCGACATGGTTCTGATCGCCACACCCCATTACTTCCATCCTCCTATCGCCATCGACGCGTTTGACCGGGGGATCCACGTCCTCTCCGAGAAGCCGATCGCGGTTACGGTTTCGCAGGCCGGTAATATGATCGCGGCGGCGAAACGCTCGGGTAAACAGTTTGGAGTGATGTACCAGATGCGCTCCGAGGCGGTGAACCAGGCGGTCCACAAGGTGATTCAGGATGGCGGCCTGGGCGAGATTTACCGCACGGCGTTGATCATGGGCTGGTACCGCAGCCAGGCCTATTACGATTCGGGCGGCTGGCGTGCGACGTGGGCGGGTGAGGGCGGCGGTGTGCTGATCAACCAGGCGCCGCACATGTTGGACCTCTTTACCTGGCTTGCCGGCCTCCCCTCCCGCATCACGGCCCAGACCCGCACTCGTCTGCATGATATTGAAGTGGAGGATGAGGCGTTCGCCATGCTGGAATACGCCAATGGCGCGCATGGCTATCTCTATGCCAGCACCACCGAAGCGCCCGGACAGGATCGCATCGAAATCTGCGGCGACATGGGCAAGCTCGTGCTGCATGGCGGTAAGGCGACCTATTGGAAGCTCGATTCCTCCATTAAGGAGTTCACCCGATCTTCTACCGAGATGTGGTCCGGGCCAAAAGCCCGTGAGGTGGAGGTTGAGATTGTCCCTCGCGAGCAGGGCCATGGCGCGATCACGCGCAATTTCGCCCGCTCGATTCTATATGGAGAGCCGCTGATCGCTCCGGGCGAAGAGGGCCTGAACGCCGTGGAGATGATCGACGGAATTATTCTCTCCGGAAAGACGGGCGAACCGGTGAGCGTGCCCGTGGATCGCCCGCGTTACGACCGGCTGATTGAGGAATTGAAGGCTGGTTCTCGCGAAAAAGCTTCGGTGAAAGAGCAGCGCGTCACCGATCCGAAATTCGCGTGAAAGCCCGAGGCGAGGCAGTAAACCGGGCCCCTGAGACGCGCCGGCCGCAAGGGCGTCGCGAGTGAAGCGCAAGGCTGCCCCTGCGCCGGACTCGGATACGGCGGATCCGGAAGCGGAAGACGCCGAGATCGCCCGCGCGCCGGCCGAAGTGCGGCACCGCGACGAGCTGGATCGCCTTGCGGCGGCGGATCAGTACGCCCGGCCGGCCGGATGGCGCCTCTCGCCCCGCATGGTGGAGAAGTTCATTTTAGGTGACGCGGCGCTCGACATCCAGCCCAAGTTTGTGGGAGACCGCGACCTGGCTCAGCTCGCCATCGCCTCGCTCGCTTCGGACCGCGCGCTGCTCTTGACCGGGCCGCCCGGCACGGCAAAATCCTGGCTTTCCGAGCACCTCGCCGCCGCCATTTCCGGCACCTCGCAGCTCGTGATCCAGGGCACCGCAGGAATTACGGAAGACCAGGTAAAATATACCTGGAACTACGCGCTGCTCCTTGCCGAGGGACCGGGCGAGCGTTCCCTCGTGCCCGCGCCAATCTTATCTGGAATGCGCGCCGGTCTGCTGGTGCGCTTCGAAGAGGTGACGCGATGCGCCCCGGAGGTTCAGGATACGCTGATCTCTATTCTTTCTGAGAAGGCGATCGCCATCCCCGAGTTGGAAGCGGTGCAGCCGGCGCGGCGCGGTTTCAACGTGATCGCCACGGCTAACACCCGGGACCGGGGTGTGAATGACATGTCGGCGGCTCTCCGCCGCCGGTTCAGCTTTGTATCGCTGCCGGCGCTCACCGACGTTGAGGTTGAAACGGCGCTGGTGCTCCGGCGGACGCGTGAGCTGATGAGCGACTACCGGATCCAGGCCGAAATTCCCACCGACGCGGTGGCCACTCTGGTTCAGATCTTTGCTGAGATAAGAACGGGGCAAACCCTGGAAGGATCGGCAAAGGTCCGTCGATCAGAGGGCGCCATGAGCACCGCCGAGGCGATCTCATCGCTCTATTCGGCCGCGATTATGGCGGCTCATTTCGGTGATGGCGTGGTGGGCGGCCGGGAGCTGCTGCAGGCGGTCGCCGGCGCCATTACGCAAGAAGGCGAACAGGCCATCTTCGACGAATATCTTGACTCGGTGGTCCGCCATCGGCAGGGCCGCTACTGGAAAGAGATGTACGAGATTCGCCGCGATGAACGGGCGGCGCCAGGGAGGTCTGATTCTTGACGGATGGCCCGCGCAAGTCGCCCAGCATTCCCGACACGCCCTTCTACCGAGACGTGATGAATCAGCCAGCGGCGCTTGACCTGGCGATTCAGCAATATAAGGGCACTGACCGATCACGACTGAATGAGTTCGGTCGGCTCGCGAAGGGACGCTGGATAGCGTTTGTCGGCATGGGCAGCAGCCTTTACGCCCCTTATGGCGCCGCCCTCCGGCTGGACCGGATGGGTGTCTGGGCCGTCACACTGGACGCCAGTGAGGTTCTCCATTATCATGATGGATCGCTTCCACCGGGCGCGCTTCCGGTTCTTGTTTCGCAGTCCGGCGAAAGCGTCGAGGTCATCCGGCTGGCCGAACGGTGGCGCCGGAAACCCTACGTGGCGATCACGAACAATCTGGAAAGTACGCTTGCGGAGGGCGCCGCGCTCTCCCTTCCTCTCCATGCCGGCGTCGAGAGCGCTACGTCTTCCCGGACGTTTGTGAATACCGTCGCTGTTTCGCTGCTCGCGTCAGCCGCGGCGGTCGGCGACGTCGACGATTTGCTGGAGGATCTCCGGGTCGCGACTTCAGCAATTGAAAGTGTCCTGAACACGGCGGCCGAGCAGGCCGCCAGGCTGGATCATCTGCTCGGATTTCCCTCGTTCCTGGATGTTGTGGGCCGCGGTCCGGCGCTCGCCGCGGCGCAGCAGTCGGCGCTCATTCTCCGGGAGGCGGCCGGCGTTCTGGGCGCGGCGCATAGTATAGGACTGCTGCGGCATGGCCCGATTCATGATATTGGCTCAGAACGCTGCGCCCTTGTTTTCAGCAGCGTCGGGCCGACCGCGGAGCTCGCCAGTGGCCTGGTGGAAGATCTGTTGGATCGGAGCGCCCGCGTCGCCTGGGTGACCAACGACGTGAACAACCAGGACGCGCGTGGACCTGACCGGATCGCTCCGGATCATCTCCGCCCGAACCTCGCGATCTTTAAGCTGCCGCCGCTTTCCGAAGATCTCTTTCCCATACCCGCCATCGTCGCTGCCGAGTTTCTCTCCTGCCTCTGGGCTGGCGCCCAGGGCATCGTGCCTGGAGAACGGGTGGAAAAGGTGACGAGGCGGGAATAGCGCGGACGGAGGACGGAGGACGAAGGATGGAGGACGGAGGACGAAGGACGGAGGACGCAAAAAGGATGAAGGATGAAGGATGAAGGATGAATCAAAAGCACCGAACGCCCGGCGCCTCGCGCCTCATACCTCGCGCCCTCTTTACGCGCCTCGCGCCCATTTTTGGGGGAATGAATGAAGAAGCTAATAGCGCTGTTCGTTACATTGGGAATCGCCGTC
>DASRZA010000577.1:0-5666 GCA_035686845.1 Armatimonadota bacterium | reverse complement strand
CGCCCCGTGCGCTGAAACGACGGTCGGCGTCGGCCAGGCTGGCGTCTTCCGTCCGTCCTCCGGTCAGAAAAACACGCTCAATCACCTCCGCCACGCGTTCGACTGCGCCGCGGTCTGACGGCCCTGCGCGCGCCAGTTCATCACACACGCGCTGTGTCATGTACGGATGGCCGTCGGTCCAATCGAGCACGGCCCGGAGCAGCGCACGGGGCGAATCCCCCAGATCCTCCAGTCCGGGCAGCAGCGCCTCAGCCTCATCCGGCGTAAAGTCTTCCAGGCGAATTCCGCGGCCAATATTGAAGGGTGTTTTGTCCGGATCGCGGATCAGGTCGCCCGGCGTGGCGACGCCAATCAGGCAGACGGTAAGTCGCTCGAACGCGGGGTCGTCGGGCCGGGCGTTATGGATCGCCCGTATGAAGGCGAAGAAGTCATCGGTCTCGAACGGAAGCGATCGAACGCTATCGATCTCGTCGATGAAGAGGACCACGCGACCCTTGATCTCGGAGAGCAGCGGATCGCGCAAAAATGCAAACCATCGCTCCACAGGAGACCGGTCCAAAATCGATGAAGCCGGCGCCGATGGATCCTTAGAGAGATGGAGCTGCCGCGCCAGTGTATGGCCGAGGCTGGCGTACCATTGATCCGGCGTTAGATCGCTTGAACCGATGCGATTCAGGTCGATCGCTGCGCACCGCACGCCGCGTGCTTCAAGCCTTTCCGCCGCTCGAGCCCGCAAACTGGACTTCCCAATCTGCCGTGGGGCAAGCACGTAGCAGAATTCGCCCGCATCCAGCGCCTCCACCAATTCGACATCCGCGGGCCGCTCAACGTAGATAGACCCCGATCGCAATGTTCCGCCGGATTGAAAACCTGGCTTCCGATCATCAATGCTGACGGGGCCGGGACTCACAACCGGGCCGGGATTCACAACCGGCTCTCCAGGTAATCTTTGTAGAGACGGTAACGCAGTCGCGGCACGCCGGCTTCTCTCTCCACCAACCCCGATCGCTCGAGCTCATAATAAACAGCCGGATCTATCCTGACGCTGGTAGAGGTAAGAAGTTCCCGCACGGCGCGGCTGAGATCTTCATTCTGGCGCAGCCAGTTGAGACGTCCCTGAAGATGGGGGCCAAAGACAGAATTATCCGGGTCTGCCTCGTCCAGCAGGACACCCAGTCGTTCGCCCCGCGCAGCGGAGGCCCACAGGGGGAGCCGGGTGAGATAAGGATGGCCGCCGACAAGATCCCGTAGTCGCTGGATTTCTTCCTCGGAGTACTGCAGCCTATAAAACCCGGCGAGCCTGCCAAGATCGACCTCGCTCAGATCCGTCAGTTTGATGGGAGGAGTGAGATTGAATGGGGATTGGGTCAACGTGTCGGTCAACCGGACCGGGTTCATGGAGACCGCTAACATCAGTCGGACCCGGGACCAGGGTTCACGATAGGCGTCTTCGGCCCAGGCGCGGAGCAGCCCGAAGACATCGTTCTGAAACGAGCGTCCGATTAACTCGTCCACCTGGTCAATCGCTAACACCAGCTCCCCGTCTCCCTCAGCAAGCGCCCTATCCTCGATCAAGGCGCTGAGGTTCGCGCTGGGAGTGCGTGCGCTGCTCCAGCTTTCGTCGAGCCACTCTTCAGGCAGCTCCAGGGCAGCGAGTACGCGAGCGCCGATTTCGCGCAGCAATCGCTCCGACGAATCGAGGGCGCCTTCGCCCAATCCGCCGCGCAGGTTAATGGCGACAACGCGACAGCCAGGACCTCGAGTTTCCGAGAAAGATTTGAGAACGCCCCGCATGAGCCAGGTCTTCCCGAAATGGATGGGGCCCCAGACAACGGCCGGCGCTCCCGGCGTGCCGAGCAGCGAAATTGCCTGACGCTCCTCCGTAACGCGGTGAATATACCAGTCGGGATCAAAGGCAGCGCCAGGGGCCTGAAAGCCGGAGTGCGACGCGCCGCGGCGCGTGGACCCGGCGCGAGGCAGATCGCGGATAGAACGGGGAGGATGTCCGGCGGCATGGCGCGCTTCATCGGTGGGCGCGCCCAGCGCGGCCGCGAGGGCGTCCACCACGTCGGGCGAAGGCCGCAGCCGCTGACCGGAACGGAGCATGGAAAGGTAACCGTGGCTAATGCCGGCGCGTGCCGCAAGCCCGGTAGGATCGATCTGACTTTCCGAAATGCGGGCATTTAGCCAGGCGCCAAATTCTGACTCAACAACATCGTCCGCTGAGCGCATCAATTTTACCTCCTCATGTTTCTCAGTCCAATGCGCTCCATGCCCGTTCGAGTCAGGATCCATCTTCAAGGACCATCCTCCTATTGTACACGTTCTATGCCTTAAGAGACAGCATAGCGAGCTCTTCACCAGAGTGCAACCAGAAAACCAGCCGGCAGTGACAGCTTATCTGTGCGAACCGAGCGCGCTGAAGCGTAAGAATCCGTTCAAAATCGGCTAGAATAGACCGGTTAACACGTGGTTTGCACCATAACAATCGAGCGGGCGACAGTTTTATCTCTCGCAAAGAAAGGAAATTGCGCCATAATAGTGAAAACGTCTTGACGCGTAGTGAAATATAATATATACTGGTGACGAAAGCGAAGAATAAGTCCCCTGGCTGCTTAGCGGCCGTATCGGTGGGGCGCGGGAATCGCCGGTAAAACCAATCATGAGCGCTTTCGGGCAACACAACCAATTGTGCCTGCCCGTGGTGTGTTGTTCGGAATACTGGGGTGTAGTTCGTCTGGTGTGGGCAGGTGATGGGCCTGGACATCCGCACTATTCGCGTTTGGAGCGAGGAGAAGAATCGTGAGCATTCGATCGAGAGCGATTTGGACGAACGGACTTCTGGCGGTAGCTATTGCCGTTATGTTCGCATCGGGTTCCACTCGCGCCGGAGCTCAGGCGTCTGCCGCACGGACACTGACAGAAGGAACACCGGTGAGTGTGAATCTCTCTGAGGAGCTCGCCTCGGGCCGGTCAAAAAAGGGCCAGATTGTCCATTACACGGTTGCTGAAAATATCATGAGCCCCGATGGGCGCTTCATCCTGATTCCGGCAGGCGCTCCCGCGTTTGGCAAGGTCCTCTATTCATCGCACTCCGGAATGTTCGGCCGTTCTGGCAAGCTCAAGTTCACCTGCGACTACATACTCTGTCCTGACGGAACGCAGGTCCCGCTGAGATCGCAGGAGACGATGAGCCAACACGGCCCGAGTCACAAAGGCGCGTCTATCGCGGTGACAGTGCTGCTCACTCCATCGGGCTTTCTATGGAAGGGCGGCAATACCTGGGTGCACAAGGGGCACCAGTTCCAGATGTACGTTGATAAAGCTGTCCAGGTTGCCCCGGCAGCCATCGCGCCGCGAATGCTTATTAAATCCCCGGCCGCGGCGCCGGCGCAAAGCGTGGCGCCGCATCCTGAGCCTGCCGCACCGCCATCCGAGACTTCTATCCCACCCGCAACTTCTATCCCACCCGCCGATCCATCCGGGCCGGTGGTGGCAATGGTTTCTGACGGTACGGTGACCCTCACAATCGGCGGGGCCGAGGGACTGAGGGTGGATGACCGGGTGGGCGTGAAGGCGCCGCAAACGGTGATTGACCCGATTACGGGAGCGGTGCTGGAGGTGCGGACCGTCCTGGTAATTCTACGGGTTGTTACGGCGGGCAAGCTCGCCGACTGCGTGGCCGTAAACAGCCATTACACCAATCTTGTCTCGCTCATCAAGCCTGGGATGAGCGTCAAGTTCTGGCGCGTCGCGAGTGCAGCGCCCACGACGCCGAAGTAACAAACTCCAGGTTAGGTTGGCGATGATGTCGGTTTTAGAAGCCATCGTCGCGTACGGAGACAGAGTGAGCATGTTGAAATCCCACTTTAAATCGTACCGTACCGCCGGCTTTATTCTGGCGGCCATCATTCTCTGCGTGCTCTCCGAAGCGCCGGCCGTACGCGCCGATCTGCCGACCTTTCAGCGCGGTGACGTGTTTGTGGCTGTTGGCAATGGCAAGGTGCAGTGGCGGCGGCCGGATGGAACGCTGGTGTCAACGCTGCAGGGCCCAACGGGAGGTGGGGAAAACTCCGGGATGGCCTTTGATTCGACGGGCAATCTTTACGTGACCGGATTCACTGATGACGAGGTCACGGTATTCAATACCCATGGCGTGCTGCTTGGAACTTTCGGGCAGGACTACGATTCTGACCCCGAATCGATCCTCTTCGACGCGGCGGGGAACGCGTACGTTGGGCAGGCAGATGGCGGTACGGCGCTGCTTAAATTCGACGCCACGGGAAATCTCATCCGCTCGTTCACGCCGCCGGTAGAGGATCGCGGTATCGACTGGATTGACCTGGCCGCGGATCAGCGCACCCTCTATTACACGTCCGAAGGCGCGAGCGTGCTGCGCTACGATCTGAACGCGGATGCGCCGCTGAGTGACTTCACGGACGGCCTGCCAGGCGACTCTGCGTACGCCCTCCGACTTCTGCCGGGCGGCGGCGTCCTGGTCGCGGACACCGAGACCATTGAACGCCTGGATTCAACGGGCGCCGACATTCAAACCTACGATGCGCCCGGTGAGGACAATTGGTTCGCACTCAACCTGGATCCCGACGGAAAATCGTTCTGGAGCGCGGACCAAACAACCGGACATGTGTATCGCTTCGACATCGCGACCGGCTCGATCATCAGCAGCTTCGACGCCATGCCAGATGTTGACGTGGCCGGAATTGCCGTGGCCGGAGAGATCGCGACCGCCCGGCCGCCCACCGTCGCGTTTGAATTTCCGACTCCCGGGTTGACCACGAAGACGCTCTCCACCATCTCGGGTACGGTTCTTGACAATAGCGGGACCGGTATCAAATCGGTGGTTCTCTATCTGCAGCGACTCGCGGACCATACCTACTGGAACGCCACCGCGTGGAGTAGCACGGAGGGAGGGTTCCCTGCAACTGTGACAAACGGTCAATGGTCGCAGACGAGTGGGCTGCCATCCGGCGCTAACCTGACGCCCGGAGACTACGCCATTGAGGCTTACGCGTACGACAACACCGGGAAGTACGGCTTCGCTCAGAACAGTTTCACCATCTCAACGACGCCCGTGCCCCCTAACAACCATAAGATCATCCTGATCAAGGGCACCTGGAACAAGACTGACTACGACGTGCTGTACGCGAAGCTTCTCGATCTTGGCTACACCGACGCCGACATTCTAGTTACCAAACTCTCCGATACGGGGATGCGATCTATCGCGGATTCGGATCAGTATATCGCCCAACAGATTCTGACAAAATGGACGGACGAGAAGTTTCCGCTTGATGTCGACATTGTCGCCCACAGCGCCGGTGGTCTCGCCGCGCGGCGTCTCATCAATAGAGGCATCATCTCCGGGGGCATCTCCTTCGGAGGCATCTCGTTTGGAAGACAGAATATCCCGTTTAGCTCGGTCTGCCGTGTACATAATCTGATCACCCTTGGTACACCGCTCGGGGGAATTCGCGCTTGCCGATGGATGACCAACATCCCGGATTTTGCGGCAGCTTCTTTCCTTACCGACCAACGCATTTTCTTCGATATGCGTTCAGATGTCGCGAACGGGAATTCCGACTACAGCAGCGGGCCCGGCGATGGTTTTTTTGGAGATCACGACGCAAGCTCAAACAGATCGCTCATCA
>DASRZA010000576.1:0-4599 GCA_035686845.1 Armatimonadota bacterium | reverse complement strand
GACGAATCGACGGCCCGGCGGGCGGTGGAGTACCTCTACGTCTTTCCAATGGCCTTCATCCTCTCCGGCTTCTACACCGAGTCGCTATTTCTCGCATTGATCCTCGCCTGCATGTATTGCGCCCGCACTGAACGCTGGCTGCTCTGCGGCGCTCTCGGCCTACTCGCGTCTCTCACCCGCTCCACAGGCGTACTGCTTCTCATCCCCGTTTGCATTGAGTATCTCTCCTGCCGCGGCTTTCAGTGGCGGCGCATCCGGTGGGACAGCGCCTCACTGCTGCTGATTCCCCTTGGTGTCTGCCTGTTCGGGGCCTACTGCTATGAGCTCACCGGGGATTTTCTGGCGTTCAGCCATGCGCAGGCCGCATGGGGCCGCGGGTGGTCCGACCCCGCGTGGACACTCTGGTCCAGTCTCTGGGGTCCAGGGATCAACGAGCGGTTCTCAGGCTGGTTCGCGCTGATTTTCCTTATCGTACTGATCTATGGTGTGGGAACCGTCCGGTGGTCTTATTGGACGCTCGGACTGGTCCTTATTATCACGCCGCTCGCCACAGGGTCACCCATGAGCATGGCCCGGTTCCTGGTCCCGATCTTCCCGCTCTATCTCGTCATGGCGCGCATGAGCGAGGAGGGTCGTTTCCACCAGGCCATTGTCCTATTCCTGGCCCTCTTCCAGGGCTGTCTCATGCTGCTCTGGACGAACGGATTTGTCATTACCATATGAAGATTAGTGCATCGCGGGCGCAAGTATACCGGCAGTCGTCGCCCCCATTATTGGGGGTTAGGGGGCCAGCGACGACTGCCGGATGATTTACGCCGAGCCAGCACCGGCGGAAGTACTTTCTACCGAGAGGAGCAGAACCGTGCGCAGCGTGGTCGTTCTTCCTACCTACAACGAGTGTGAGAACCTGGCGCCGATGCTGGACGCGCTCCTCGCTCTTGATAGTCTCTCCGCGGTCGTCGTGGTGGACGACAGCTCCCCGGACGGCACGGGCGACATCGCGGAAGAGCGGGCCCGCCGGTGTGACCGGGTTCATGCCGTCCACAGAACCGAGCGAGGCCTGGGCAGCGCGTACGTCTGCGGCTTCCGCCATGCCCTGAACCTTCAGGCCGAAGCCATCGTGGCGATGGACTGTGACTTCTCCCACAATCCCGCGGACGTTCCTCGTCTGCTGGCGCGGCTGCCCGAATGTGACATCGCGGTGGGGTCGCGCTACGTGGCGGGTGGGGGCACGCGGGGATGGCCGCTGCGCCGGAAGCTGCTCAGCCGGTCAGCCAACGCCTTCGCCCGGCGATGTGTGCGGCTTGACATCCGTGACTGCACCTCCGGATTCCGCGCCTACCGGGCGTCACTCATCAAGCAGATCCTGCAGGACGACATGCACTCTCGCGGCTACAGCATCCAGGTAGAGCTGTTAGCCCGCGGTGTCCGGCAGTATGGCGCACGGGTGGTGGAGATACCCATTCTCTTCGATGAACGAAAACGAGGAGTCAGCAAGATCGGGTCCCGCGAGGTCGTTCTGGGACTGAAAGCGCTGATCAGGCTGAGGGCACGGCTGGCGATGTCTGGACCGGCGACTTCCGAGCCCGCGGACGACGAGCGCAAATCCGAGCGGGATCCCGGTGATACTACGCCCAATACCGCCGGGGTCGCCAGGGGTTAGCTGTGACGGACGGGTTGCGGAGGGAGAACGACAAGCGTCTCCGCCAGAATCGTCAGCGCTGCCCGATCCTCCTGGCGATGGCTGATCGCTCCCTGGCTCCGCGGTCTCCTGGCGCAGAACGTGATCGCAGCGATGGGGATCATGTTCCCAGCCGAGGACCTGGCGCCGGCTCCGCTCAGTCGCTATCGTCTCCGGCGCGTGGATAGCCGCACGCGCCGGGGCCCGGTTGAATTGCGGCAGCGCGGTTGGCGGCAGCGCCGCGCCCGTGGAGGGGGCGCTCCGATCGGGGTCTAAGTCCGAGCGTGAGCGGGTGCGGCAGCCTATCCGTTTTCCGCGCACTCCGGGCAGAAAAGCTGCGCCGAGGGTGAGACGTGAATCCGCGTTGTCTCCCGGTGGCAGCCTTCACACACCGGCGGCTCCAGTCGTTCTAAAACCGAGTCGTAGGCGAGGCTGAGCGCGCGGGTGGCGCGGCCGCGGTCAACCGACAGGGTTATGAACGTTTTTGGCTGGGAGAGGAGGCGGGCGCTGGTGAGCGCAGCCCGCTGCCGGAGGCGATATTTTTCGCCCAATTCCCTCAGCTTCCGGTCGCGATCCAGCGCAGCCGCCTCAATCTTCTGATCCAGGCCTTCCGCTCGCTTCGGATCTTCCTCTCGTTCTTTGCGCCGGCGCAGCTCTCGGCCCACCTCGGTGTAATAATCGTTGATCCGGGCGCTCTCCACGGCGAAACGCTTCCCGATCCGTTCCTGCCGCTGCGCGCTCTCCACCGCAGCCTGCCGTCGAAGCTCGACGCAGGCCGTGTTGTAAGCGTCTGCGATGGGGATGCGCCGCGCGTCTGACGCCAGCGCATACTTTGAGGGCTGAAGCGAGAGTGATGGTATCCGCTCCGCCAGCTCCCGGTTGGGCTGGTTGGTTCGAAGATCGACCAGAATCTTGTAGAGCCGCTCCCGCCGCTCGTCGGAAACGAAGTCGACACGGAAGTTGAACTGAGCGTAATAGCAGTTGAACACATCCGGCTCGGCGTCGCTGAACCGGATCCGGGCGTGGGTGAAGACCAGGTTCCGTTCCACCTCTTCGCGCAGCCCTTTCTTCTTCAACCGGTCCACGCCAATGTGGGCCACAGACGTTGATCCGCGATCGCTGGCAAAGTGAATCAAAGCGTCTAAGAATGGGCTGCCGACCGTGGCGAGCTCCGCTTTCGGATTGGCCGCCAGCGCGTGCGAGTCCAGCGCCAGGTCCACCAGCGTCTTTCCCCCGGCCACCGGTTCCAACGCCGGAGGCAGCAGCGCCTCTAAGATCCCCGATTCCCGGCGCTCCACCACGCCGCCCACCTGTTCTACGACGGCTTCGATGAAATCTTGTGTCTGCATTAGCCCATGCCTTCTCTAAAACGGGCGCGAGGTACGGGGCGCGGGGCGCGGGGTACGGGGCGCGGGGTACGGGGCGCGAGACGTTTTGTTTGACTCATCCTTCATCCTTCATCCTTCATCCTTCGTTCTTCGTCACTCTTCCGCCACGAACTCCTCGCCGAACAGCTCATTGTCGTAGGCCCTTGCCTTGATGTACTCGCCGCGAGCCTCTATCATCTGATCTCCCAGTTGATCAAACGCCTGCCGGGCCGCCGAGGTCGACTCGGCCTCCAGCCAGAGATCCATCACCAGGTCTTCGAATTCTCGTTCTTCGCTGAGGTTGCCGAGAATCTCTCCCACTTCACCGACCACGAGCTCGAACATGTTAATCTTGCTGTCCAGGACCTGCAGCACGTAATCTTCGAGCGTGTCATGTGCGGCAAGATTGAAAATCTGAACCGGATCCATCTGACCAATCCGGTGGACGCGGCCAACCCGCTGTTCGATTTGCATCGGGTTCCAGGGCAGATCATAATTCACCAGGTTGTGGCAGAACTGCAGATTGCGCCCCTCGCTGCCCACATCCGTGGAGACCAGCGCCTGCCGATCCCGTGCGAAGGCCACAACCTGCTCATCTTTCTCCGCCGCGCTCATCCCCCCGCTGAACGCCGCGGTCGAGATTCCGGCGTCGTTCAATGATTCCAGCAAAAACTCCTGTGTTTCGCGATAGCGGGTAAAGATAAGGTGCTTTCCCGGATGGCGGCGCAGCAGTTCCAGCAGCAGATCGGCCTTCGCCGAAGTTTTGACCTCTGCCGCCTGTTCCAGCAGCGATTCGAGGCCCCCCCGCTTCCCGCGCTTGCGGAGCGCCTCTAAAGTGGAACGCAGCGCCCGGGCGCTGCTGCCGGCCTCCGCCTGAAGCGTTTGCGCGATGAGGCGCTCCGAGCTGCGGCCGCGATATTCCCTCCGCACAAATTCGCTCGCGCAATCGTACAGCGCGCGCTCCGGCTGCGACAGCTCTACACGCTGCGTGAACGCCCGCCGCGGCGGCAGCGCCACGGTGACCTGGCTCCGCGTGTTGCGAACCATTACGTCCATCAGAAGCTCTCGCAGCTTCGTCTGGTTCTTCGGTTTGCGCGTGTCTCCCCGAGCCACGAATTCTCGTCTGAACGAAGTCGCCGTTTTGAGCTGCCCGGGACTTAAGAGCGTGATCAGGTTGAACAGCTCATCCAGGTTGTTCTGAACCGGCGTCGCCGTGAGCAGGAGCAGATATCGACTCTTCAGACGGTTTACGAACTTCCAGTTCAGCGTCGTCCGGTTCTTAAGATGGTGCGCTTCATCGACGATCACAATGTCGTAAGCGATCTTATGAATCTCTTCGCTGTTCGCCGGATTCTTTGCGGTATGGAGCGACGCGATCACCCGCTCCTCCTGTTCCCATGCGGCCGTCCCTTGAGATCGAAACCGGGGGTCTTCGTGGGTTACACACTCAATCCCAAACTTCTCCAGCATCTCCTCCTTCCACTGGCTCACCAGGGCAGGCGGGGCGAGAATGAGGACTTTGCGCGCCAAACCCCTGACAAGGTACTCTTT
>DASRZA010000575.1:0-4128 GCA_035686845.1 Armatimonadota bacterium | reverse complement strand
AGGTAGTAACGGTCGCCCTCCGAGAAGAAATCGGTGACGCGAGGGAGGCAGGGATGGCTCAGCCCCGCGAGGGTGCGGGCTTCGTCCTGGAAGCGCTCCAGGGCCAGAGTACGCTCGGGTCCCTCGGTGTGCGGCGAACGCATCTCCTTTATGGCGATCTTCTTGCCGCCCAGGCCGAGATGCTCAGCCTCGTAGACGACGCTGTGGCCGCCCCGTCCGCAGATCCGCATCATACGATATCGGCCGAGGAGTGTCTTGCCGGAGAGGTCTTCGGGATCCTCGAAAAACTCATCCATCACCGTTGCAGCCGAGAGAGGGCGAGGGTCGGTCGCTGTGCCGGGTGGCTTATCCATGGCTATGCTTGGGAGAATGGCCGGTCCGAGGCGCGGGATGCCGCTCGTTCGGCGTGGGACTCACGCCGATAGCGCTCTTCACGACTGTTCCTCCTCCGGCTTCGACCGCTATTGCAGTCTTCGATGGAACGACCTGATTCTCCGGTGATTTGGAAGAGACGTTCACTGGCCCTGGTCGGGTACTTTGCCAAAAATAAACGCCAAGTCCGCCCGCGATGGCGGCGATTACGATGAGTAGAGCCGCCATTGGGCTCAGACCCCGTGACGTCCGTGGGTCATCTTTCAGGGATGGCAGGAGGTAATCCAGGAATGTACCGGTCTGTTTTTCCAGATCGCCCGCCTTGCGGGACAGGCCCGCACGGCCCATTTCACGCGCCAGATCCAGGCTCGCCGTGGCGGCGACGTCCATGTCACGGCGGTGCACCACGCCGCGCGTTAAGGATGAACCCTGCATCCCGGCCGGCGTCGATCGCGGGGCAGGGGAAGCCCGTCGTCCAAACTCCTCCGCCAGCGCCAATAAATCCTGCGTCTTGTTCCAGAGTCGCTGCCGCCAGAGGGCGGACACATCGGTTTGCTCGCTAAGATCGACGGCCAGCCGCCGCAGAAAGTAAAGGTAGCTATCGGGCAGGCCGCGCGGCGCGGGCTCGGCGGATGAGGCGGCTGGCTCCGGCACGACCACCGCCGGCCGGGTTGGAAGCGAGCAGCCGGCCGGGATCCCGATTCCAAGGCTGACAGACGCAAGTTCCGCTTCGTTCAAAAGCGCCAGCGCGCTCCGAAGAGTCTCCCGTGCTCTTTTTGAATCCCGGGTGTCGTCCGGCATTTCGAGCAGAAGAGGATCCGGCCTCCTCTGGCGAAAAGCCGCGGCGGCTTGCTCAGCGAGCGCCACCGAGCCGTTTTCGGGCGCCGCCGCCGCCGGAGAGATGACGATGGCGGAATCAACCGGGACGCGATTCTCGCTGATTCGGTCCCACACCGGGCTGTCGAAGAGAACCAATGGATCGGCGCCTTCACTCCGGACCTGCGCGGGGGAGCCCACGATCGCCTGCAGGCGCAGGAACGGCCGCGAACCCGCCCGGTCGACCGTCGCGCAGCGGCAGAGGCAGAAAAGCGGTTGGTCTGACGCCGAGTCCCGGCTCGGAAATAAGACGATCACCTCTCTTCGCGGCAGTTTGCTCGCGAGCGATCGGTGGACGGCCGTGAGCTCGCGCTCAAGGCGTGTGGTGAGCGCTGCGTCAAGTGACTCGTGCGGGATAATGTGACGGTAGTCCGTCTTACTGCCTGCGTCCTGGCTAATCTCGAAGCAGGCGACCTTGATTCCGATAGCGGTCTGCGGTATCAACCTGACTGTGGTCCCTCCTCCAGGGCGCGCGCCTCCAACTCCAGGATGATCTCCTGAAGGGGCGACCGCCCCTCAAAGTCCAGCGCGAGATCCCACAAACCGAGGTTCTCTCGCAATATCTGCGCCGCCAGCCAGAAGATCGGCTCAACGCAGCGGGAAGACTGAAGCGGCTGGGACCGATCTTGAGGCAGATCATTCTCTTCGCCGGTTACGATGACTGCGCTCGTAAAAAATATGCGGATAAGAGGGCAGGGGAGCTGGCTCATCTCCGCATCCCGGCGCCACTCATCCAGCAGTTGGTCGAGGCGGCGCAGACAGGCGCCCTTACTCCGCGGGTCAACCCGGCACCACTTGGTGACGATAATGGCGACAGGGGCATTCCGCGGCGGTCGGCCATTCTGCAGCCCATAGAACTGCGAGATTTTTTCGAAATAGATCTGCGCGTGCTGCACTGCGGCGAGATCGTCTTCGTGGCCGGCGCTGTGCTGCGCCAGCTCGATGCCATCAATGAGCATCGCGACGGCGCCGGCTTCGGGCAGCTCACGATCGAACGCGTCGGCGTCGGCGCTATACCGCTCCTCCTCCCGCTGCGAAAAGATGCCGCCAGGAACTTCAAGCCAGTGGAAGCGGATGAACGGCCGTCGGCCATAACGCAGCATAAACGGTATCCGAGTCATACTCACGGTTCCACCCGCCCACCGCCGCTCCTCTTCGATGGCGCGCGTGGCCTCCTTCAGCTCTTCGCGGCTCTCGGGAGTTGGCTCCAGAACCACCCCGCCCCGGCGCGGTTTTTGCAGCAGCCGGTAGGCTCGCTCCAGAAAAACGGTTTTCCCAACGGCGGGCGGCCCGATAAGTACCAGGCTCGCCTCGACGGTTTCGACTCGGGCCGGCTGAAGCGCTGCGGCCAGGTCTTGCAGCTCACGATGGGTTTTCCAGTAAGCCACCTGGATCGCCGCGAGCGCGATCAACAGAAGTATAGGCCATGCCAGGGATGGTCGCCCACGGGCGATGCCCACCAGAAAAGGTTGTATCAGTAGGACCGTAAGAAAAGCCGTGACACCGAGCCACCCGGTGTAGTAGACGTACCAGCGAGAAGCGCGGAGTTGGCCGCGATTCCAGTGGGGTATGATTGCGTCCCGGGTGAGGAACTGCCAGCGCCTACCGATGCTGAGCGACGCTGCGCCCACCGCGAAGAACGAGACGACGCTGAGAAGCAGCACGATCGGGAGTCGGAAAAGAAGCCATCCGGGCAGCGTCGAGACGACGGGAATCAGATGATGAGATTGCCCAATCGCCACAAGCAGGGCATACGGCAAACTGAAAACCGCTGCGATGAATGTAACGTCGCGGACGGCGTGAGTGGGATGAAACCAGCGGGAGAGTCGCGGGCAGCGTCGCGGCCGGCGGCCCCATCCGGGCCGATAGTCCTGGATCCCGATAGCGGCGCGACCGAGGAGTGTCGCCCCCACAGACGCTATGAAACCGGCCGGGGCCAGGATCGCAAACCAGAAAGCCCGGCCGGCGGAGTTTCCGGGAGAGTAACGCAGCCCGGCGACAAAGACAAACACCGAGAAGAAAAAGAGCAGCAGGGTGGTTAGCATTCCCCACTGCAGCGCAAGCCGCCGCCGGTAGAGCCTATCGGCGCGCGAGTGGACGGCCGTTGGCGGAGGCGGCTCCTGCAGGACCGCAGGAGCTTCAATCGCGGGGGTAATTTCGACAGTCATCGTCGAGCCTATCTCTGGCCGGTCTGAAGTCCATCGGCCGCAAGTCGCGGGGACATTCCCGATCCGGTTTCATATTATATTCTATTTGGTAAGGACGGAAACTGTCCAGTCCTCGCACTGAACGGGTAAGCCGCAACACAACCCTGGCCTGAGCTGAAACGGGAAAGCCGCAACACAGAGATTGAAAGAAAGAGTCCGCAGAGAAAAAGAAAGGGGGACCCGTTGGGGTGGGCCTCCGCGCCCGCCACCGCGTAGGAGAGAAGCATTTGGCGACGGGCGCTGCGTGAGTGGGCGGCTGTGCGAATACTTCGCTCGAAGGCTTGCCGCGGTTTCCGACCGGGCTAAAGATTCAGCAGGCGGATGATGATTCCGGTGAGGCAATGTTCTGCCTCGGGGCGCCTCGCGTTCGAGCGAAGTATGGCGCTAATGTCAACCCGACTGAGCCCAATCTTCCAACGCCAATTCCGGGACCCGTTGAAAATCGCGTATATTCCGCGTGACGACGACACCCCCGTACGCAAGTGCGATTGACGCGATACGAAGATCCATGGTTCCAATGTGGAGCCTCATTTCGCCTAAACGATCGAAGTGGGATCCAGCCCCCGGCGTGAATCTCAGGACTTTCACCTGGCCATAGAACTCTACAGTATCAGCGAGTTGCTCGTAAACGCCGCTCAATTCATTCGTACTTGTGTTCGCCTGAGGAGCGAGT
>DASRZA010000574.1:0-3094 GCA_035686845.1 Armatimonadota bacterium | reverse complement strand
GAGATGGTATGCGTGGGCGCTATTTGCCAGCCGGTCTCTGGACCCGGGAATACCGCTGCAGATCGAGCACTCCATAAAAGAGGGAGTGCTGAACCGGTATCACCTTGAGGATCTGCGCCGGCAGAACGATCTTCCCCTCGGACTGGAGCTGCTGAGGTTGATTGTTACACCGGAACGAGAATCCGAGGATGAGGCGCGCCGGGTGCTGAGGCGAGCGCGGGAAGAGGCTGGCGCGCAGCAAAAAGAGATGATAGAATCGGTAGAGACCGTTCTGGTCTACAAGTTTCCTCAACTGGGACGGAAGGAGTTGGAGCGTATGTTCGATTTAGCGGCCTTTCGAGATACAGCGGTCTATCGTGAAGCGTTCACTGAAGGTGAGGCGGAAGGCGAGAAGAGGGGAAAGCGCGAAGGCGAGAAGAAGGGAAAGCGCGAGGGCGAGAAGAAGGGCAAGTTGGGCGCCGTGCCATTCCTGCTGGAACTGGGCGCGAGTGAAGAGCAGATAGCCGAAAATCTGTCGCTGAATGTAGAAGAAGTCCGGGCGGCGGCGCTGGCCCACAGCAAGAAGTCATCCTCGCGGAAACGCCGTTCACGCCGTCTTGAGCAGCCAGGGGAATAATCGGCAGAATGCGGGTGTTCCGGAGTGGAGTGACATCCGTTTTAGGGGGGTGACCGGTTGGAGGCGGCCGGTGAGTAATGCCGCGCGAGGGCCACTCCTCGTGGAATAGAACACGGGCAGCCGTGACCTTACAAGCGCGGCCGAACCGCGCGGGGTTAACTTCGGCTAAAGCCCGAGCGCGATCCGAAGATGTTTCCGGATCCGACGACACGCTCTGATGGCATCACGGGCGTCGGATTGGGTGGCCGAAAAACCCGGGTACCGAATCAGGATACCGTAGGGATTGAGCAGGCTCGCATCGGGCATCAGGGCAGCAAGAGGCACGCTGAATCGGGCGCACAGTCGCAGCAACTGCCTGAGATCATGACTCATCGGCGGCGGTTCGCCGTGGGCTGCCAGGTATGCCTTCAGATACTTTTCGACAGACTGCTGGCAGTGATAGCAGACAAGATCCGGGAGTTTGTCAGCGCGGCGGTGAAGTCCCGAGGCGCCCTTGAAATCGGCCTCCGCCTTCTCGACCCATTCATTCTGGGCGCTCATAGAGTACCCTACCACGCTTCAAGATGTTTGCGATAAAGTGATCTTCTTTATCGAGGCGCTCTTTAATTTCCGCCGGGGTATAGACAATTACGTCCATTGGCAGGAACGGCACGTCGGCTGCATCGGCTACCTGGCGGATACGCGGGAACAGGGGATCCTCCGATTCCATAATCACCAGGAGATCAACATCGCTATTGATGTCCGGTTTCCCGTAGGCGTAAGAACCGAACAGGATGATACGCTTGGGATGGAACTGCCTTACGATCCGTTCCACGATGTCGCTGAGAAGTCTTTCTGAAACCCGGGGCCGTAGGCGTGCCCAGCCGGTTGTCGCAGCGACTGCCATTCTGATCTCCCTCCTACGACTTTCCCACGAAGCTGTCGAACCGCTCTGTCTGACGCCAACCAGCTCAGCTTTAGGGCGCTCGATTTCTTCCCGCCCCCTTCGATCACACGTGGTGACAACTTTCTCTCCACCATCCGGGTCATTATAGCAGAGCGCCTCTTCAGTCCGTCGCGGGTGATTGGCTGGAGACGGCGCCCCGAATCTGATATGGCGCCTCATAACGTCGCGTTCTTCCGGCAATAGACGAACACGAAGGGCACGAAGGTCTCGCGAAGGCCGCGAAGAAAAACCCTAAGGAGGCAAAAGGAGCCGAGAGGCGAACGCCGGCGGCGGGCGACCGGCAGCCAGGCCGCTCCCAAACGCGGGAGGATCTGCAGCCCCGCAGGGGGTTCAGGGCCGCAGCGCCTACCGGGGCAAGATGACGGACGGCTTCCCTCCCAGCCGTGCGCGCTGACCTCCGGCTGCAATCGTTCCAGGGCGCGGGGATGGAGACGAAAGGAGACGAACTGAAGTTGCTTCGGCGCCGGTCCTCCGCTGCCCTCCGGATACCAGATCGCGGTATAATGTGACCGGGAGTACGGTTCTTACACCCGCCGATTTCAGCGCCGCAGTCGAGTGAACAACCACCAGGACGTGAGAGTGGCAAGAATAGCGCATGGTATTAAGATAGATCCTGAAGTGGTTCACGACCTCTGTAGGCGTCATCGCATTGCGGAGTTACTCGTGTTCGGCGCATTTTTGCGAGGCGATTTTGGACCGGACAGCGACGTAGATTTTGTGGTACGGATGGAGGGCGGCTTTCGATTGACTTTCCGAGAACTGGGAGAGGTCGAGCGAGAGCTATCACAGATCGTCGGCCGGCCGGTGGACGTTGTGCTGGGCGCCGAGCTGGATGCCCCGGGGGCCAATCCGTATCGAAAGCGGCATATCTTGCAGACAATGGAGCGAGTCTATGCCCGACGATGAGGCCTGGCTCGCCGATATCCAGAGCGCCGCTCAGGATGCGCTCTCCTATACCGCCGGCATGGATCGCACCGCGTTTCTTGCCGATCGAAAGACGCGGTTGAGCTACTCATCATCATTATCGGTGAAGCTGCAGGCAAGGTGTCATCGGAAGCCAGAGCCAGACTACCCAACGTTCCGTTTACCGAAATTGTGCGGATGCGAAACCGACTCGTGCATCATTACTTCAAGGTCGATCTGGATCTGGTCTGGGATGTCGTCATCACGGATCTCCAACCTCTGCTCCAAGCCGTTGAGGAGTACCTCATGGCGCCGGGTCAGCCATGATGCTGACGTAATGATAGAGATGCCATCGACACCGCCCGCCGGACTCCTATCTTTGCGAAGGCCAATATGAAGACCGACGCACTCTTCTACAGTCTTTTCTCCAATCGGCCGGAGATCTTCTTTGAGCTTATTGGAAGCTCACCAAGGGACGCGAAAAGCTACCGGCTCGAGGCGTTGGAGATCAAGCAGACCTCGTACCGCCTGGACGGGATCTTTCGTCCCGACGACCCGGAGCAGCCAATCTACTTTGTGGAAGTCGTATTCCAGGGGCAGGAACACTTTTACGAGCGGTTCTGCGCCAA
>DASRZA010000573.1:0-5828 GCA_035686845.1 Armatimonadota bacterium | reverse complement strand
AAAGCGAAGCCGGTCTTCGCGAGGAGCTGAAGCCCGGCGCCAACTTTGACATCCGTGAACATCTGAAGGCGACAGCCGTTCGATTCGGCGCCAAAGACCCTGCGAAATACGACGATCCGACCTGGCGTGATGTCCGGTGGCTCGATGACCCGGCGTGGAATGCGTTTAAGGCCTTCCGGCAGCGCCGGGCGCAGACGGATCTGAGCGGCTTCTACCGGGCAATCCATGAAGAGACGGCGCGGGCCGGCCGGGCCGACTTTTGCATCAACGGCAATGATATTCCGTTCTTTGGCCTTGGTTGGACACGGGACACCTGGCTCGATATGGTGAATACGGAGCTGACTCCCGGCTGGCACATGGGAACCGGCAGCCGCGGCATCATGATTCCGCCGGTTGGCAAGATGGCGCCGGTCTACCGCGCCGGCCGCGAACACCAGAAGGGGCCATACATGGCCGCCTGGTACTATCTTAATGGCCCCTACGAGAAACACCAGCGAAAGCCGGGGATTGCGCGTGTGTTGATGGCGGAGGCGTTCGCCAACGGCGCATTCCTGCTCTGCGATCCGGGTAATAAATCGGTCGCAGGGACCGTGGAATCACATGGCGACTGGAACCGATTCCTGAGCAAACATGAGAATTGGTTCGGCAATCGAGGGCCCATCACCACCGCGGGCGTTCTCTTCTCACCGGACAATCAGCTTGCGCTAATGACACCGGGCGGCTTCCCGAATATGGATCGGCAGCCCCACATCTTCGGCTATTACGGATGGGCGACGGCGCTCACCGACGCACACGTTCCTTACCGGGCCGTCACCGACTGGAAGCTCAACGCCGAGCATCTACACGGATTGAGCCTCTTCATCGTTCCCTCCGCCGAGTGCCTGACGCCTGAAGCGGCCCATGATCTGGAGGCATGGGTCCGTGCGGGCGGCCGCCTGATTGTCACCGGGCGCTCCGGCGTACGATCGGGACCGGAGGGTTATTTCCGGCGGCGTGCTCATTCCACGCTGGCCGCGCTCATCGGGGCCGACCCGGACGCGACTGACGCCCCAGTAAAGCGAACGGTGGGCAGGGGAAGCGTCCACTGGACGCCTGGTGAACTGGGGATGGATTACTACCTGGCGAGTACCGCGCAGGGACGGTCGGTTTTGCTTCCCCAATTGCGGGAGTTTATGGCTCCAGCGGGCGGCTTACTTTCACCCATGATCGACCCGCTAGATCTCCCGGCGACGGTGGGAATCGCCGCCTGGCGCAGCCGGGCCGCCGACGCGCTCTACGTCGACATGGTCAATTATGATCTCGATCCCGATACCGATCAGATACATCCAGCACAAAATGCCATGCTCCGAATCCACACCGGTTGGGCCGGCGTCCACGCCGAAACCGCTGCGCCGGACGCCGGACCCGCGGCCACGTGCGAACTCAAAAGCGGCTGGGCCGTCATCGATCTCCCGACACTAACACATTACGCGAGCGTGAAACTGGTTCGCGCTTGAATACGAGGCATAATCAGCCGCCTGGACGCGCCGTTTCACTATCCCCCGTCGCGCCGGCCGTCATTCCAACACCGAGCGCTCTCATCTTCTGGCAAGAATCGCCAAATACCTTATAGCCAGATTGAATGAAGAGTCTCGGCGAGTCGTGGCGGTCAGATGCCTCAAGCTCTGATCGTTCGACGATCATTGACAGGAGTTCTTTCCGATGACGGATCGGATATCCCGTCAGACTAATGTAGTTCGCTTTGGGCGCCATGAGCTCGAATTTAGTTCCACCAAGAGAAAACCTGGATTGGAGATCGATTCTCACGGCTTTGATCTCGCACCATCGGAGCGTCAGGCTGCCGGCGGCGCTTGTTAGCCCGATACCGGCATCGTCCGTCGTGATATAACATGGACGGCGGAAGGCGCGATAGTAGACGCCAAAGATCATGAAGGTGAGATGGTAGAGCAAAAAAAGGACGACGCTGTCCCTTTCTGCGATGTATATCCATCTGAAAACAAACAGCGCCAGGGAGCCGACGCCCCACCCGGCCAGGAAAACCCAGAGAAGCTTGCGGCTTGGCGCCCACACTCGCACCTGTCCCTGGGTTCCCGCTGAAACGCCGGCCATCGAGGTGGGAGCGCGCTGGTAGGCGGTCCGCTCTATGGCCGCGGATCCGGGCGTTCTGACCGGAACGAGCGAGCTCTCATCGCGCGTTCCGGGTTTAACCCGCGTTGGCCAAGAGTTCATAATTCTGACCCTCGCTGCTCCCTTCCATCGCTGATCTCTCGCTTCCTCTCACACCAGTTGTTAAAGACGGTATAGCCCGGGCGGATAAACAGGCGTGGATCGCAAGAATCTTCGAGGCCGGGATGTTCGGCCATCACCTGCGCGTTCAAGGGAACCCCGGAAGGGAAACAGGCATGGAGGCCGGTGCGTCCCACCATCAACACCAGAAGATCCTTCCGGAGATTGGTTGGATAACCTGTCAGATGGAGATCGATCCTTCCCTGCGCGTTGAGCTCCACCCTATCCGGCGCCAGGACTGTGACCTTATCAAGCTCGGTCGCGGCGCGAATTGCTTTGATCTCGGTCCATTGGAGCGGTACGCTGCCTGTTCGGGTGGTGACAGCCATCCCTGTGTCATCCGTGGTGACGTAACCGGGCCGGCGAAGGGCGCGAAGCGACGCGAAGAATCCCCCAGCCGCTGCTAAAGAGAAGTAAACAAAGGCGAGGATCCAGATAACGGACTGTCGAGTAAGCACCCCAAAGACCAGTGTGAACGCGACCGCGGCGAGCGACGCAGTCAGGAGGAACCAGAGGAGCTTCCGACTCGGCGCCCATACCTGCACCTGACCCTGGCTCCCGGCTGAAGCGCCGGCCATCAGCGTTGGAGCGCGTTGATAGGCGGTCGGCTCTATGTCCGCCGATACGGAGGCCGGCACCGGAACGAGCGAGTGCTCATCTCGCGTACGGGGCTTGATTTGCGTAGGCTCCGACACCAAAACCGGTTCACCCCCTCATCCGGACACTAGCCTCCGGGCCGGCTGCCACCACCGGGAACGAGTCGCCCCCTCGCTATTATTCCCAGGCTATTGGTCGGCGCGAGCGAGTGAAATCCCTCGGCGCCCACTCATTCAATCGCCGATCTTCTCCAGCGGTTTGCGATTGCCATAGAGCGGCTTCGGTCCTTCGGTTGGAGCGGCCCAACGGACGGCGTTCGCGATCACCTTGATGACGTGCCGGTCGTGATAGGTGGGGTAAGTCTCATGCCCCGGTCGGAAGTAGAAGACTCTGCCCTTCCCACGCTGGTAGCAGCAGCCGCTCCGGAAGACCTCCCCACCCTCGAACCAGCTTACCATAACCAGTTCATCGGGCGCCGGAATGTCGAAGTGTTCGCCGTACATCTCTTCATGCTCCAGTTCGAAGTACTCGGGCAGCCCTTCGGCTACGGGATGGCCCGGCGCCACGATCCAGATCCGTTCTTTCTCATTGGCCTCGCGCCACTTGAGATCACAGCTTGTGCCCATCAGCTTTCGGAAGATCTTGGAGAAGTGCGCCGAGTGAAGCACGAGCAGTCCCATCCCCTCCATCACCCGACGATGAACGCGCTCCACAATCGCGTCCTGCACCTCCCCATGCGCCATGTGGCCCCACCAGGTAAGTACGTCGGTGGCCTGCAGGACTTCTGAGGTCAGGCCATGCTCCGACTCGTCCAGAGTCGCTGTGCGAACCTGAAAATGCGGCTCTTTCTGAAGATGCTTCGCAATGGCGGTGTGCATTCCATCGGGGTAAACCTTCCGGACGGCGTCATGGCTCTTCTCATGGCGGTATTCGCCCCAGACGGTCACCCGCACCGGGCCGCTGGAATTGGTCACGCTCACATCGGATCCTTTCGTTGAAATATCGATAAAAGACGGGCCGGGAGTGAGCGTGGGACGCTCGAGACTATTTAATCGCCTCTCCCTGGCAGCAAGGCTGCAATGGCCGCGGACGCCCTACTGTTCCCGATCCGGCCGTCCATTACCGGAGACCATCGCAACCCATTATGCCGCCGATTTTCACTCAAATCCCACCGGCGCAACATAGCTCAAACCCGCCGGATCGTCGCCGGACCGGGCGCCGTCGCCGGAGCGCCAGCCAGACTTTGCGCATCGGGCGGGCCGCTCGTTTCAGACAGATCGCTGTCCGGGTGCAACGAGTTCCGGGCCGCCCGTCCGCCGGCTGCGCCCGCGGAGATATCCGCGTCCGTTCCCAGCGCCTCGGACCCGCCAATGCCGGCGGGTCCTCGCGTATTGCCAACTCCCACATTCGGCAATTCGGATTCTTCGGGGTTCAATCCTTCGATCTTCGGTTTGAGGCCGGGCTCATTCACGCGAACTCCGGTCGCCTCCTCGCCGGGGCCAGGAGGCAGATCGCCGCGATCGAACCCAGGCTTATTGTCGGGGGCAGGACCGGGACCACCCGCCCGCTCCGCTCGATTGAGCGAATCGGTCCCTTCGCCGACTGTCGATCCCCGCCAGTTCTCATGATCCAGGCGCGCTGGATCAGGCGCGGGTTCCTGTTCTTTTAGTCCTCCCTTATCCATTCGTTTCAGCGTACCGGCGGACCCGCGGTTCACCGGTCGATTCTTGTGGCTTTCTACCTCATCACTCTGACGATGTCCTCGCGCTTTCATAGCGCCACCCCTTTCCGTCAACGTATTGACGCTTTGAATCAGTTTTACCCTTGAAAGGGGAGAAGCAGACGCGCCGAATCCTGTAACCTGTATCATGAGGGATAGTTTTTGAGTGATGAGAGGAGTGGGGATGGCGGACCGGTCGTTGGTTCGGATTGGACTGATTGGCTGTGGTGGGATCGCAAACGGTTTTCATCTACATGACCTCGCGCAGATTGAGGGTGTTCAGGTCACCTATTATGCGGATGTCTCGATCGAGAACGCGAAGGCCACTGCCGAACGCTGGCGGGATCACTGGCGAGGATATAAGATTACACCGGAGCCGGATGAGCTGATCGCCAGTGATTCGGTGGACGCCATCATCGTCGCGACGCATCACGCCACCCATGCCGATTTCGGCGGCCGGGCGATCCTGGCGAACAAGCACGTGCTGGTTCAAAAGCCGCTCACTACCAGTATGGATGAGGCCGATCGCTTTGTAGAGATTGCCGCGGCCCATCCCGAAATCTACGTGCAATGTCTCCCCTTTAACTGGAAGGCGGAATTCATAGAGGCGCACCGCCTGATTACGGAGGGCGCCATCGGACGAATCTGTTCAGGGCGCATGCGGATCGCTCATTCGGGTCCCCCTCGGGATTCCTGGTTCTACAAGCCGGAAATCGCCGGCTTCGGAGCTTCCATGGATATGGGCGTCTACGCGGTCTCGGGCATTACGGGGCTGCTAGGGCCTGCCGCGGAGTGTTCCGCGCTGGTTGGAACTTTTGAGCAGAACGTACGGATCGACGATAACGCTATCTGGCTTCTGACGATGGAGAGTGGCGCGTTCGCGACTGCGGAGACGGCGTGGACGCAGGTGACACCGGTTGAAGGGACGGTGATCTATGGGACTGAGGGAGTCATCACGCTCCGCGAGCCTTACGAGCACACACTGCGCGTCTATCGCCGCACCGAGGGGATCTCCTGGAACTCCCGCGGTGAATGGACCGCTCCCGATCCGCCGCCGGACCCGCCGGCCGCGGCTCACCGGCATTTTATCCAATGTCTCCGCGAGCGCCGCCGGCCGCTTGGAACGCCGGAGCACGCCCGCCACGTGGTTGAGATTATGTTGGCGGCGCACGAATCCAGCCGGACCGGCAATCGAATCCATCTGAACACCCGATTCTAATGGTAA
>DASRZA010000572.1:0-27183 GCA_035686845.1 Armatimonadota bacterium | reverse complement strand
GTCAATCGCCGAAAGGATTCGGCTCCTACAACAATCGCCGAAAGGATTCGGCTCCTACGTCAATCGCCTCCTACAAACAATCGCCGAAAGGATTCGGCTCCTACGTCAATCGCCGTTGGTAGGGGCGACGCATGCGTCGCCCCTACCGGTTTACCCCGGATTCAGTTAGATAGTCGGCGGCGCCGGCGGCCCCGTCGTTGTACCACCGGTCGTTCCCGTAGTGCTGCTGGTTGTTCCGGTTGTGGCGGTCGTAGTGGCGCCTGAGGTGGTACCGCCGGTAGAGCCGAGCGGTGGTGGCGGCGGACCCGATGTGGTAGTTCCAGTGGTGCTGGTGGTCGTTCCGGTCGTTGTACTGCTTGTCGTTCCGGTTGTGCCGGCGGTGGTCTGCCCGGTTGCGCCAGGAACCCCGGTTACCACTACGGTATTGGAGGCCACCGGATTACCCAGCGCATCCACCGATGTCACCGTGATGGTCACGGTGTCAGTCGCGGCCGGGAATACGTTTGGCACGGTGCCCACGAAAGCGCCGAAGTTCGACATCAGGTTGGTGTTGCCAGTGGTATTGCCTGCGCTATTGTCGGTGACGACGGCAACGACCTGCTGTACGGGAACGCCATTTGTGGTTGCCGTTACCGTAACACCATTCGACGATGCGCGAACATCGGAAATATTGACCGCGTTGGGTCCCGCCGGACCCGAAGATCCGTTGTCCCCGCCGCAGCCGGCTGCGATCACCACCAGGGCCACCGCCCCCAGCCAGATTCGTTTCATCCGCGGTAAATCTCCTTAACCTCAGAGTGGGGATGGTCGCGCAGCGTTCCATCCAGAGACTGTGTCCGGAAGCGCGAATGCCCGGTTCTCGTCCCACCACCAACGACGCGTGAGACGCGGACAAGAAGGGGCTGCGCCCCTGCCCGGTTGTTAGCAGCTCTTCAACGAATGTCCTGACTCGCAGCGCTCATCCGTCTTCGATGCTGAAGGTCGAATGGAAGCGAGGAGGGCATCGTCAGCTCCAACCGGGCGCGGGGGATGCGCCTACCGGCGATGAGCTGCCAACTGAATCGCGATAATTATACCACGAACCGAACAACTGCGCAATCGGATGAGTCAATTATGATTTTCGCGCGAGCGAAAGGAGCGAGGTCCCGAATGGGAGCGGCGCCTTGCGCGCCAAAAGGCTCTCCAAGCGCAGCAGCTCAATCAGGCTCCGATTGAGAGCCGTAGGCGCCGCTCCGATATCCGCCGATGGCGACGGCGGCGGAAAGATCCGGCGCGCTATCCGCGCGAGGAGAGCCAGCGGAAAGACGGATGCGAAGATATGTCCCAGATAAAGGGTCTCAAATCCGGATTCGCTCAACAGCCGCTCCAGATCCCTTCGGCGGTACCGACGCCGGTGATGCAGCGCCACGTCATGATCGGACCAGAGCAAAGGATAAGCCGGAACCGTGATGACGAGGCGCCCTCCCGGCGCGAGAGCGCGCCAGGCTTCTTGCAGCGCCGCCTGATCGTGGTCCAAATGCTCGAGTACATCCAGCAGCAGGATCGTGTGGAATGCTCCCGCCGCGAACGGGCAGCGCTCCATGCTCCCGCAAACGAGGCGCGCGTTCGACTTGCGCCGGGCCCGGTTGAGGGCGTCGACCGAAGGATCCAGCCCACAGATTCCCGCCGCCTGATTCGATCCTAACGCGGCCATCGCTCGGAGCGCGGCGCCGGTTCCGCAGCCGCCATCCAGCAAGGGAAACAGATCGCCGGTCAGCCCGCGATGCTCCAGCAGCGAAGTCACGAATCGCCGCTTGGCGACAAACCACCAGCCGGTGGACTCCTGCGCGTCCATTCGCGCGTATTCATCCCGATTCAAGGCAGCTCTCGTCCGCGGCGTCTATCGTTCAACAGTTCCCTCGCGGCGTGATCCGTTCTTCTGAATCGATAGGTCCTTCTGGCTCCGCTTGCTGGCCCAATCTCTCTTCCGCAGCGAATCGCGCTCGAATCTGCTCCAGCCTCCCGTGATAGCGACGGGTGCGCTTCCGCCATCCGAATTTGAGCAGCGCTAAGAGCATAAACCAGCCATCGCGTAAGAACTGAACTCGTGAATCCGGCTGATGCTCCCATCGCACGGGGACTTCGGAAACTTTAAAGCCCGCCGCCACCGCCAGGTATACCAGCTCCACGTCGAAACCAAATCGAGCCTCGGTCATCGCCGGCGCGAGGGCACGCGCCACGTCGCCGCGGAACAGTTTGAACCCGCACTGTGTATCTTTGAAACCGGAGATAACGAGGCGCTGCGTCAGAAAATTGTACAGTTTTCCGCAGGATTCCCGCACAAAACTTTCCCTCCGACGTAAATCCGATTCCGGGAGACCGCGTGAAGCGATGGCGATATCGGCGCCGCGGTCCAGAGCCGCAATCAGTTTCGACAATTCATCCAGCGGTGTCGCTAAGTCCGCATCCATAAACATGACCATGCCGCCGGTCGCCAACTGCAGCCCCGCTTTGACAGCAGCGCCTTTTCCCTGGTTTTCATTCAGGCGCACGATGCGCGCTATCTCAGCCTGGGAAGAGGAGTCATCGGCCGGCCCCTGCGGAGCAGCGGCGACTCGAGCGAGTATTTCTGGAGTCGCGTCATTGCTGCCATCATCGACAACAATGAGCTCGTACGATCCGAAGCCGGCGCGGAGAAAGGCGCGAAGCTGATCGAGGCGCTTCTCGAGACCTCGTTCCGCTTCATTGTAGGCGGGCACTACAACCGATAGGCGGCGGGCTGAAAGCTCCCCCCGTTTGAAACCTTGATGATCTGGCTCTCTCACGAATCCCTCGAAAGATAGGCGGCCGCAGGCGCCGGCCATCCCTTTGCAAAACCGGCGTGCTCGGCAGCTAACCCTGCGTGAATCTCGCCGAACGATGGGACACCCGGAAGCCGCGACCGCAAGAATTATACCACCCGGCCGGCGGCGGCGTCTGACTCGCCGCCGGATCGGTAGCGGAGACGGCCATTCTATTTCCGGAGGAGAGTTTAATTCAGACAATTAACTTCCGATAGTTCGTCCGCCGGACTCGAGTGGCAGGAACGAGCGGTCGACACGGCGTATACTCTAACTGCAGAGCGCGGGATTCTGCCGCGGTCGTGAGCGCAACGATCAACGACGATCAACATTGTTATGCTGTACGGCTCCAGGAAAGGACCGAAGATGAAAGTTCGATTCGCCCAGGCATTTGTCGCTGGGTTGGCTGTTGTTGTGACCTTACTGCCCTCGGCGGGAATCGCTGCCGGGAAAATGGCGAACCACCACAAGATGACAAGCCACGGCAAGATGGCAGCACACGGTAAAATGGCCAGTCATAAGAAAAAGCCTGCCAGCGTCAAATGCCCGATTTGCAAAATGACGATGATGTCAACAAAGTCGAAGGGCGCCCCGGTTCGCGTGTTGGTTAACCATCACTACTATTACTGCTGCGCAGCCTGCGGCTACAAGGGCCAGAAGACCAAAGCCAGCTCGAAAAAGAGCAGCCATATGAGCAAAATGAGCGGCCATAAGAGCAAAATGGGCGGCCACATGGGCAAGATGAAGATGTAAGCCGGTGACTAACCGAGAGTTGTCTTTCGGTTGGTCGCTGAACAACAAGGCGCGGCGTATCGGGATACCCTGATCGCCGCGCCTGTTCCATTTCGGGCCTGGCGCTTTTTGGCGGACGGCGCGATACTGTAGTATGGGTCTCATCACGGGGGCCCATTGGATCCGCTTCGATAGGCCCTTCGCGGCGTAGGCTTAATCCTTGCGCGATGAAGGTACGCTAACTCAGGAGTGAGGCGCCATGAAACGCTCGTACCGCTATTACCTCACGTCAGCCGCTCTGGCCGCGCTTGCGCTAATGCCGTTTGCAATCGCCGCCGGTCGTTCTCCAGCGCGGCCGCATGCTTCGCGTGCCACTGCGCACGTTTCACACTCTTCCGCGCATGTTTCACACAGTCCGCGCGTCGCTGCGAAGACGGCTCATAAGAGCGCCGCGCACCGGATTTGCCGGTACTGCGGCATGAGGATGAGCACGCTGCCCAACGAGATGGCCCCGCGGAGGAAGCTCATCGGCGGCAAGATCTACTACTGTTGCGCAGCCTGTGGCCCTCACCAGGTCACCCGTGAGATGCCTCAGTCGATGGCACGGGCATGTCTGACCAGCGCAAAGCATAGGTAAAAGGGACGATCCGCCGCATGGCCCGAATAGGGTACGACGCCAGGGTGTGGGTTCACCGTCGGTCACCGCTACGCCTGCGTGAGGTTCTCGATAAACTCCTCGTACTCTTCGGCGCTCATTAACGCGTCCATCTCACTCGGGTCTTCTAACTTGACGATGATCATCCAGCCCGAGCTGTACGGCTCTTCGTTGATGATCTCCGGTGAATCAATCGCTTCTTCATTGACCTCCGTCACGTCCCCCGTAAGAGGGCTGTACAGGTCTGTGACCGCTTTCACCGACTCCACTGACCCGAAGACTTCCTCAGCGTGGATCGTTCGGCCTATATCCGGAAGATCACAGTAGACGATATCGCCCAGTTCACTCTGGGCGTAATCTGTGATGCCGATCGTGGCGAGGTTGCCCTCCAGGCGCACCCACTCATGAGTTTTGGAGTACTTCAGTTCTGCCGGGTGTTCCACTTCTCTTGATCTCCTTTTAGCGGATCGCCTTCATAGATGGCCCCTGCGGAGCGCCTGCTCTAGCCTGCCCAGATATGTTTTACCCGCCGCCCGGGCCTGAGGTGAGGTTTTTCAACCTTTCAGCATGTCCCAACGGCCTTCTTCTCGACGGATCGACGCATGATTCGCCGGAGCGCATTATGTTGCAAGACGCGGCGAGCGATAAAATGGCAGTTCGCAAATGTGTCCGGTGCGGGCCCTGTCGCCCGAAATTACCTTCACCCGGGCGCCGGGATGATTATGCCCGGTCTGAATGAAAGCGAGCGCAATGCTCTTTCCCAAGATTGGCGAGAAGGTTCCGCTCGTGATTCGGCCCGCCTGGGAATCTCCCATGAGAACATCCTGTCCCTGACGCGGAACCGAACGTTCATCCATAACCAGGCCAGCCAGTTGAACCTCAAGCAGCGCTTCCTTCTTTGCTGCCAGGGCGCCTCGACCGATAAACTCCCCCTTGCGCCACTTTACCACCCATGAGAGGCCGGCCTCCAACGGCGTTGTCTCTTCGCTGAGTTCATGACCGTAAAGACAGTATGCCGCCTCTAACCGCAGCGTGTCACGCGCTCCCAGGCCGCAAGGGACCGCGCCGTGCTCCACAAGACGACTCCATACGTCAATGGCGTCAGAAGCAGGTACGATCAGTTCCAGTCCGTCTTCCCCCGTGTATCCCGTGCGTGAAATTACGGTATGAACGCCGGCGAGATCGGATTCCATCAAATGGAATCGCGCCGGCAGGCTCGCTGCGCCCATCGTCCGCGCGATCTCCAGGGCGTCCGGCCCCTGCAGAGCGATAAGCGCCGTCGCCGCCGTGCGGTCTTCCAAAGTCACGTCGGTCCACGCGTGTTTGCGAATCCAGGCCACTATTTTCCCGTGATTAGACGCGTTTACGATCAACAGAAACCCGCCATGCTCCCGTCGGTACACGATGAGATCGTCCAGCACACCGCCATCTTTGCGGAGCATCATGCTGTACTGCCCGGCGTTGGGGCCCAGCGCCGCCACGTTGTTCACCGTGAGCCGCTGCAGCGCCTCCTCAGCGCCATGTCCATGAATTTCCAACCGACCCATGTGGCTCACGTCAAAAAGGCCGGCTCGATGGCGCACCGCCTCAACCTCACGCGTGACTCCGCCGTAGTAGACCGGCATTTCCCAGCCGGCGAACGGAACCATCCTCGCTCCGGCCCCACGATGCCACGAATGAAGCGCAGTCTGCAGCAGTTCTGACTCGTTCAATTCAATCTCCGTAAGACGCGCAGGGCACGAGGCGCGAGGTACACGGCGCGATATGTTTTGTTAGACTCATCTTTCATTGTTCATCCTTTCCGCCCGTCCTTCGTCCTTCGCCCTCCGTCATCCACCGGGATCCTTACCGTCCCTCGCACGACAAGTCCAGTTTCGGTGGAAGTTACGTCGGTGAGAGCCACGTTCATAGGCAGCGCGAGGCGATCCAGGTCGAAGACCGGGTTTAAGTTTTCCACTCGCTTCAGGATGAAATCTGTCATTGCCTGCGGCAGGGAAATGTTGGCGGCGCTGATAGTCGGATGAGTGAAGTAGATGGCATGGTCCTGCACCAGCTCAAGCTGCCCCGAGACGCTTACCGGCGCCCAACCGAGCGGAGTGCGGTAATCGAGAGTCACTCGCACCCGGCCGTCCTCAGTATGGATGAGGAGCGACCGGATATCGGCCCGGTCGATTACGGTTGCCTGCGTCAGGTCCTCTGATGAGAGGCGGATCAGCAGAGTCCCCGGCCGGGATCCCCCCAACCGCAGCAGCCGGCGCGACCGCGCCAGGCCAAAGTCGTAACGCACGTCAGGCAGCTCAACCCGGAGTTCTCTAAGGCTCCGGCCAAAGAAGCTGAAGTCCTTAAGTGTTACTTTGATATTCCCGATATGCGCCCAGCGCGTGCGATGCCCGGGTTTTTTATGATCCTCGTGTCCGGCGCCAGCGCTGCGGGGCCCAGGCTCTGTGCCGGTGTCTGCCGATTCATTGCGCGGGACGGTGGTTTCCGATGGCGCGTCGGAAATGCGGTTAACGTTCTCGCTGGAGGAATGTACGTCGAAAACGCCACCGGCCTGCTCTGCCTCGGAGACGGAGGATCCAGCGGCGCCCGGCGAACCCGCGGCCTGCGCAGGGACGTCGCCGGTCAGATCTGCCGAACCGTTGGTGGGAATCGGAAACTGAGTGGCGCTGAAGTGCGCGAGATCGATGTTGACATCGTCAATATTTCCGGTTAAGAACCAGAAGGGCCCCGCGCCGATATGAACCCGCGCGGTCGCGCCGGGGAACATCTTCTCCAAATAGTACCGAAGCCCATGCGCGAGCGCGCGCGGCGTTTGAAGAAACCCAAAGAAAGCGAGCAGTCCAAGCCCCGCCAGAATGAAGCCTTTTGCCGCCACACTCGCTCCTCTCGGAATCAAGGATTCCGATCACCGAAGTTAACTTGCCAGATCATCCACCAGGTTTCCGGGGCCCGCGTCCACGCTGCCTATTCCCCGAGGTACGCCCGACGGACCTCGTCGTTGACGAGCAAACGGTCAGCCCTGTCCTCGAGCGTGACCCGGCCGGTTTCAAGCACGTATCCACGATGAGCGATCCGGAGAGCCTGTCGGGCGTTCTGCTCCACAAGCAGGACCGTCGTACCCGTCCGATTGATTTCCGCGATGATACGGAATATCTCCTGAACCAGAAATGGCGCGAGGCCGAGTGAAGGTTCGTCGAGAAGCAGCAGCTTTGGCCGGCCCATCAATGCGCGGCCGATAGCCAACATCTGCTGCTCCCCACCTGAAAGGGTGCCGGCCGGCTGCGAACGGCGCTCCTTCAGCCGGTCGAACAGCTCGAAGATGCGCGCCAGGTCTTCCGCAATCTTCTGGCGATCACTGCGGGTGTACGCGCCCAACTCCAGATTCTCCGTCACCGACATCTCAGGAAAAACGCGCCTGCCTTCCGGCGAGTGGCAGATCCCAAGCCTTACTATCTCGTGCGGAGGACGATACGAGATTTGCAGACCGCGGAACGAGATTGTGCCGCTCGCCGGTCTCACAAGACCTGAAATTGCCCGGAGTGTTGTGCTCTTCCCCGCGCCATTGGCGCCGATCAAGGTCACAATCTCCCCCTCAAGCACTTTCAGGTTCAGGTCCTCCACCGCGTGAATCATGTCATAAAAAACGCTCACGTTGGAGAGCAGAAGCAGTTCACCGGGCGCCGGTGCGCTCACTCTTCAGTTCCCAGGTACGCCGTTACGACGCGTGGATCGCTCCGAACCTCCGCCGGCGCGCCATCCGCTATAACGCAGCCGTTATCCAACACTAAGATTCTCTCGCACATCCCCATGACCACCTTCATGTCATGCTCAATAAGAAGGATCGTCAGGCCATAATTCTCGCGCACCCAGCGGATCATCTCCATCAACTCCGCCGATTCCTGCGGGTTCATGCCGGCGGCCGGCTCATCAAGAAGCAGAAGCTGCGGACGTGTGGCGAGCGCACGTGCAATCTCCAGCCGGCGCTGCGCGCCGTAGGGCAGGTTGTGAGCTAGGAAATGTTCGTAATCCAGCAGCTTGAGGGCCGCTAATAACGCATGCGCCTGTTCGCGGGCGCCGCTCTCCGCTTCATAATAGCGCGCCGAACGCAGCATCGCCCCACCAATCGACTGACGGTAGCGCGAATGGGAAGCGACCAGGACATTTTGCAGCACGGAAAGCCCGTGGAAGAGCCGGATATTCTGAAACGTCCGGCAGATCCCGGCGCGGGCGATGTCGCGGCGGCCCCACGAAGTCATACGAGAGCCTTTCCTGAAGAATCTTTTTGCGTCGCCCCGTTCCTGGTTCACCGGGCCGGCGATCTGATTTCCATTGAATAGAATTCGTCCCGTTGTCGGCACGTAGACGCCGGTGATCAGGTTAAAGATGGTGGTTTTCCCGGCGCCATTGGGACCGATGAGCCCCACCAGGTCTCGCCGGCCGAGCTTGAACGATACTTTGCTCACCGCCGTCAGGCCGCCGAAGACGACCGAGCAGTTTTCCATAGCGAAGAAGACGTCGCCGCCATCGACAGCGCCGGCCAAATCCGCCGACAATTGTTGCGTCTGCGCGAGCGTCAAAGCTTCTCCAATTTGCGCCACCGGGTGAAAAGCGGGGTCACGGTTTTCCAGCTTAGCTCTTTGTAACCGAGCAGCCCCTCACGTCGAACCAACATGAGGCCGATCAGCAGCACCGGATAAATAACATTTTCGTAACGGGCGTAGTCCGAGAGGGCAGGGGCGCCCTCCACGACCGCCCGCAGAATCACCAACAGAGCGGCCCCGAGGATGGATCCGGTCAGGCTGCCCATCCCGCCCAGAACCACCATCACCACAATCTCGATTGAATTGAGAAATCCCGCCTGCTGCGGGTCAATGCCGTTGTTCTGGTGAACCAGCAGCACACCCGCGATTCCCGCGAATCCGGCCGCCACGATAAACGCCACCACCTTGGCCCGCACGACGTCCACGCCTACGGCGGCCGCGGCAATCTCGTCCTCCCGCACGGCCATAAAGTCGCGCCCGGGGCCGCTCCACTGCAAGTTCCGGAGCAGCAGAATTGCCGTGCCTGCAAAGAGATAGGTCCAGAAAAAACTGGTAACGGTGGGCACTCCTGAAAGCCCGGTGGCGCCGCCGAAAGGGTGATCCCAGCCCTGAAAGATAACCCGCGTGATCTCCCCGAATCCGAGCGTCGCAATCGCCAGATAATCGCCTCGCAGCCGCAGCGTTGGGAGCCCCACCGTCAGCCCGGCAAGGGACGCCACGATGACCGCCGCGACGCAGCCGGCCAGAAATACGCCCGCCTGTATCGCGCTGCCCTCCCATCCCGGATGGTTCTGCACGAGTCCTGACGCGGCGACACTCATGGCGCCTGCGACGTACGCGCCGATCGCCATAAACGCGGCATGCCCCAGCGAAAATTGCCCGGTGACGCCATTGACCAGGTTCAGACTCGCCGCCAGTATCGCGTAGATCCCAATGCGAATAATCGTCGCATAGACGTAGGGGAGCAGCAGCGGCGCCATAACGAATTGGTCCAGCGCGAAGAGGGCGGCGACACAGAACAGGTACAGGGCCGCACGCGCGATCCAGCGGGGGGATCGGGCCGGTGAGTCAGAGCCGCTCGGCATCGGTTATACCTTCTCCACCGCGCCCGTGCCAAGAAGCCCGGTGGGCTTCCAGAGGAGCACCAGGATCAGAATCAGGAAGGCGATTCCGTCGCGGTAAGTCGCTCCGCCCTGGAATTGCGCAACGAGGGTTTCCACCACTCCAAGTAGGAGACCACCGATGATCGCGCCGGGCACGCTTCCAATGCCGCCGAGTACGGCGGCTATAAATGCTTTGAGCCCCGGCATCAGGCCCATGAGGGGATCGATCTGACCGTATTCGCTGGCGAACAGAACTCCGGCGACGGCCGCCAGCGCCGAGCCTAACCCGAATGTGAAGAGGATAATTCCATTGACGTCAATCCCCATCAGCGCGGCCGACTCCTGGTCGTGCTGGACGGCCCGCATCGCCTTGCCAATCTTCGTTTTCGTAACCAGGATTCGCAGACCGACGAAGATAATCGCAGTCGCGATCCAGATACAGATCGTCGGCAGATCGATCGAAACGCCGCCGACGCGGTAAACATGCTCAGGAATGAAGAGCGGGAGATCGGTCTTCGGATTCGTGTATGATTGAGGATTCGGTCCGAATACCTCGGGAAGCTGACCACCGTTTTCCAGGAGCAGGGATACGCCGATGGCGGTAATGAGAGCGGCCATGCGCGGCGCCTTTCGCAAAGGTCGATACGCCAGTCGCTCGATTAAAATCCCGAGCAGCGCGCAGCCCGCCATCGAGAAGAGCAGCGAGACCCAGAGCGATTGATGCAGGGAAACACCAGCGAAGAGGCCTAAGAACGCGCCCACCATAAAAACGTCGCCATGAGCGAAATTGATCAGCCGCAGCACTCCGTAGACGAGCGTGTAGCCGACCGCGATCAACGCGTAAATGCTGCCAAGTCCGAGTCCGTTGATGATCTGCTGAAGGAAGACCTGCAAATGTTATCTCTCTGTCGATTCGGGCGCAGCCCGACAGCGCGGCGATCCGCCCGCGCCGCGAGGCCGGTTGAAGCTGACGCCACGGGTGAAACAGCGGCTAGGGCTGAATCCGGCTGTTGAACGTAAACTTGCCATTCACGATTTTGATCACGACAATGGCTTTTACTGCGTTTCGGTCCGGACCAATCGTGATGTTGCCCGTCACCCCCTGGTAGTTCTTCGTATCGGCAATCGCCTGCCGGAGCGCGGGGCCCTCGATCGATTTGGCCCTCTTAATCGAATCTACAAGAATCCCGGCTGCGTCATATCCAAGCGCGGCCATGGCGTCCGGCCTGGCGCCATATTTCGCCTTGTAATCGTTCACAAAACCCTGTACGATGGGGCTCTTCTCATCCGGAGAGAAATGGTCGGTGAAATAGCAGCCGTCCAGAGCGTTCTTGCCGCCCGATTGTCCGGCGATGCGAGTTAGCTCCGGTGAATCCCAGCCATCTCCGCCCACCAGTGGCACGTTGATACCGAGCTGCCTCGCCTGCCGCGCAATGATGCCCACGTCATTGTAGTATCCGGGGATGAAAATAACGTCCGGGTGTTCCGCTTTGATCGACGTCAGTTGCGACCGGTAATCCGAATCCGACGAGGAGTAGGTATACCTTCCCACGATTTTGCCGCCCTTCGACGTAAAACTCTGCTCGATGTATTTGGCCAGACCTTTGCTGTAATCCTGGCTGTTGTCGTAGAGCATGGCGGCCGTTTTCGCATGGAGAATATCGGTTCCAATGCTGCCGATAGCCTTGCCTTGAAAAGGATCGATAAAGCAGACGCGGAAGATATAGTTGCCTACCTCGGTCACTCGCGGATTCGTTGATGAGGGCGTTATCATAGGAATCTTCGCGGCCTGACAGACGGGCGCGCCCTGCAGACTGCGGGAGCTGGCGACCTCTCCAAGCACCGCAGCGACCCGCTGGTTCACCAGCGCTTCGACGTCGGTGCGGGCCTGCTCGGTGACGCTGGCGTCATCCTTTACGTCGACCTTGAGCTGCTTACCGAGCGCTCCTCCGGCAGAGTTCGCCTTCTGGATCGCGAGCTCAATCCCTCTATCGGTAGAGGTTCCGAATGTGGCTGTCGCCCCGGTGAGAGACCCGTACTCGCCAATCTGGATCACGCTCCCACTCCCGGTTGGCGACTGCGGCCCGGCGGTTTCCGTATTTCCCTTGCATCCGCCGAGCGCGAGCGCGAGCGCGCAAATCGCAGCGGCTGCCGCGCCCCGCATGAAGGGCGCCCGCTCGGCGTCGAAGAGGCTAGACCGGGTGATCAATGTCATCAAGTTCTCCGAAAAAGGGTAGAGGCCGCCCGCGAACCGGGCAAGAGGAACATCTATCGTACGCCCGTTCCCGGCGTAAAGATCATTGATAGATTGGTGGTAATCTATCATGCGCAAGGGACCCCTGTCAATATTTCCAGGGATGTCTCTGCCAGTTAAAGGTTCAGATCCTTCCAGTACGAGTCAACTCTTTGCCGCACTTCGTCCGACATTCGTATCTCGGCCGGCCATTCACCGAGAAAGCCTTCGTCACGCCATTTCACGGTGGCGTCAATGCCGAGCTTACCGCTGTAGGCCGGTAGATGCGCGGCGTGATCGAGCACGTCGGAGGGTCCGTCGGTGATCACCACGTCGCGGCGCGGATCCATATTATTTCCAAGCCGCCAGATGACTTCTCGCATATCCTGGACGTTCGCGTCTTTGTCCAGCACGATGATCATTTTGGTGAACATCATCTGCCCGGTACCCCAGATGCCGTACATGACTTTCCGGGCATGACCGGGATATTTCTTATCGATTGAAACAATGCAGAGGTTATGGAAAATGCCCTCAATCGGGAGGTTCATGTCCACGATCTCCGGCAGGACCTTCCGGAGCAGCGGCAGAAAGAGCCGTTCCGTGGCTTTTCCAAGATATCCATCCTCCATCGGCGGTCGTCCCACGATGATCGTCGGATAAATCGGCGCCCGCCGACGCGTCACGGCGGTGAGATGGAAAACGGGATAATCATCCGCAAGGCTGTAAAAGCCCGTGTGATCACCAAACGGCCCTTCGAGGCACCGCTCGCCCGGCTCGCAATAACCCTCGAGAACTATCTGCGAGGAAGCCGGAACCTCTAAGCTCACGGTCCTGCATTTCACCAGTTCCACCGGACGCGAGCGCAAGTAGCCGGCGAACATGAACTCGTCGATTCCTTCGGGGAGCGGCGCGGTGCTTGCGTAGATAATGGCCGGATCGGGGCCCAGCGCCACGGCTACTTCCAGTCGTGCTCCGCGCTTCTCAGCCTCTTCATAATGCCGGGCGCCGGTCTTGTGACGCTGCCAGTGAAGGCCGAGTGTCTGCGCATCATACTTTTGCAGCCGGTACATACCCACGTTGCGGCTGCCATCCGCCGGATTCCGGGTAATCACCTGCCCGAGGGTGATATAGGGGCCGGCGTCTTCCGGCCAGCAGGTGATGATCGGGAGATCATCGAGCGATGGATTTGTGGTTTCCACCAGCTCCTGGCACGGCGCCTCCGAGACAATCCGGGTGCGGGCGTTGGACAGCCGAAACGCCTGGGAAACCCGTCCCATCGCTTCCTGAAGCCCGGCCGGCATTTTTGGCTGAAGAATCGCGTCCAGCTCTTCGCCAAGCTGGTCCAGACTCTCGACTCCCAACGCCATGGACATCCGACGCATACTTCCAAACGCGTTGATCAAGAGCGGGATTTTAGCTCCCCGCACGTTCGAAAAGAGGAGCGCAGGCCCGCCGGACTTCACAACCCGGTCGGCAATTTCAGAGATCTCTAAGAACGGATCGACTTCGCGATCGATCTCTTTTAGCTCCCCGGCCGCGCGGAGAGCATCGACAAACTGCCCGAGGTCAAAATAGCTCATCGCGACTCATAGGTCCCGGAGATCGGCTCGGGAGTGATAACGAAACGGTGGAAGCATCAGAGCCTGTCAACCAGGGCCAGGAGGTCCGCATTCTTCTTAGTCTTGCTCAGCAAAAAGACGAGACGCTCGGACCGCGACTCCGATTGAGGGCTGAATTTGTGGAGGTATTGGCGCAGCTTAACGACGGCTGAAAGCTCCTGCGGCGTGTATAACAGCTCTTCACGACGGGTGCTCGACGCCGCAACATCGATGGCGGGGAAAATCCGGCGCTGCGCAAGTTTTCGATCCAGCTTCACCTCCCAGTTGCCGGTTCCTTTGAATTCCTGAAAGACAAACTCGTCCATAACGCTGCCGGTCTCAACGAGGGCGGTCGCCAGTATGGTCAGGTTACCGGCGCCGCGGGTCGCTCGCGCGGCGCCGAACAGCTTTCGAGGGAATGTAAGCGCCGCGGGGTCCAAGCCACCCGAGAGTGATCGGCCCGTCCCGCGGATGGCGAGATTGGAGGCTCGCGAGAGGCGGGTGAGACTGTCGATGAGCAAGAACACGTCCTTGCCCGACTCAACCAGCCGCTGCATTCTATCGAGCGCGAATTCCGCCGACGCAAGCTGCCCGCTGCGCGACTCGTCGAAACTTGACGCAACGACCTGTCCCAGCTTAAGATTCCGGAACTCCGTCACCTCCTCGGGCCGTTCGTCAATCAGGAGGATGAAGAGCTCGGTCTCCGGATAATTGGCAGCGACGGCCGTGGCGATCTCTCTGAGGATCCGGGTCTTCCCAGCCTGCGGCGGCGCCACGATGAGCCCCCGCTGTCCTTTGCCAAGCGGCGCGAGTAGATCAATCAGACGAGTGCCGAGCGTCTCCGCATTCGTCTCCAGTCGCATTCGTTCGTACGGGATTTCCGCCTCGAGGCTGGAAAACTTCACCAGATTCTCGGCCTGATCCGCCGGTACACCCTCAACCGTGGTGACAGAAGCGAGCGTCGCGCCGCGCCCACCGGCAAGCGATATTCCGGTGAGCTTCTGACCATTTCGAAGGCCGTTTGCGCGAACCAGAGCGGCGGGAACCACCACGTCATTAGGACCGGGAGCCCAATTCTCCCTGGTGCGCAAGAAGCCCCCACCGTCAGAGCGGATTTCGAGAACACCAAATGTTTCCTGCTCGGTTCCGGGCTGAAGCAGCGCACGACTATCCATTTCAGTCGAAGTTGAACCATCGGGCGCCCGATTCGTCCGGGGCGATCTCTTGCCGTCACCGGCCCTGCCTCGCGCGGGCGCCGAACCTCGACCCCGGCCCGGGCGGGCGTTAGCGTCGCGTCCCCGTGTCTCACGCCGATCCGCGCCGCCATAAGTCGGAGGCGCCCCATCCCGTCCCGTTCTTGCCTCGGGTCGAAAACTGTTCCTCGGCTGCTCGCGAGCGCCGATCCCATCGTGAGAAACTTCTCGACGACGAGTCTGCCGTCCGCCGGATCGACCGCCACCGCTTTGCGCCCCGGCGCCTCGATCGAGCGGGCCCGCGGTCTTTGTTGAGTCGCGCCGATTCTGCCCTCGCGGTTCACCGCTGGCATCACGCCGTCCGCGGTCCCGTCCGCCGCGTCCCCGGCCCGAGCGTTCTCGCCCGGATCGATCGGCGCCGTCCTGGGGGAGGCCATTCGCGGATTGCCCATTCGCGCCGGGACTTCCATTCCGTTCTGTGCGTCCACTCCGTTCTGTGCGTCCACTCCGTTCCGTGTGTCCGTTAAGTTCCGTGCGTCCGTTAAGTTCCGATCTTCCGCTGGAATCGGGTCGTCCATTGGTATCCGGGCGTCCGCCACCATCCGATCGCCCCTCGCGGCTCGATCCGCCGTCGGACCTCGATCGACCATTGCGCTCGGAAGATCCGTTCTGAGGCAGCGCCTCGGATCGGGGTGGGCGGAACGAAGAACGAAGCGGCGCGTCCACTACCGGGTCCGCCCCGCTCGAATCGGATCTGTCCGTCGATTCGCCGGCGGGGGAAGTGGTGGGAGAATTTGCGGATGCCTGACGAGAGCGTCCTCGTCCCGGGCCACGGCGCGCGCCTCGAGCGTCTGATTTCGTCCCATTTCCGCCGTTGGCGGCGCGTGGGGCGGAGTCCGGGACGGATCGGCCGATGGACTCATTGGTATCGCTGGTGGTATCCAAGTCTTTATAAAATCCAATCTGGCGGCCTCAAGCCACCTACATCATTCGAGCCGCGTTTGGGTGAGCGGCTGAATTGCGCTCGTTTGCGCTGGAACGGAAGTACCCACGCCATGGAGGCGTATCGCTCTTTATTCAACGGGAATCTTAGATTCCCAGAAAACGCATCTCATGAAGAGAACCGCGTTCATTGGCCGGGGTTCCTCCGGCACGCCCCGGACGGGGCGAGACGCCCAAAGGCCATCCCGCCGATTAGTGTCCGTTATGGCAAAGGACATATAGAGTAGAATCTCTTATCTGGGATTCTCGGTCGCAAGTGCGCTCACAGGAGGGGATGACCTCAGCAGGGCGGACGCCCCGTCCTAGACCACTCCGACTCAAGGTTTCGGTCGCGGAGTCCGGAGGTAGAGCCCCATGGGATAACCAGCTTGCATTAGATTGCGATCAAAACGCTCCAAAGCTGGCGAAAACCATCGCAGGGGATGCTAACGGGATGCTTAAGGAACCTCGTATATCTATCAGGCCGTCGATCTTCGGCGTCTCCGGCGGGCTAAACCGAAGGCGGCTGGAGTCTGCTCCGAAGCGAAGCCAATCCTCCCAGAATGCGTGGCGTCCACCGAGGACAGATGAGGGAGGCGCCGAATCAGACCATGAGCCTCGCTTCCCCCAACGAGATCTCTACCGGCGCTTCGCGTCGCTCGCGTGGTCGCGACGGAATTAGCGCATGGAAACCATACCTGCCTGAAGTATATCACGATGGGTGATCGGAAGTCAACGTTTACGTCGCATCCGGATTATCACGAGTCTTCACTCGCGCCCGCGCGCTCGCGCTTGAAGCACGGACGCTCGTACGATATAATAACTGTACAGACTGTACATATAGATGAATACGTCATCTCCTCCGTTCCATGCTCTCGAGGTAACACCAAACGATGTCGATTGCGAATGATCTGCTTGAAATTAACATAGAGGACGAGTTAAGAAACGCGTATCTGGATTACGCCATGAGCGTTATCGTCGGCCGGGCTCTTCCTGACGTGCGCGATGGCCTCAAGCCGGTGCAGCGCCGCGTGCTCTACGCCATGAATGAAATGGGTCTCACGCCGGGCGCGGCCTACAAGAAATGCGCCGGCATCGTGGGCGAGGTGATGGGCAATTACCATCCTCACGGCGACGCCTCTATTTATGATACGCTGGTTCGAATGGCCCAGCCATTCAATGCGCGCTATCCGCTGGTGCAGGGGCAGGGAAATTTCGGATCGGTCGAAGGAGATGGCGCGGCGGCCATGCGTTACACCGAGGCCCGTCTCTCGCCGCTGGCGCTGGAGATGCTCGCCGACATCGATTTCGACACGGTTGATTTTGTCCCCAACTATGATAACAGCAAGATGCAGCCGAGCGTGCTGCCGGGGCGATTCCCGAATCTGCTGGCGAATGGCAGCACCGGGATCGCTGTTGGCATGGCGACGAATATCCCGCCCCACAACCTCCGCGAGGTCTGCGACGCGGTGATGCTCCTGATCGACAATCCCAACGCCGGCGTTGAAGAATTGATGACGGCTATCAAGGGTCCCGACTTTCCATCTTATGGGATGATTCTGGGCGCCCGAGGCATCCGTGACGCCTATACTACCGGCCGCGGCACGGTGGTGATGCAGGGGAAATTTGAAATCGAAGAGCTGGCAGGTGGGAAGTTCTCGATTGTTATTACCGAGCTTCCGTACCAGGTGAATCCGAGCACGCTGATCACCCAGATCGCGGACATGGTGAAGGACAAGAAGCTTCCTGAGATCACCGATATTCAGAATCACTCCGATAGACATGGCATGCGGCTATATATCGAGCTGCGGCGAGATTCCTATCCGCGCAAAGTCGTCAATTATCTCCTGAAGCATACGCCGCTTCGCACCAACTTCAGCGTGAATATCGTTGGATTGGTGGACGATGGTCCCCGGCTGCTGGGGCTTCAGGATCTCCTACGATCCTATCTTGAGCACCGGCAGGAAGTGATTGTTCGACGATCCAACTATGAGCTGGACCGCAAACGACAGCGGGCGCATATCCTCGAAGGCCTCAGAATCGCAATCGACTTCCTTGATGAAGTCATTCAGTTGATCCGCGCCTCGCGCTCGCCGGAGGTCGCCCGAGATGGCTTGATGACTCGCTTCGGTCTGAGCAGCGCGCAGGCCCAGGCGATCCTTGACATGATGCTGCGCAGCCTCACCGGCCTGGAGCGAGAGAAGATCGAGGGTGAATATCGGGACGTTGCGATGCGCATCGCCTATCTCGAAGACCTGCTCTGCACTCCGGCCAAGATTTTAGCGATTGTTCGGCAGGAGATGAAGGATCTCCGTGACAAGTTTGGCGATGACCGCCGCACGAAGATTATCCCTCTCGAAGCCGATGAAATTGGGGAAGAAGATACCATTCCCGTGGAACAGATGGTGCTCACCATTACCCGCGACAATTACATCAAGCGAGTTCCTATCGACACTTATCGTGAGCAGCGGCGGGCCGGGCGCGGCATCATCGCCATGTCCACCAAAGAGGAGGACACCGTTGAGCATATCTTCGTGGCGACCACGCACCATCGAATCCTCTTCTTCACCAATAAAGGGAAAGTCTACCGGCTCAAGACCTACGAGGTCCCGCAGTCGAGTCGGACCTCGATGGGAACGAATATCATCAACCTGATCGGAATTGAGCCGGGTGAACAGATTACTGCGGCCATGCCGCTGGCCAAAGAGCATGAGCCGGGCTATGTGATCATGTGCACCGAGAAGGGCGTCATCAAGCGAACGGATCTCGACGCGTTGGACGAGCCGCGTCGGGGCGGCCTGATCGCCATTAATCTTCAGGATGATGACGAGCTGAAGTGGGTGGCTCACACGGATGGCGCCCGCGACGTCATGATCATCACTCGCAACGGTCTCACGAACCGGTTCGAGGAGAGTGACGTGCGCAGCATGGGCCGCACAGCCGCCGGCGTTCGCGGCATCCGGCTGCAGGGAAACGATCGCGTGGTCTCGATGGTCATCGTTCGAGACGATGCCCAATTGCTCTGCATTACGCACAAGGGGCAGGGGAAGCGCACGCCCTTCACCGAATACACTCGCCATCATCGCGGCGGCAAGGGAGTCCTCACGTTCCGCATCACCGACAAGAGCGGGCCGGTTGTGGGCGCGAAGGCCGTGACCTCTGAGGATAAGATGCTCATCGTCACCGAGCAGGGGATTATTATCCGGGTCAAAGTTGGGGAGATTAGCGAGACGAAAGGCCGGGTTACGCAGGGCGTGAAGCTCATTAACCTGGAATCGGGCGACAAGGTCTCAACCATTGCGCTGGTTCCTGAGAAACCCGCCCGTGAAGAAATCCCCACCGCCGCGCCGGCGCCCGCCGGATCTCCTGGAGGCGATGGCGCCTCGGCTGCCGAAGACGAGGACAACGAGGAGGTCGAGGAAGTCGAGGAGTTGGAGCTGGAATAGGGAGAACGGGCGCGAGGTACGAGGCGCGGGGTACGGGGGCGTTCCCTCCGTCCTCTGTCCTTCGTCCGCGTCTTCTTCACCGCAGCCTCCCGGTTCAGGCGCGGTTAACGCCGGGCCTTTGGGTGGCGCCTGGACGAGGGCTTGGCAGTCGGCCCGGCCGGCTTTCTGGTTTTGTCGGGCAGGGCGCTGGCGAGTTCGTAAGTCAGGCCGCCAACGACAGCGCCTGTATTGTCCACCCACACCTCAGTCGTCTTGTTCACAACTCTCCCAATAAGACGCTGGAAGCTGCACACCCAGACCGGGACGGACTGGGGCGGTGGCGCCCCCGCGGACCTCCAGGAGGGGTCTGTTTTCACGATCAGCGCCTGGACGCTTTCGAAGGCGGCGTCCGAGACTCCGGCTTGTGCGAGAGTCGATGTCGCGATCGCCACCGCGTGATCCCGCGGCAGGGAGAGACTCGCCGTCTGCAACGGGACCGACGGGAAGATGACGGCCAGGCCATCCAAACGCCCCGTTTCGGCCTGGAGCTGCACGGTCGCATGCTCATCCCGGTATGGGATGCCCTGAATCTCGCGCTGCCAGGTAACGGTCCAGGTATGCGAAACTGCGCAGGGGGGGTCGCCGTTCTGCGTAAGCATGGCGCTGTCGTAGGTGAGCTCGCCGGCCTGGCCGGTAGCGCTGAGCGCGGCGGTAGCTATTCCGATCGCCTCGCCCTCTGAGATTGCGGTCCCGGCGGGTTGGTTCCCGAGCTCGCGTTCGAGAGCAGTGTCCCTGAATTCGGTTACAATTCCGGTCCCATCCGCGACATCCACGTCGGCCTGTCCGGCGAAGGAAACGCGCCAGAGAGGCTGCCAGTAAGTCCTGAAGCCGGCCGGATGATCCGGGAGGACGCAGGCCGGCTGCCCGGTGACGGTTATCCCCACCGCCTTACAGTACGAAGTCGCGATTTGGATGGCCTGGGTCGAGCTCATTCGGGGCGCCTGGGCGCCGGCGGGCATTCCCGAAACCAGGGTCCAGAGACCAATGAGAATCGGGCAGTAGCAGGAAAATCGTCGCATGTCAGATACCCTTTCCACGATCTTGAAGTCAATCACTGATTGGTCCAGTACCACCCGGTGTGTTGATAGACGTTGGTATGCAGCGTGGTGCTCCGATCCCCAATGAACCCGGGGACCGCCTTGCCGTCGCCATCAACCACGGCGTCCGGTTGGACCTTCGCGCTGCCATCTTTCATCGCGGCCGAAACGGTGTCGCCCGCGCCCATGTCGCTAAGGAACTGATGGGACCAATCGTCGTATTTCTGGTTGAGCACGATCTCCGTTGTCCAGCCCACGAAGGCCTGGTCGATGGAGGTGTTGGTGATGGCGAAACCATCGGCCAAATTGCCAGTATCCGGACTGGTGTCGGCGCTGTTGCACCCGTTTACGAAAACCAGGTTATAGGGAGCCTGGTTCACGGTCTTATTAGAGTCAGCCTTACCGACGTCCCAGGCGAACAGGAGTGGCGTCGGGTTGTTTGCGGGATCGTAATTACAATCACCCATCTCCCCCTCCATGATTACACGCCTACCGTGATTAGCCTCGCATTCATTACCGGGCCATCCGGCCCGAAGCTGACCTCGACTTCGCCGAAGTTTTCGCCATAGGGGGATGTCCGGGTCAGTAGCGTGGAGCCGACCCGTTCTCCCTCGGGGAGACCGGGGGTGTGGTCGTGGCCGCCGATGATAAGGTCGATGCCTGCGACTTCGCGCGCCAGGCGCCGGTCAAATTCCCGCCCGGAGTGGGAGAGCGCAACGACGAGATCGACCGTGGGGCCGAGACTTGCCGCAGCCACCCGGGCGGCCTCGATAGGCGGATCGAAAACCACGGACGCGAACCGTGATCCCAGGCTGCCGGCTGCCACCATTACCGGTGTGAGCGCGAAGACGCCGACTCGCGCGCCGCCGATCTCCCACACTCGCCATTTCTCCACCGGCGGCCGAGGGTTCCGCATGTTGGAGGAGAGCAGAGTAAACGGAGCGTCTCGAAGTTTCCTGCGCATCGCCCACCACCAGAGGTGCGTCTCTCGATTTCCAATCGCCATGGTGTCGTAACCGGCCGCGGCCATAGCCTCGAACTCATGCCCACGGCTCGGGTTCAAATTACCGGCTCTGAGAGCGTCCCCGCAGTCCAGCAGCAGGCAGTCAGGGGCCCGCGCCCGCGAAAGCGACTCCACCAGATCAGACGTCCAGCGTCCATGCAGATCCGAGGTGTGCAGGATGGATAGCGAAGGCATAAAGAAAGGGCGCCGCGGCGTTTACGGCTGTTTCCGGCCGGGTATTATCAGTCTAACCGCGCTGCGGACAACTTGCATCACAGGTCGCAGGCGGTTTCGCGCGCTTTCCAGGAATCTGCGGCTAGAGTTTTGGCGCCGGGCGGTTGAGTGGAGTCTACACTGAGTGTAGCGGCCGCCAGGACCATTTTGGGGCCCCGGCGGACCACGGACGTATCTTTTACATTATTGAGGAGAAGCGAGTGAAGACAGAGCAGCTAGAGTTGAATGTTCGGCGGGCTGCCGGAGACGTGCCCGTGATCGATCTCAGGGGTGAGGTAGATGTCTACACCGCGCCCAAGTTCAAAACCGCCATGATCGATCTGATCGATCAGGGCAGCTACAACGTTATCGTCAACTTGAGTAACGTGCAGTATATGGATAGCGCGGGCCTCGGCGCGCTCGTGAGCGGCCTGAAACGGGTTCGGGAGCATAACGGCACCATTAACCTCGTCTCACCGACTGTGCCGGTCCAGCGGGTGCTCGACATCACGCGACTGAGCAAGATCCTGAACATCTACTCCAGCGAACAGCAGGCGGTGGACGCGATCTCCAGCGAAAGCTGATCCTTTGATGCTTTAGGAGGGCGGGCGGGCGTCCCTGCCCGCCACTCCCATCGGTTTCCATCGCTCCGGTCCGCGGTCATGCCACAAAGATCAGGATGGGGCAGGGGTATCGTCAGGGCCGGGATCTGCAGCGGGCGCCTCTGGCGCTACGGTTGCCGGAATCCGTCCCCCGATACGGGTGAGGCGGGCAGCGCTGGCGCCTATCATTGTGAGACGGGCAGCGCCGGTTGTGAGAATCGGCTGCAGACGCGCCCATGCCGGACGCAGGTCGAGCAGGCGCGGGCGCCGGCGGAGCCACCGCCGGATGCGTAAGCCGAGCCATAGGGTGAGAACGAGAACGGCCGTGACGGGCACAACCCAGAGCGGCGAGAAGACGAGCAGGTAGGCTGCGCCGGTGGCAGCACGATCGAGCCGCCGATCGAGATCGTTCTTCGCCAGTCGCCAGGAGCTCCGGAACCGCTGCCCCAGGTTGACAGCGAGCGAACGCGGCGACGGTAGGGAACCGGGTTCAAAGATCTCCACCTGGAGCGCGCTCTCCCGAGACCCCCGCTCCAGATCGGCGCGTTCCTGCTCCAGCAGTACCTGGTTGACTTCGGCATTGTACAGCCGATCCTGAATATAGAGAATGTCGCTGCCGCGCAGGCGGCGGGGATTATCCAGCAGCTTCTCCAATCGCTGCTCATGTTTGTGAAGCTCTTCAATCCGGCGTCCGGCTTCTTCAAACTGGGAAATCCGGTTGGCCGTGCCCATGTGCTCGGAATAGAGCGTGCCGGCGGCCCGGACCTCCGGGATCAGCGCCGCCAACTGGTCGGCGGGCATCTCGAATTGCAGCCAGCCATGCTTCTTGCCTTTGGCGTTGACGATAATCTGGGTGTGCAGCAGGCGCGCAAGGTGTCGAGATGCGGCTGCGAGGATTGTGGCCCTCGCAGCGACAAAGTCCGGCGCCTTGATGACGACCGCGGCCGTGCAATCGGGGCCGGCGGGCGAGACCTCCGGCTCATCGGTATCGCCGGGGTTCGCGGCGGCCATCAAGGGGACCGTGAGGAACAGAAGAACAACCAACGCAGCGGAGCGGTACCATCGCATAACGGCTCATCCTTTCGGTAAGCGAAGCGCAACTTCTGCTCCTTACGTCGTCACTGGATGGCCGGACGTGCCGCTCTCTTTTCTACTCGCGCAGGCGGCCGCTCCCATTGCGCCGCCAGCTACCCCCGTCAAAGCCAGCTCGCCCCACCTGAACTTCCTGCGCCATCCCAGCGCCAATGGCGGCGCCCGAAGATTCTGGACTGTTATATCCGACCGGTCCCGGAACAACTTGCCGGGCCGTGATAGCGCCCAACGATGAAGATTTCCCATGGACTCGGAAGCTCATACGGCCGTCGCCGGCGCACAAAGGGCTCGAGACGCCGCGCGGCCCGAGAGATGGCTCTGATGTCCGAATTTCGGACGAAGCCTTTCGACTTATCTGTGGACCGTGCTCCCGTCCCGGGGTCGGGGCAAAGTGCGGAACGAGAATCTGGGCTCGTCGCCACTCCGGCGCCACGTTTTCCTTCGGTTTGAAGTACAATAGGGTAGCCGCGCGGTTGCGTCGGACCGAATCAAGAATTCACAAACGGGGCATTTCCCCCGGGGAGCGCATTAATGGCAACTCAATTCCAACGGTCTCCAGCGTCGCTGCAGCAAGTTCTCGAACTGGCCCGCGAGCTGTCGCCCATCGAGAAGCTCCGCCTTATCGAAACACTGGCGCCGGATCTGGAAACGGCTTTGCAGCGATCAACGGAGAAGGTCGCGCCCCGTCGCAGCCTGCGAGGTATGTTCAGGGGATGCTCGATCTCGTCGGAAGAGATAGATGAACTACGCCAGGAGATGTGGGGTTCCTTTCCTCCGGATGACCTCTGATGCCAGACGCCGTCACGGATACACATGTCCTGATCTGGTACCTCCAAGACGATGCTCGCCTGTCGGCGACGGCAGCCGGGTTCTTTGACGCGTGTCAGCATGATGGTGGACGGATCCACGTGCCCACGATTTCTGCAGTCGAGATCGTCTACCTCGCCGAAAAAGGGCGCATTCCGGCGGACACCTTAAATCAGCTTCTGGGTGAGCTTCGGTCGGACGATACCGTGCTCCAGATGGTACCGCTGGACACCGGCGTGGTGATGGCGCTCCGCAGTTTACCACGCAGTTCGGTTCCTGACATGCCCGATCGCATCATTGGCGCTACGGCCCTATCTCTGCGACTACCGCTGATCAGCCGTGATGGCAAGATTCGCCTGAGTAGCGTACCAACGATCTGGTGACAATTCTGACTCCGGGCGGAATGCAAAGCTGCGGTGGAAAAAAAGCATTCATTGCTTTGTCCCTTCGCCAGTAGCTCTCTGCCACGTCCATCCTAGCAGGTTCATCGGCTGCGACCCAGTATTTCTCCACTGCGTTTCGTACCACCCGCTGCCGGACGCAGGGAAGTCGATTGATGCGGTTCCGGCCGTAACGGTTCCCAAAGGCGCCCATGCTTTGCCGGAGCCGATGCGCGCGCCGCGAAGCCGCCAGTTAACCCCATCCACCGCGATCTTCAGCCGGTGTGCTCCAGCGTGCAGGAAGACCCAGGCTCGCACGGCGGCGCCGGGCGCGATTGAGACGGAATTCTGGGGATTGGCGCCCGGATCGGCGTCTCCGTCGATCGGCGCCGCCAGCCCGCCCGGAACCGTCACCGAATCCCACTTTTCGGTGGACAGCGCGTCATCCATATTGAGTGTGATCGCGCTGGCGGTGTTGCGTCGGAAGTCGTTACTGAATTTCAGAACTCTCGCCATCGCCTCGGTTCCATAGAGCTGCTTGAGATATAGTAGGAGTCCGGCGACCTCCCAAAAATGCGCCGCAGGCTCGCGAAGCAGGCGCTGCGGTCCCAGTTTCAGGAACGCGTCCTCTAAAACTCGCTGCCGTCCCGCGCTCCAGTTTGAGACCGTCGCGGCGGGTATCACCGTTTGTTCGGTGTCATCGCCGAGCCATTCCATGTACAGCGATTCGCCCAGGTACCCGTTCAGCCAGTCTTCAGGCGCCGCAGAATCGCTGAACTCGTGGATACCCGGTACCGTGAGATGTGAGAATTCGTGAGCAACCTCTCGCACCACTTCCAGAGGATTCCGCGGGGTGCTGCTCTGCAGCATGTACATCCTGCCATCGGATTCCCGTCCGCCTCCTGGATGGCCGTTGTCGAGGTAGAAGTTGGTTGGCTCTGCCCTCTCGGACCCATCCGGCATGGCGATGGAATGGACCGGGCTGATGAAAGCTCCGGACGGATCGAGGCGCTCTCGACCATAACAGTAGAACCGGGTTAGGAGATCCGCCACCTTCACCGCCAGCGCGTGCTGCTGCCCCTGATAGTACACCCGAAACCGGGTCTGCCAGGCGCCATCCTCAAATACCTTGCCGAGAACGTCGGTATCGTAATGCGTATGGAAGAGCGGGTCGTCCGTCGGCTCGGGAGTGGGATCCTCTACGACCTCAACGTCGCGTCGTACGCCGGGCGCGGCGAGGCACGATTCGAGATGTGAGGTTAGCGGCGCGGCCGTGGAATCCGCGGCCGCCGGCGGCGCGGCGCTCAATGGGAACAACACGAGCGACAGGCACAGACAGAGCGCCTTAATCAGGGATGTAGAACGTACGGGAGCGGGGGCCGTTCTGACCCGCGTGGAGCCGAAAAGCATTTACTTCACCTGCAATTCCTTACTCAAAACTCCAATGCAGCCCGCCTTCCGGGACATACTGCCGGAGATAGGCTGCCGTTTCCTTCTGTTCCCGGAGCGTCACCTCTTCCGTGCGAGTTGAGCCCGGAATCAACTCGGCGACGAGCGACTGTTCTTTTACCGGCGTCAGCGCAGAGGCGAGCGGACTCTGTTTCGCCGCTGCGTGCGCCGCGTGCAGCGCGTCGATGACCGCGGGAATAGAAACGTGTCCCCGACGATTGTATTCCTCGGTGAACGGCCAGTGATGGCTGGCGTCCGGCGTCGTCTGCTGCAGGTGGATAATCTCGCTGTACGCGCCAAACTCCCGCAGCCACTCAAGGTAGCTCAGATCTCGCCCGGTTCCGCCGTACGCCTGCCCGGCCATGTGACCCACGTCCACCGTGAGGAGCACCGGGCAGCCCGCGCTCCCATCGTTCACTTCGTGGAGAAACCGGTGTCCCTGCTCGATGGTCCAGGGAACCTCGCTCGGAATGTACATCTGCTCCTGGTAGATGGCTTCAATGCCCTTCCGCCGGCCGGTTTCAGCAAGGCGGCGGAATACCTCCACCAGGTTATCCCACGCCCGGGCCGTCCGCACCGGATCGGATAGAGTCTCCACGCTGAACGCGTCCCAATGTCCGCCAATCCGCGTCGTCCCCATCTCGAGGCAGAGATCCATGCAATCTTCGATCCAGTCGATCATCCGCTGCCGGACCCGTGCATCGGAATGGGATAATCCATGGAACCGGTGCGTCGCCACTCCGGTGTAAATATCAACAATCGTGACGCCGTAGTCCGCCGCGGCTTTTCGAACCTGGCGGGCGGTTTCCAACTGGTAAGCTCGATCCCCGCTAAAGAACGGGTCCAGCACGTCGCCGCAGAATTCGTGGCGCGGGTAGCCGGTCTCGCGGGTCAGCCGCATCCAATTTGTGGGATCTTCCCACCTGCGCGTTATAAACGCGCCATTGATTCCGATGTCCATCGAAACAGTATGCGGCACGGTCAGAGCATCTCCATAACTATCGCATTTCCTGCCCGCCGGTGACGTTAATCGCCTGCCCGGTCATATAGCTCGCCTCGTCGGACGCCAGGAAAACCAGCACGTTCGCCACATCCTCGTACTGGCATCCGCGGCCAAGCGGGACCTTATCTTCGTACCGCTTTCGCACTTCCTCGGGAGTGACGCCGAGCTTCTTGGCGTACTGCTCGTAAAGCTGCCCGGTCCATAATGGCGAATCGAGCAGGTTGCCGGGGCAGATGGCGTTCACCCGCACCCCATGC
>DASRZA010000571.1:0-14956 GCA_035686845.1 Armatimonadota bacterium | reverse complement strand
GATGACCAGGACCGGGGTTGGTCACGGGCTAGAGCTTCTGTTTCGTGAGAACGCGTCGAACACCTTCAGCGAGTGGTTTTTAAGTCACTCATCATCATTGGGACCGTCGGCGCAGATTCAGCAGGACCCTTTTTTGACCTTCTGCGAACCGCGCTTCACCAGGCACATCCGTGTAAACTTCATCTATATGCACTGAAATTTACACACCTGAGAGGAAGTAAAAATGGCCGGTTCTGGGGCAGTAAAGTTAGCAATCTCAACCTATTCTTACTGGCACTTTCGGGATCCGAAGGTCTCCGTGGCAAAGGTGATCGAACACGCCGGCGAGATGGGCGTGCAGGGCGTGGACATCCTCCACCGCCAGATGGACAGCGACGAACCCGCATATCTCAGTTCCCTGAAGCGGCGTGCGCTCGTAAACGGCGTGGATCTGGTCTGCCTCTCGATCCATCAGAACTTTGTGTCGGCCGATGCTCAGACCCGTCAGAAGAACGTCGATCACACCCTGCACTGCATCGACGTCGCCGGCCGGTTAGGCATTCCCTGCATCCGGCTCAACTCGGGACGATGGGGAACGATTCCGTCCTTCGACGAATTAATGGCTCGCCGCGGCGACGAGCCCCCGATCCCCGGCTTCACCGAGGACGACGCCTTCGGCTGGTGCATCGAGTCAATCCAGCAATGCCTGCCTCGCGCGGCGGACTGCGGCGTGGTATTGGGCCTTGAAAACCACTGGGGTCTCACCCGGTCCGCCGATGGCGTCCTGAGAATAGCCGAGGCCATCGAATCACCCTGGCTCGGCGTGTTGATGGACACCGGCAACTTTATGGAAGATCCCTACGACCAACTGGAGCGGCTCGCGCCTCGTACGGTGTTTGTACAGGCCAAAACCTACTACGGCGGCGGGGAGTGGTATACCCTGGACCTCGATTATCACCGCATCGCCGGCATTCTGAGCCGGGCCGGTTACCGCGGTTACGTCTCCTTAGAATTTGAGGGCAAAGAAGACGCGTCCACCGCCGTTCCCCGGAGCATAGCCCTGTATCGGGAGGCGTTCGGGCTGTAGCGCTGAACCGAGGACCATTACGCGGTGTCGCTGGCCCGCGCGAGAAGAATGGAACGATCATCGGCGCGGAAAGAGCCGGGTTCGCTGGACGCCGTCAGCACGGCAGCCGCGATCTCGGCAAGCGGCCTTTTGCGGTGCGAAAGCACAATCTCCTTCACCGAGTCTTCCCCAAACCGGTGGTCTCCGATTCGCGACTCGGTCACTCCATCGGAGCAACTGAAGAAGAGGTCTCCGGGAACCAGCTTGAAATCGACACACTCATAGTCCACTTCTACCAATCCGAGCACCGGGCCGGTCGGCGGAATGTCGATAATCTCGGCGTTATGCACCAGAATGACTGGTGAATGGCCTGCATTCACGACCGAGAGCATGCGCTGATCTGTTTTGTACCATGCATAAACCATGCTCACCAGTATTTCGACGGGGGTTTCCTTTACAAGAACATGGTTCGTCCGCTCCATCACCCACTCGGGGGATTCCGCGCCGCGATAGAATCCACCGGATACGAACTTGACCGCGGGAACCAGGAGGGCGGCGGCGATGCCATGTCCGGTGACATCGGCGAGCTTCATTGTGGCCCGGTTGTCCGCCTTATAATACTTGACGCTCCAGTAGTCGCCGCCAACGTCGGTAGCAGACCGGAGAGTTCCGTACACCTGAAGACCGGGTATATTTGGGGCCACACGAGGGAGCATCTGCTGCTGAATCTTCTTTGCCAGTCGGAGCTCGGCGTCAAGATCCCCTGGAACGGCTTCTCCGGACGCGACGCGGCTCTCCCGGCCGCGACCATAAAGCGCCAGATGACCAATCACCTCGCCGTCACGCACCACCGGGGCGCTCGAGGCCCCCTGTTTTTCGAGATCCGCCAGCGCCTCGCCGAGGCTGACTTCCGGGTGCAGGGTGATGCGTCGATGGCGCTTCATTGAACTTCCCCTTTCATACCGCGGCGCTCCGCGGCGCGCAGAAATGCCAACGAACAGAAGGACGTTGCCAGCACGCGCCGAAAGGCAGGTATAAGTCAAGTATGCCTCCGCCTAGCCGAAGTGCGCGTGGTGGTGGAGTGTAGCACAACAGGAGGAGCCTGTGCGCAGCACCGCAGTACGTCTTTCAATGACCCTTCCCCGAGGATTCGCTATCCGCTGGCCGGCGCTCTGCTCGGTGTGTGGAGATCCTCACATAGCCGGCGAGGCGAGCGTTCTGAAGCAGACGCCCCCGCTGCCATTTTGCCCAACATGTTTGAGTATCCATCGAAGATGGTCAAACTGGATTCGGTACTGGCTCATCTTCGCTCTCCTTTTCAACGCCGGGCCGCTGCTCTACCTCGGCGCGTCCCTGGACCGGCCCGCGCCTTCGCAGGGCTCACACTACAACCTCGCTCCGATGTTCATGGCGTTCGCGTTTTTCCTTCTTCTGCTCTCGGCGATCGCCGCCGCCATCGGTTACACTCGGCGAAGTGAGCTGCAGGGAGTCCAGTTGCAGGAAATCCAGATGGAGGAGAGCGATGATCTCCATGCGCCCCTCCGCGCCCTCGACGGCATCATTGAGCTCCGGTTCAAGAACCGCGACTTCTATAGTGCGGCGGTCGAGGCGAACCGGACAGGCGAAGGATGAAGGATAAAGGATGAAGGATGAATCAGATGCGCTCGATCACGGGCCCCTCTCCCGTGCGACGGGAGAGGCCGGGAGAAAGGTCTGCGGGGCGCCGATCGCGGAGGTTTTTGGGAACTTCCGGGCAGCTTAAAGGTCTTTTGGTTTAGGTGCGAGGCGCAGATAGCCCATTTTATTCCGCCTCACACGGCTTGCGCGCCTGCAGGCCAATTCGACACCAACCAGGAGACAATAAGAGATGAAACTCAAACGAACAATTGCGATCGGCGCTGCGCTGCTAACGGTTTTCGGCGGGATTACGGCGGCTATCGCGAGCCGCGATAGCGACGCTCGCGACCAGATCCATCATATTTATGTCGACGCTCGCAGCCTGGTCCCGGTATTTGCCGGCCAGTTGAATCCAGGATACTCGAGCCGTAATGGCTACGCTTTTGACAGCACCCGTGGGTCCGATCAGCTTCGAGCCATGATGGCTGTAGGCGCCTTCGAAGGCGAGGCGCAGGCTCTCAGTGAGACGATGGATCGTTATCACAACGCCTCGGTCGGCCCCGCGCTGCAGGACCTGGACCGGGCGTTTCGCAGCGCCGATCAGTGGGTTCAATACGCCGGAGTTAACAGTGACGTCGACCATCGATGGTCAAATATTCGGAACGACTATTTCGAGTTCCAGCACACGGTTGACGGCGGTCCCGGCTACAACCGCAGCAGCGTCCCATACGATTACAATCGTCCCCGAGGCCAGCGACCCCATATTGACATTCACCTGGGCAGGTGATTACAAGGTGGGCGTCCCTGCGATAATGGCGCCTCTGATATACGGGCCGATCCGGTTTAAGTCCGGATCGGCTTTTTTTATCTCACTCGGGCCGCAGCGGCGAGTTTGACGCTTGCCCCTGCTACCCGGTGGAACGGCCGAGAAGACTCATCAGGATAAACCGGTCCAGCGCCTCATAATTCCGCTGTTCCACCAGAGACCTCCACACGCCGCGGTCGATCCGCCGCGAGAGGTCCTCGAGCGCAAGAAAAACGTCGCGGCTTGTGCGGAGATGCTCGTGCGCGATTTCGGCGTTCTGGGTGCGCATCGCTTTCACGTCGAGCCCGATGACTTCTCCGGCTTCGCCATAACCGTTCCGTATGAGCGTGTCCACCTGGTTGAACGCTCTGCGGAGGTTCACCGATCCGAACGCCTTGTCCTCATCGAACTTGAGACCGTCCTGGTCGTTGAGATGAACTCCCCAGAGCTTTTGATGCCATAGGGCGTAAGCCATTTCATCCGAGGGGTCCAGGCCGGCAAGGATGCAATGCGCCGACTCGATCAACACCCCTACCCGCGACGCATCCGCCGCCCGGTAACACATGGCGAGAAAGTGGCCTGTCGTCGGCCAGTACATAAGATCCATCGGCTCGTTCGGCTTCATCTCACCCAGAATCCGGATGGTTGGGCCGTACGCCGTAATCGCGTTGATCCATTCCAGCATCTGGTCCGCAGCCCGCACAGGGTCTTTACTCTCGCGGATATAAGTGCCTTCACGCGCCGGCCAGAGCACCAACCGGTCGGTTTCCAGGAATTGCGCCACGTCGACCGCTCGTTTGCCGCGTTCCAGCGCATAAGCGCGGGCCTTCGGATCATTCGCAGTGATCGCGCCATCGATGGTGCGCGGATCCTCCCAGATTCGAGGCGCGACGAATTCGGCCCGGAGGCCTTCCCCATCCAGAACCTTCTTAAGCTGATTCGCCCGGTGTTCGAGCTCGCTCGCCGGCGCATCCGCCGGAACCGCGTCATCATCATGAAACTGGACATAATCGAACCCCAGCGATTTGAACAGCTTCAGCTTCTCCGCCAGTGTCCTATCGGGGCGAACGGGCGGACCAAATGGGTCCGCGCCGGGATGGATATTCCAGACTCCAACCGAGAATTTGAACGCAGTCGTAGTGTTCGACGATGTCATGCCGCGCCTCTTCTGAATAACGTCGCCGGCGTCAGGACCGGCTGCTAACGAGCCCCGTCAAACCTCGGACTTCGGCCACGGTCGCGTCGGCAATCGCCCGCGCTCGTTCGGCCCCGTCTTCTAACAGCCGCTCCAGATAGTCCGGATCGGCCGTCAGCTCATGGTAGCGCTCCTGAATCGGTTTGAGCGTGGAAACCGCCAGCTCCAGCAGCGCCTTCTTCAGTGTCCCATAGCCGCGGCCCTCAAATTGGTCCTCAATGGCGGCGCGCGACTCCCCGGAAAGAGCCTCATAGAGCACCAGGAGATTGCGGACGCCGGGGCCGGCGTGATCAAACCGGGTTTCGCTGGAAGTATCCGTCACCGCGGACATGATCGCCTTTTTGATAACGTCCGGGCTGTCAAGAAGGCCAATCGCATGGCCCCTACGAATCGCGCCAATACTCTTGCTCATCTTGGTTTCAGGGGCGTCGAGGCCCATGATTCGAGCGCCACTGACCCGGATCTGGGGAGCCGGCAGCGGAAAACAATCGCCATAAAGATGATTGAATCGCTGCGCAACATCCCGTGCCAGCTCCACGTGCTGCTTTTGATCTTCGCCAACGGGCACAAGGTCCGGCTTGTAAAGCAAGATGTCCGCCGCCTGAAGCACCGGGTAAGTGAGCAGACCGGCGCTGATCACTTCCAGGTTGGCGGCCTTAGATTTATACTGGGTCATGCGCTCCAGCCAGCCGAGTGGAGTGCAGCAGCCCAGGATCCACGCCAGATACGGATGCGCCCACACGTCCGATTGCAGGAAAATCACCGACTGATCCGGGTCCAGGCCGGCAGCGAGATAGAGAGCCGCCATTTCCCGCGTCTTGAGCGCGAGATCGCCGGGTTCTATCGCCTCGGGAATGGTGATCGCGTGGAGGTCGGCAATACAGAAGATATTCTCATATTGCGACTGCGTCTGCACCCACACGCTCAGCGCCCCAATATAGTTGCCGATATGCAGCTTGCCGGTCGGCTGAATCCCCGAAAGCACTCGCTTTTTAGGTCGAACTTCTGACATAACCCCGCTCTCGTTTGTTAATCGTACATGGATAATGGTCGGGATCCGTCGCTCGCCGAGTCATTCCAGCGGATCTTGATCAACGGTAGTCTTGCCGCCGCTCTTATGAATGACACGGATGGCTTCGATCACCATGGTGCGATCCACTGCCTTACACATATCGTAGACTGTTAGAGCCGCAACCGTCACCGCGGCAAGGGCTTCCATTTCGACTCCCGTCTTCCAGTCGGCGCAAACGACTGCCTCGATCTCAACCCGGTCGTCTAAAAGCTCAAGCTCAACCTGGATGTCGGTGAGGAGCAGGGGATGCGCCAGGGGGATCAACTCAGGGCATTTCTTAGCGGCCATGACGCCCGCCACCCGTGCAACAGTGAGAACACTGCCTTTCGCGACCCGGCCCGCGCCAATCAAGGCCGCGGTTTCGAGTTTCATCCGGATGTGTCCGCGGGCCACCGCGCGCCGGAGGGTCTCGGGCTTGGCGGAAACATCCACCATCGCCGCCTTCCCGGATGCGTCCACGTGAGTGAGGGCTTCAGCCGGCGCGCCGGGGGATTCCTGCGACTCTAAAGCGTCCTCAGACACCGCCGCCGCTCGGCGCGTCGCCTGGGAATCTCGTCGTGATCTCATGTGATTGCGGCCAATTCGGGAAGCGTAACCACCGGCGCCGATTCTTGAGGCGTATTCGCGGAGATCTCTTCTTGCGCGGCAGGCTCCCCTGCGAGTGGGAATGGCAGCTTCGTCCTGGGCCCGATTCGCCTGGAAACCTTCGCCAGCCCGCGGAGCACGCGTATATTCTCCTTGTGGAGGCTGAAATCGGGCGTCTCCACGATCTTGGGTATGCCCTCAAAGCGAGGATCACGCATGATGAGCCGGAACGCTTCGGCGCCGATATATCCCCGTCCAATATGATGATGCCGGTCAACGCGGCTGCCGAGATCCTTTCGCGAATCATTGAGATGGAGCACCGCCAGACGATTCAGACCAATGGCGTCGTCGAATTCCTCCATCACCCGCTCATAACCCTCCCTTTCCCGAAAATCGTAGCCGGCCGCGAAGGCGTGGCAGGTATCGAAGCACACGCTCAGCCGGTCGCTCTCGGGGCACTCGTGGAGCACCTGCGTGAACTGCTCGAAACGGTGGCCCAGGCAAGTCCCCTGCCCCGCGGTAATCTCCAGCGCAACTCGAAGACGATAGCCGGCGGTTGCCCGATGGATGGTCGAAAGACTATCAGCGAGCCGCGACAATCCCTGTTCTTCGCTCTCATCACCGCGAGCGCCGCAGTGCGTCACCAAGTATTGGATACCCAGCGCCTCGCATCGCTCCATCTCCTCCAGGAATGCGCGCTGGCTCTTCTCGCGCAGATCTGTGGAAGCAGTCGCCAGGTTGATGAGATACGAATCGTGCACGATGAGCGGCACACAGCCCGTCTCGACGTGAGTCTCGCCGAAGAGCGCGATTTGTTCGGGTGTTAGCGAACGGGATTTCCACTGCTGCGGACTGGATGTGAACAACTGCACAGCGGTGCATCCAATGGCAGCTCCTTCGAGCAGCGCCCGGTGAATTCCGCCGGTGGTTGGCATGTGCGCGCCCACGAGCGGGGTTTCGGGCGGCGCGGCGCCATTGGATGACTTCCGGGACCTATTTCGGGATGGATGTTTTAGACGGGGTGAGTGTTCTGGCATTCAGATTCCTGGCTGGTGAGGTCGCGCAAACGCGACCCTCATCTATTTCACCGCAGCCCGCCCTCTTCCTCCCGGCGCAGCGAGACTTTTATGTCGAGCTTCCCGAGAGGTAGAGCGCGTCGCAGGAGGCGAACGCGTGACCAAGCGTTCAGTTTTGACAGCATGAGGCAGCCCGCTGATACGGAGTCGATCAGCAAATTTGGGGCCCACGAGTTTTTTGGCAGCGGCCGGCCAGGCTCGCCGAAGATTCGCGTGTCGGAGTCTCTACCACGGTGGATCCGCCTGAACGCTGCGCCGGTTCGACCGCGCAATCACGGGCCCGGTGACCGCCCAAGTCGGCGCTCTCACGGGCGCACTGACAATCGCCTAAAGTCGATATGTCGTTGCCTCAAAGAAGTTGATCGGGTCGTCGTCGCAGTTGGCGTAGACGTTGGGGCCGAAGTCGAACCCGCTCGGGTCCTGTCTGATGAACCGGCCAAGATCAGGCGCATAGTACCCGGCGCCGCAGAGACACAGGCCGGTTTCACTGTCGGTATAGCAGCCCCACTCCCCCATCCATCCAAAGGGCGTGCCAGGCGAATATCCGTACGTGCTGCCCCACGCGGTGTAGGCGCCGCGGCTCAGCCCCGTTCCGTTCTGGTCTAACAGGGCCGGGTGCTGCCGCTGGCATCGAACTCGTAGAACCGGCTCTCGGGCGTCCCGGTCATGTTCACCCCGCGCGCTACCCAGTCGCTTCGTGAATCAGCCCCGCAGAGCCGAATTACACTCAGATGGCGCTACGCCCCGGTCGGGTAAAGGTGTAGGTGACCAGCGGGCACTGTTATAAGGACCGGCCCACTAGCGATACCTGGAGCCCCGCGGGTTTCCGCGAGAATGACCGAAGCTCCGATCCGGATCCATGCTACGCAGTCATCGTCGAGCGCCTCCAATCGTCCGCGCAAGCAGACCAGATCGTTCTGCTGATATATCGCGTCAGGGCCGTCGAGCACCCCCCGAATAGCGTCTCCCCAGAAAAGTGGTTCGCCAAAAGCCAACTCCACGTCCAATGCGATTGCAGTCGGCGCTTCGCGGCCATGCCACAGCCCCTCGCCAGATCCATCAGGGCACTCAAACGACACTCGGTTGCTCGTACCTTCTCCACGAGCTTTGGGCTTAACTCGGACGATCATGATTGCGCTACCCTAACTCCTTTCTCCGCTTGAGCCAGTTTAGGGAATACGTAGTTGTCAACTTGGCGGCGCGCCCATCAGTGAAAGCGCCGAAGGATGTTGGAGATGGTCACGGTATTCGATCCGGGATCGTAGGTCCAGATTTCCTCACGGTACTGGGAGTGTGCCATCTCATGAGCACGGTACCTGATGCTGCGCCATTCGTAAGGTCCGGTCTGCGTAACAATGCGACCTGGATCGGGCATCCCCAATCGGGGGTGTATGTTGTCCCGCGGAGAATCACCAAGGGAGCTTTCCCACTCATCCGTGGCTGCTGTTTCGGCTCCCCGTTACAGAGCGAACATGCCGTCACCCGGGATCAAGCCCTTCAACTGCGCCTCGATAGGCGTTGCCTGGAATACCACAGCGCCAGTATGTTCTAATCCGTACTCCTTACACATGAGGAGCCACGCCGAGGTGCCGGGCGCGCAGAGGCTTGGGCAGAGGCTCGGACTGAAGGTGAACACAGGTGTTCCTCTCATCGAGCATTCACACCCCCCGTTTACCTGTATTGAGCGCCAATGTGGATAGCCCCCGAACTTCGGATCATGCCAGCGAGACCGACGGCCCACCAGTCGTTGGCATACTCGTTGTCGCTGCACCCGGTCATCAATCTGGCTTAGCACGGCCTGCGCATGCGACCAGGGTTCGCCCGGGTACCAGCTATAATCCGTTGGGTCGATAATGTCCGGCGCCGGTTCAAGAAGCCACCCGCGACTGCCCGCTTCCACGGGTTCGTGGTGTCGGGCAGGCTCGGCGATCACCGAAAGCCACGCCGTGACAGCGTCTCCATACTCCTGGGTGCCGCAGAATCGGTAGATGAAGGTCGCCCAGCGCCCCGCGAGCGCGCTCGCGAGATCGCTTCGGCATTCTGGATCGGGACAGATCTGAACGGTAACCCGGGGCGTGCCCCTAATGGCCAGTTCCGTCGCGTCCGAAAGCTCAAGCACCGCGACAAGACTCATCGGACGACCGCAGCGGCCGCAGATCTTCACACCAGTCGGCTCAGATTTAGAATCCCCGTCGGGAAATCGACTGTTCGCCGGGCGAGCGTCGGGGCTCTCGCTCTCGCGGACGACGTAGTAGGCCGTTCGCTCGACATCGTTCTCCCACGCCTCAGCCGCCTGCCCCAACCATCTATCATCCTGGCCCATTCTGGAACGTCTCGAATCGATTTTCATCGCACTGCCTTTCCGGGGCTGATGGAAGTTTAGTCTAGGCCGACGACGCTCCCGATGTCACCGCGCTCGTTGGATTTCACGCGCCCTTGAGCGCGAACCTGGCTCCGTCCGACGCAGGGCCTCCTAGTTGCGCCTCGCTTAGAGCTGACTGGAACACCAGCATACCCGTATGCTCAAGGGGGTGCTCCTTGCACATGAGCAGCCATGCTGAGGTTCGCGGCGCGCAAAGACTGGGGCACAAGCTCGGACTAAAAGTAAATACAGGCGTGCCCCGCATTGAGCACTCGCACCCCCCGTCGATCTGCATGGAGCGCCAGTGAGGATACCCACCGAACTTCGCGTCGTGCCAGCGCCTCCGCCGGGAGACCAGTCGCTCGTATACACGATGTCGTTGAACTCGATCATCAATCCGGCTCAGTACCGCCTGCGCGTGCGATGTGTGTTCCCCAGGAATCCACCAATCCGCCGGGCTGCTCTTGTCTGCCTCTCTGACCCTGTGGAGAACCCGCTCGTACCAGCCAAAATCCATCGGGTCTTGTACATCGGAATCGGGTTCAATAAACCAATGGCAGCGAGTCGTATGCCGGGTCTTTGAACTCCGGCTAGGTGCAGCAACCACTGAAAGCCAGGGAACTGGGGCGCGGCCCACCTGCCGGTCGCCGCGAAAGCTGTGAATAAAGGTCCCCCACTTCCCAGCGAGTGCGCTTAGAAGTTCGCCCCGGCACTCGGTAGCGGGACAGATGCGAATGGTAACCCCCGGGGCTTCTCGCACGCCTAATTCCGGTACGTCTGAAAGTTCCAGAACCGCCGCGAGGCGCATTTTTAAGCCGCATCGTTCGCAAATCTTATCGGCGGACTCACGCGGAGGAAATCGGCTGCTCGCGGGGCGGGAGAGCGTACCAGCGCTCCCCGGAACAACATAGTAGGCAGTTCGCTCTATATCTTTACTCCAGGCCTCTACCGCGCGAGTGAGCCACAGATCATCGTCTATCATCACAGTTAACCTTCCAAAATCCGTCGGCCGGGGGCCTGTCGGCGGGCGATCGCATGACCTGGGTCTCAGCGCAGAACCTCAACCGATCACCGTTCGCCCGCGCAGGCTGCCACATTTACTTGTGGGCCTCTAAAGCTTCGATGATAGGATCCGCGCGCAGGGCTCCCGCCAGGTCATCGACATTTACATAGTAGGTCGGGAAAGTCGAAGAATCGATCGCTGTCGGAATCTCACGCCCCAGCTTGAAGGTGACCATCTTTGTATAGGTTCCTGGCACTTCGGCATTTTTCTGGTCAAAGAATGGCATCATCCGATCGACCACGCCGGGCGGAAAAACGCGGGTGGCACTTTCCTCTGGGAATGGTGATGTCTTACTCTCCGGGATCACCCCGCTCTTAATCGCCGCGGCCTCGTCGTCACCCACGGCGCGCATGTATACAGGGCCGCCACACCGCGCCGCCTCCCCGGCAGCGTCGGCGTCGGACATGACTTCTTCCGCCGCCGCTGCGGGCGCCGTGGCTTCCTCTAACACCGGAACTGCCTTGGTCAATCCGCCAAACGGGACTTTTTTAATCAGCGGCGCGACCATCAGTTCGTCGCCCATGAACGACGATCCCATGCTGTGAAGGTCTGGCTGGTTCCAGAACTCCATGCTGTGGCCTATGACTTTGAAGATGTCGATGCACGCGGCGTTGTCGAAGTAGTCATGCGACCACCCGTACGCCCACATGCCCTTCAGCCCGTTCCAGGCGTTCACCGGGTTGAGCGCCGATCCCTCTCCTTTTAGAACCTCCCAGGAATCTCCCGCGTGGCTCCCCGTCTGCCAGAGGCCCAGGGGATCGAAGTAATTGATCGGGTCATCGCCGCAGTAGGCGTACAGGTTAATCCCGCCATTGAAGCCCGTCGGGTCCGCGCTCACGAATCGTCCAAGGGACGGCGCATAGTACCGGGCCTGCATCAGCACCAGGCCGGTCTCCTGGTCCGTGTAATTCCCGAGCTGTCCCAGCCACGCGAACGGCGTCGAAGGCGTATAGGCGTACGTGCTTCCCCACGCGGTGTACGCGCCGCGGCTGAGACCCGTTCCGTTCTGGTCTAACAGCGCTCTTGTGCTTCCGGTCGCGTCGAACTCATAGAACCGGCTCTGCGGGGTGCCATTCAGGCCGATGCGGTCGGAGATGAGGCCGGCAGCGCCCCACGTATAGATCGTCTGAACCTGACCCAAGCCGTTGAGCTCGGCGATCAGATTGTCGCCGTCATACAGGTAATAGGTCCTAACCCCGCCAGCCGTCTTACTCACCCTCCGGCCTGCGGAGTCGTAGGTAAACGTGACACTGCCGAAACCGGAGAGCTCGCCCCACACGTCATACGAAAGGCTGTATCCACTCAGGCCGGTGAGATTACCGGAGGCGTCATAAGAGAGCCCGGTGGCCGCTGGGAGTCCTCCCAGCCCGGAGTTTGTCGCTGTTACCTGGTCGTCAGTGTTATAGCTCCATCCTCCGGCCTCTCCGTTCAGGTTATTGGCGAGGTCATAACCAAAACTGCCGCTGTTCGCGTGGTTATGCTGCGCATCGACCGTGTATTGCTCGGAATCCGAGGTGAGCCGGCCGCGCGGATCAAATCCGTAGCTCTCGTTCTCGGTCTCTCCGGCGCTGCCGCTTCCGCTCTGCCCGGTTAGCTGACCCAGATAGGAGTGTGTGAGCGTGTAGCTCCAGAAAGCGGTCCCATTGACGAGCTCGTACATGTTACGGAGATAGTACGGCGCGGTCGAGCTGTCACCGCCCTGGCCAGATACGCCATAAACGTACTGCGTCTGAAGTTGGGCGCCGGACGCCGTGGTGGTGGTCTGCCCGGTGAGCCGCCCCGCGTGATCGTAGCTCCACGAGGCGCCTTCCGAGAAGGGAGAGGTGATCGAGCTCAAACGCCCGACCCCGTCCCAGGTGTAGCTCCACGTATAGACATCGGCGCCAACCGTCAGGGACATGGTCTTGCGGCGGCCGTCCGGGTAGTAGGTGTAGCTCGTGGTGAAGCTGTTGCTTCCCGCAGGAAGGGCGGAGAGAGTGGTTCCTACGCTGGTGAGATGTTTGAGGGTGGGATCATAGTTGAAGCTCGTGCTGCCTGTACTGTCGGTCGCGGAGAGCAATCGGCTCGCATTATCATAGGTGAAACCGATGTTCTCCGCGGTGTCTGAGGGGATCTCGATAGTGGTAAGTCGGTTCGCGTTGTCGGCGACCAGGTTGCAGACATTGCCCCGCTCATCCGTCGCCGATACCTCTCGACCGGCGGCGTCATAGGAGAGGCTCGTGTGGTGAACTCCGTCGGGCCAGGTAACCGCCGTCAGCTCGTCATTCGCTCCGCGGCTCAGGGTGGTCGCGTTCGAGTTCCCATCCAGCACTTTCGTGATAGCGCTGTTCCTGTCATACCGGAACTGCTCGCACACTCCCACCAGGTCGGACGCGCTGTAGAGGCGTCCCCTGGTGTCGTAGCTGAAGTCCATCTGCGCGAGAGTGGCGCCGCCAGATTCCACCGGCGCCTTCGTCTGCACCTCTGTCGCAGCCTGATTATTCCAGGCGTTGTTGACCTGAACCCCGTTCGGCAGCGTCGCTCCCGTGAGCTCCTGCCCGCCGTCCCAGGTCAGATTCAGCCGCAGCGGGGCAGTGGACGTGTTGGGGTTTCCGGTGTCCGGGTAGAGGCTGGTCTGGAGCAGATCACCGAGCGGGTCGTAGCTGTCCAGCGTCGCGTCGTCACCGGCCGGATTTGTGGAGCTCGTCACATCCCCCGTGGTGGCGTTGTACGCAAGCTGCGCCTCCTCGGCTGTGCCGAATGCGCTCACAGCGGCGGGAATCGTGCTGTTAATCGGCTGACCAAAGCTGTTGTAGTTGATTGTGGCCTGCGTCACGCCCGCCGGGTCCAGAATACTCGTCAGGTCGCTTAAGGCGTTCCCGTTCTCCCCATAATGGAAGTTCCAGGTCAGATTGGTGGGGTCCGTGATACTGGTTAGAAGCCGGCTGTCGGACGGGCTGTATCCAAAGTTCCATGCGTCATCGAGAGGATCCGTCGCCTGGCTGATTGTCTGGTTCTCGTTCAGCGTTTCCGTCCAAACATGGCCCAGTGGATCCGTGCCGCTGATGAGCGAGGGGTTGATGATATCGGGGCTGTAGTTGATCGTGCTGATATTGGATTTGGCAGGCGCGCCGGCGTAATCCGGGCCCGTGGTCTGTATGCTCTTGATGGAGTCGCTGATGTCATTGGTCAGCGTGAAAAGCTGGCTCGTCAGATTGCCCCTTGCGTCGGTAATCGTATTGGTACGGGAGGCCGGAGACCAATCGTCATACCCGCTCTTCACCGGTCCATAGGTGTAATTCACCGTCCCCTGGACGGAACCGCCGTTATCGGAAGAGCTCCCGTCGTAGGCGGAGCCGTAACTGGCCGAGCTGAGCCGCGGCGTTTGAAGAGCGAACGGATCGATGTTATAACTGTCTCCGACATAATTGAACGCTGCCTGACTCAGCCCCTCGGTGGAGCTAATGACCGAGTCGCCATTGGGGCCGCCGTACTCCCAGGTGTCGGTATGAATGGCGGTGTCGGAACCGCCGGCATAAACATTGAGCGCGGTTAAATGGCCCCCGCTGTCCATCGTGGTGGTGGTGTGCGTGTTCACGCCTCCGCCGCCCGCCGGCGCATCGACAGACGACAGATAACCGCCGGTTCCGGTGTAGAACAGAAGCTCTCTCCCCGATGAGCTGTCGGTGACAGTGAGATAGGGGGAACCACCATAACTCAACGTCTGCTGATTTCCAAAAACATCACCGATGGAGAGAAGCTGTGACGTTGCCGGAGCGCCCGATGGAGCGCTGAAGGTGTAGGTAAAGAAGCCCGCTTCTTTGAGGCGCCCTGGGGGGCCGGCGTTCTGAAGTTGGTATCCCCCGTTGTAAGGGACCAACGTCGAATGCACGTCGTTGTAGGGCCTTAAACTCTGATCAAAGACAAGCCGGTCTCCGTTACAATCAGTAATGGTGAAAGCGGGGGTGATATAGGTGTTGTTCGGGATAATGGAGTACGACGCGCCAGGCGAATTATAATCCCCATACGCGTCCAGGCTCGGCCGGTAGAGGAGGAAAAGGCCGTCCAGATCGGGATTGCTCTCCTGAGTCAAAGCGATGGAATACATGCAGTGGATATTGCCCCACGGCGCTGGCAGCCCGCCTGCCTGGTACCTG
>DASRZA010000570.1:0-4169 GCA_035686845.1 Armatimonadota bacterium | reverse complement strand
GCCGATATACCGTGAACAGAGATCCGGCGCCATAATCTCAAACGAGGTGATGGCCGCGCCCAAAGCCTGATCTCCGCCGGGAGTCAGCCCGCTACGCACGCCAATCGATGGCCGGCTTTCACCGCCCGAGGCGCCGGCGCTAAGAAGACCCGGCGGAATGTCGTCAATGCGCTGCACTCGTGGGAATCGCTCGCGGAAAGGGACAGCGGCGAGGGCCGCGACCTCCCGCGCAATCCCTTCGATGGAGAGGCAGTCGCCGCGGTCGGGTTTCAGCTCAACCTGGAGCACGTCATCGTCCTCGACACACTCCACCGATTCCACCTCGGCGATCCCCATTGTAAGGAGGGGACGCAGCTCTTCAGTGGAGAGATCGGCATCTAAAAACTCAAGCAGCCAGGTTCGGGGAATTCTCATAGGTCAGTGTGATTCAATTCTTGCGCCGCTCAAGTGAGGCGGTCCACATCCGGCGGAGGATTAGCTCGTGGGCTGGAATCAGCCTGCAAATTGATAGAGAAAGCGGAGGTCGGTCTCCAAAAAGAGCCGGATATCGCTGAGGTTGTATCTCACCATGGCGACCCGATCGATCCCAAGACCAAAGGCGAATCCCTGCCACTCCTCGGGATCATAGCCGACGTTCCGGAGCACGTTGGGATGCACCATCCCGCAGCCTCCCATTTCCAGCCAGCCGGTCTGGGAGCAGAGGCGGCAGCCCCGGCCAGCGCACTGCACGCAGGTGACGGAGACCTCGGCGCTCGGCTCCGTGAAAGGAAAGTAGTCCGGCCTGAATCGCGATTGCGTTTCCGGCCCCAGCATCGCCTTCCAGAAATACTCCAGTGTTCCCTTGAGATCGGCGAACGAGATGTTCCGGTCAATCGCCAACCCCTCCATCTGGTGAAACGTATGAGAGTGCCGGGCGTCAACGGCGTCCCGGCGATGCACACGACCGGGGGAGAGGATTCGCAGGGGAGGAGACTGCGACTCCATCACGTGAATCTGGTCGGCGCTCGTCTCGGTGCGAAGCAGTAGATCCTCGCCGATATAGAAGGAATCATGCTCATCACGCACCGGATGGTGCGGCGGAATATTAAGCGCGATGAAGTTGTACCACTCGGTCTCCACCTCGCTCCCATCGACAACGGTGTAGCCGAGCCCGGCGAAGATACTGCTGGCTTCGCGGGCGACAATCGTGAGAGGATGCAGCGCGCCCCGCGCCGGCCATCGGCCGGGCAGTGTCACGTCGATCCGTTCACGATTCAGCCGATCCTGGAGCTCGGCAGCGGAGAGTTCCTGCGAGCGATCGTCGAGGAGCTGTTCGAGCGCCGCCTTGACCTGGTTCGCCGCCGCGCCCACTTCCCGCCGCTGTTCCGGCGCCAGACCACCGAGACGGCCCAAAATCGCGGAGAGACGGCCGGCTTTTCGACCCAGGTAGCCGTGGCGAATCTCATCCAATTCCTTCACCGAGGCGGCGCCGGCGATCGCGGATCGCCCGGCGCTCTCGATGTCAATCAAATCTTCCTGAATGCCGGCCACGGTACTCGTTTCTCAAATGCGCCTCGGACCTATCCCCCGACCCCTTCCCGAGGCGGGAAGGGGAGCGGTAACTCGTGTCTCGCCCCAGGGCCTCGACCTCTTCCCGAGGCGGGAAGGGGAGCGGTAACTCGTGCCTCGCCCCGAGGCCTCGACCTCTCGCGAGGCGGGAAGGCTAGCCGTAACTCGTGCCTCGCCCCAGGGCCTCGACCCCGTCCCGAGGCGGGAAGGCTAGCCGTACCTCGTGCCTCGCCCGACTGCCCCCTGACCTAAATAAAATGGGTGGCGACTGCCTGCGATTCTTTGCCGGATCGTATCAGACACCACAGCAGATGAATTGCGGGCCGCATGAGGCGATCTAAGCGGAGAGGGCGCCTTTGGCCATATCAACCAGAGCGGTGAATGCGCCCGGATCGGTGACCGCAACATCGGCCAGTGACTTTCGATCCAGCGGCGATCCAGCGAGCTGAAGACCGTGGATGAATTCGCTGTAGACGAGACCATTCATCCGTGTCGCAGCGTTAATGCGGGCAATCCAGAGGCGGCGCATATCCCGCTTGCGGGCGCGACGGTCTCGATAGGCGTACTGATGCGCGTGCATCACCGCTTCGTGCGCGGTTCGATAGAGCGATTTCCGCCGGCCCCAGTATCCCTTGGCCTCTTTAAGAACCTTCTTATGCCGCTTGTGGGTCATTACCCCACGCTTGACGCGTGCCATTCACTTCTCCCGTTCAAATTGATCGCCGCTGCTGTCGCTCTGGAGGGTCCGCGTTACTTACCGCCCAGCAGTTGCTGGATTTTGCGGCCGCGTTTGCCCGTTACGGTATATTCCCGATCCAGGCGGCGCTGTTCATTCTTCTTCTTTTTCATCCGGTGGTTTGAAAGCGTACAGCCGCGGCGCAGCTTCCCCGTCGCCGTGATTTTAAAGCGCTTGGCGACGGTCCGGGACGTCCTGATCTTTGGCACGATAACAACTCCAGTTCTGCGGCGCCGATCTCGCCCGGCGGAAATCTTTAGTGACTCGACCATACCCGCCGCCGGTTCGAGCGCGTATCACGACCCGTTGAGGCGCAAACAGAAAGAAGTATACCAGGATAGCCCGAGGGGTGTCAATTTCCGTTGGCGAATGACTGTCTGAGATTAGGATACTTTCATCGCGTGTCGCCGTCGTGCGGTATAGACTCCCTGTATGCCCGTTCGGACACGGACCGCGAACCTTCTCTCGCCGTTCGTTCACCTGTTCAATCTTGAGGTGCTGACTCTATGACTACTTCTACACAGGGCGGCGCGAATTCGCCTCGCCATCTGGACCGTGCGTCGCAATGGCGATCGGCGCTGGCGATCAGCGCTTCCAGTCTGGTGCTTTTCGAACTGTTCAGCGGGCTCTCGGTCTATCTTCTGCCGTTCAGCATTCCGAACCAGATGATGGTCCTGATTCACACGGCTGCGGGGTTCGCCCTGCTGCTGGTTGGTACCGCCTACCTCCTGAGTCACTGGCTGCGGTATCGGAGCTATGCCCTTAACTCCATCAAACTGAGCGGCTACATCGCGTGCGCCGCTCTGGCTCTCTGTGCAATCTCCGGGGTCCTGCTCATCTGGCAGTCGATATTTGGGCGGCAGATTGAACACGCGTGGGACGTGGTCCACGTGATCACGACGTTCGTGATTGCCGCGGCGATCCTGCCGCACGTGGCCCTCATTTATCAGCGCGACCGTCGTGCGGCGGGCGCCTCGAAGGATGCGCGGCAGGCGATGGCGCTGTTTCTGACCCGATCGCTCGCAGGGGCAGTGGGCCTGGTGGCGGTGGCTCTGGTATGCGCGGCGATTTACCGGCCGGTGCAATACCGCAATGAGTTTCCCCCAGACTACAGCTACCCCTATGGGAAGAGTAAGCCATTTCAGCCGAGTCTTGCGACAACCGAGTCGGGCGGGGCGTACGACGCGGCAAGTCTGAGCGGATCGAAGGAGTGCGGGCAGTCCGGATGTCACGAGGACATTTACAAAGAGTGGAGTGTAAGCGCACACCGCTGGGCCTCTATGGATCCCGCGTTCCAGGCCGTCCAGAACGTGATGGCCAAACAGAACGGGCCAGACTCCACGCGTTACTGCGGAGGCTGCCACGATCCTATTTCGCTTTTCTCGGGCACGAAGAACATCTTCGCCGCCAAGTTGACGAGCCTGGCAGGCTACCAGGAAGGGATTTCGTGCCTGGCGTGCCATTCCATCGATAAGACCGACATCAAGGGAAATGCGAACTACGTTATCCGGCAGCCGCCCCGGTACATCTTTGAGCAGCAGCCGGGCGCTGTAAGCCGGTTCTTGAGCAACTACCTGATCCGGGCCTATCCAGGTGAGCACGTGAAGAGCCTCAGCCACCGGTTGTTCAAGTCGCCGGAGTTCTGCGCCGCATGTCACAAGCAGTTCATCGACAAGCAGGTAAACCACGTGGGATGGGTGCAGCTCCAGAACCAGTACGACAACTGGCGCATGAGCCACTGGAACCATCCGGGCAATCCGCGCAAGACGATAGAGTGCCGGGAATGCCATATGCCGCTGGCGCCGAATCACGCAGAGATCGGCGTTGCGGACACGGGCGACTACAACCGTACGCCTTACGATGGGAAGCATCGCAGCCATCGTTT
>DASRZA010000569.1:0-5617 GCA_035686845.1 Armatimonadota bacterium | reverse complement strand
AATGGTCCCCGGAGAAGGCCTGTTACGGTCTTCCGTGGAGCCTGAGCGCGAAGAGGCTCGTGAAACGGGCCATCGTCTGCAAGATCGGGATTTCAAGATGCATCATCTGTTTCTGGCTGTGTGAGGACCCAGAGAGCGGCGGGCAGATAGCCACGCCGCTGATCACTATCACAGCCCGTACAACGCCGCCACTCGCTCGTCGATCTCCCGTTCCCATTCCCCGCAATCCACTCCCTTCGCATCCAGGCACTTCTGGACCAATGCTTCGATGGCGGCGCGGTCACACGTGCTGGCCTGGGGTATCGGGAGCCGTCTGAGATTCACCCACTGCAGCATCAACCGGCCGCCTCGGTTTTCGTCACCGAGCGAAGAACAGGCGAACTTTGCGTACCCCCACGCCGCGGCCGAATTGACAACGCCGAGGAGGAACACGCCCTCAGAGGGCAAGATGAATGCTTTGTTGTTGAGAATGAGGCCGCTGGCGTCGTAGGCGAAACGCGAGTCACGAGCGATCTCCGGGAACACGATCTTCGGTTTGGAGAATTCGTCGTAGTAGTCGCAGGCGCGCAATTCCCACCAGTGTTCCCCTTTGTCCCATCGCGCCTCAAGTTGCGGCTGCCATTTCCGCAGATGCTCCAACACGGCGGGGTATCGCTCGATCTCGACGCCAATCCTGGTCAGGATGATCCAGCGATCCCTTTCTCGAATATGCCAGCGGCGCACGTCATCCCCAACCGCCAGCGGCTTTATGATTTCGGCGCTTCGGCTGTCTTTCTCAGTCAGAGCGTCGCGGGCCGCCCGATCCAGATAGAAGGCCTCGTTGAGGCCAGTGATCAGCCCGCGATACACCCTGACCCCCGGGTATTCGCCGAGAGGCGTCCCGGCGCGCTCCATCTTCCGCAGCCGATCCGCAATAGTGGCGCTGGTTAGGGTCCAGATGGCGCCGGCGAGCGCTCCCCCCGGAAGCGCCTCGCCGTGTTCTCTCTGCAGCGCCAGCACGTCGGGATAAGGCGGATCAAGCGACTTGATTTGGGTGAAGACCGGCTGGCGCCGATCTTCACCTTTCTGCGCGACGAATATCATCGGAAAGGTGGCCGCGGTCTGAAAAACCGGAAGTTCGCCGAAGTCGGTGATACTCCAGACGCGGCAGGTCTTCGCGATTTGCTCGCGCAGCGGAGCGCCGTACTTCGCTTTGAACCATTTGTTGGACGAGATAAACGCCAACATGCCGCCGGGCCGGAGAAGCTGGAGCGCCCTGGCGTAAAAGTAGCAGTAGAGGTCGGCCGTGCCGGTGTATACTTCGGGATAGACGGTTTTGAGCGACGGTTTGAGCTCCTTGATCAGCTCCTGGCGCACGTAAGGCGGGTTGGCGACGATCACGTCGAAGCCCCCCTGCCCTCCGGCCCCCGTGAGGAAAACTTCGGCGAATTCGGCCCACCAGTCGAAGCCGCCGGACGCGCCATCCTTTTCCGACGTACCGTCGGAAAGGTGCAGCCAGTCGGTGAGGCGCTGCCGCGCGGCGTCGATCTTTTTCCGTAGATCGGGCTTGCCGCCGGCGTAGTAAGGGTCGGCGTACTCGGCTTTGAGTTCTTCGAATGCTTTGATATCGGCGGCGCGGAACATGTCGATACCGCCGGCCGCCACGCTGCCGGGATCGGGCGCTAACAGGCTGTCGCCGCACTCGATCTTGAAGTCGAGGTTCGGCAGTGGCTCCGGCTTCTCCGCGGTATGCTCAACCGCGAGGGAGAGCCAGAGACGCAGACGGGCGACATTCACCGCAAATTCGTCGATGTCCACCCCGTAGAGATTATTCTGGATGATCTGGAGCTTTCGATGATAGTCGGTGATGGGATCGACGCGAGCCGTATTAAAGAGGCAGCGCCGCAGATCCACGAGCTCGTGCAGCATCCCAAGCAAATAGGCGCCCGATCCACACGCCGGATCACAGACCCGGATCTGCTGCAGCCGCTTGAGAATTGGTTCGGGATCGACCAGCCCCGCTACGTCATGTTCGTCTACAAATCGGCTCAGAGCTTCGGGAGATTCTCGCCCGTCTTCCGCGAGATAGCCTTTGAGCGCCTCCCGGCACATGAACGAGACGACGGGCCGTGGGGTGTAATACGAGCCGGATTCGTGGCGCCCTGTGACCAGCTCTTCGAAGACTTTTCCCAGCATTTCCGGATCGACGGCGACTTCCACGTCCAGCGGTGTGCTCTCGCTAACGGTGAAGTTCCAGCGCGCGAAGAGGCCATTGATCACAAGGTCAAACGCGGCGTCATCCACGTCCTCACCGCAGCATTCATCGGCCGACTGAACAAAGAGGCCGCCGTTGAGATACCAGACGCGGCCTATGAGCCGCTGCAGAACCGGGTTCTCATCGAGCGTTCGGGCGATGTGGATATTATTCAAGCCCGTGAAGAAGAGCGGGATCAGATGGGTGCGGTAGAAACTGCCACCGGGACTCCGTCCGCTCCAGAGAGCTTTCAGGTAATCGGTGGAGTCGTTGAAACGGAGCCAGCCCTTTTTGGAGAGGAAGTGGAGAAACATGAGCCGGTTGAGGAGCCGCTGTGTGAAGAGCCGCCGGTCGCCGCTCACGCCGGATACCATGCTCTCTACCCGCTCAAAAACGTCGCGGTATTCGCGGAAGAAGTCGCGGGTCACTCGCTCCACGTCCCAGGCGGAGATCCAGCGAGGCCGGGCCTCTGACCAGTCAATTTCGTCAAACAGATTACGGCGCAGCGTTAGCGCGGGAAGATTGACTTCGCAGAGCGTGCGGGTGGATTCCAAGTCGTCGAGACTCCAGCCAAAAGAAGAGAGACGCGGTTGCCGGCCCTCCTGCTCCTGAAATCGCGCGAAGCGGACCCCCGAATAACCGGGGTCAGCGCAAATGAAGATAATGTCACTGAGATCGCGGCCGGGATAGCGGCCCAATTCGCGCATCTGGCGGCGAACGCTGCGAAGGATTTCACGGAGGTCGGCGCGGCGGAAGGGGGCGCTGAACTCCGCCAGGAGGATGAGAAACGGATCGTCCGCCCCGAACGGCACGATTTGCGTTACTTCTAACCGGGCAGAGGCCGCGCCGGCGACATCCGGTCCGTTATAAGTATAGGGATCTTCCGGATCGAGGGGCCATAGGAGTTCATCGCGCAGCAGGCGAAACAACGACTCCCGATCCTTTACAACGGCAAGCGTCTGTGGGCTGATCATGCCTGGTGTCCGCGCGCGCTCTGCCGCAGTTCTATCCAGCAGACCAGCCGTGGCCGGATAGTGCCCGGCAGAGCGATTTCGCCAAAGTGACCGCGCACAGCGTTTCTCAGGCGCTTCTGCCGGGCGGCAAGATCGGTTTCATCGGACGGTGTTCCCGACGGCTCTTTCGGGCGCGTACCGGAGAGAATCTGGAGGATTTCACCGGCATTGAAGAGAGGCGGCTGACCGGGCCGATCCAGGGCAAGAACCGGGCGGTCGATCACGGCGGCGAACTTCTCGCGATCGCGTTCGGTGGCGTCGGCCGAAGCTTCCATCGTGTAGAGGGCAAAGAGGCCATCGAACGGCGCCGCGGCCCAGACGCCGAAAGCGCCGGGCGGCAGCGCGTTGAGCAGGCCTATCATCTCCGGGTCGGGCGTGTCGAACTGCCGCACGTAATCCGCCGAGGCTGAGTCCACGCGGGTCATCTCGCCTTCGCATATGTGGTTGAACTCTTTAAGGCTGTTGGCGGGGTCATCACCGGACAAGAAGGCCTGGTCAATACCAACCGCGCGGCTGATTTTGAGGGTGCGATCCTCGACCATAGCGATGAGATTGATGATGGCCTCGATCTCGGGCGGCGGGAGCACATTGTAAATGGTAAAGCGATGAGAAGCAGCGGTCACAGCGGGATTCAGACGGCGATCAACCCGTCCGATGCGCTGGATAAGGCGTACCGGATTCCAGTGGATGTCGTAGTTGACGATCGCGCCCGCTTCCTGAAGATTCACGCCTTCACTGAGTACGTCCGTGGAAATGAGAACATCGACACGGGCGGGAACGGAGGGCGCCGACCGCGGCGGATTATAACCGGGACAGAAGGCGTGGATAATGGCGGCGCGGGTATCCTCAACCCGGGAGTCAATCCGGGCGATGCCGCGGCCGAGCAGGCGGTCCTTGAGCTCCCGTTCCAGGTATTCGGCCGTGCGAATGCTCTGCGTAAAGACCAGAACCCGGCGTCCGACCTCGGTCTCGCGCGCGACAATCGGGGCGATCTTTTCCAGCTTGGGATCGGGCTGAGTGCGGGCCCGAAGCACCGCCTCGTGGATCTCACGAAGGAAGCCGAGATCACCGAGAATGTCGGCCTTCCATCGATCCAGGTCGTATTCATCGCTCTCCGCCTGGAACTGCTCCAGTTTCGAGTTCAGCTTCCGGGATCGGACGACCGAATCCAGCCAGTCATCCACTTCGGCGCCGGACGCGTCGAGCGTTTCCCCGTCATCAATCCGATCCACGACCGCGGCGTCAGTCTCCGCGGCGTCTCCCACGCTCCCGCTCTCGTCCCCATCATCCGTCCTTCGTCCTTCGTCCTCCGTCCGCGTTCCTCCGCCCTCCGTCCTCCGTCCTGGTGGCGCAGGCCTCCGCGCCTGTGCCGTATCTCCGTCCGCCGGCCCAGACCCCTTCTCCTTAAAAAGCGGGGTTCTGACCCATTCCAGGTGCTGGCGCCATTCGGAAGCCGCGGTGGCGCCAAAGACAAATTGCAGTCGAGCCAGCAACCCGATGCCGAGACTCTGGAGGATTCCCTGGAGCGCTGGCGGGCTGCTTTCAAGCTGTTTGAGCATGTTGGCAAAAACGAGACGCGCCAGGTGGATTTCGTCCTGGTACCTCTTCGCTCCAATAACCGGATGGCGGCGGTACTGCTCCAATACAAATGCAGCCAGTTTAACACCGGGCGGCGGGCCGTGCAGAAGGCGGGCCGGGATACGGCTCTGCGCGTCAGCGCCTTCTTTGCGGATAAACTGCCGCACTTCGTCGAAGTAGCGCACACCCGGCCGAAACCGACGATCGGCGAGGTCGATCAAGTCCCGGTAACCCTGGCTTTCGGGACCAATCGTATACTCGACACATTCCGGCCCCTCGCGCTGTGGGAAGAGAAGCTCCCGTCCTGCCGCCGCTGAGAGCGCGCGGCAGGTGGTGCGACTGCGCTGGATCATGACTTGCTGCAGCACGCGGTCTAAGATATCGCCGGCCGGCACGCCCGGCTGCAGCGATAAGGCGCCGCTCGCGTCGGGCCCGGTTCGACCGCGGTCCAGGCTGACGGCCGCCTTGCGCATCTGGTCCATGCCGATCCCGCCGATGGTCCCACGCTCGTGCGTAATCAGAGCCAGTTGAGAACTCAGGTCCGTGAAATAGGTGTTGAGCGGGGTGGCGGTGAGAAGGACAATCTGCTTGCGGCCGCGCAGAGGTTGGAGAAGCCAGAACAGCTTCCCGTACCGGTTGGAAGACCGGGTCCTGAAGTTATGCGACTCATCGATCACCACCAGATCGGCGCGTTCAGCGAGGCGGCGCAGCAGTTCCATCCGTTCGCCCACCTGCCTTCCGGACACGCCCTCGGGATCCAGGGCGGTCGTCGACACCGCGGTGTCATCGAGGG
>DASRZA010000568.1:0-4680 GCA_035686845.1 Armatimonadota bacterium | reverse complement strand
CGCCGGCCGACGGGCTGGTGGCTGCCCATGGTCTCCCCGGATGGCGCCTGGTTCAACGCTCTTTGCCGGAGCGCGTCCGGCTATATTGAGCCGCTGTGATTGGGAAGGCATGAGCGATTGAATTCAAGATGCCGTTGACATTCCCGTTTGAGAAGATGCAGGGCGTCGGCAACGATTTCGTGGTCGCGGAAGCGCGTCATTTGCCGGGCGTGAACCTTGGATCGTTGGCAATCCGAATCTGTGACCGCCATTTGGGCGTGGGCGCTGACGGGCTGCTGATCCTTGCCGAATCGGACGAGGCCGATTACCGGATGCGCATGTTCAACCCCGACGGCACCGAGGACGATTGCGGGAACGGCCTCCGGTGCGTGGTCCGGTACGTGCGCCGGCATTTCACCCCGGGCGATTACCTCACTTTTGAGACGCTGCCTGGCGTGCGCCAGACGGAGGTTTTGGAGCATAATGATCGAGAATCGCGGATTCGGGTGAACATGGGTCAGCCGCGGCTTTCGCCGCCGGAAATCCCGATGCTCACGAACCGACCGGACGCGATCCGGTTTCCTATCGATCTGCACGGGGAGATTCGCCGCTTTACCTGCATGTCCACCGGATCCACGCATGCGGTGACGTTTCTTGAAGAGCCGGCGCCCGATGAGACTTTTTTGAGCGAAAGCCCGTTGATAGAGCATCATCCCCTCTTCCCGGAGCGAACCAGTGTGATCTGGGCCTGGATCGCGGCGCCCGGCAGTCTCCGGATCCGTATCTGGGAGAGAGGAGTCGGAGAAACACTCGGCTGCGGCACGGGCGCCTGCGCGGCCGCGGTCGCGGCGCAGTTAGAGGGACGGGCGCGTGGTACGATCAGCATTGTTTCTCGCGGCGGCTCGCTCGAAATCGAGTGGAACGATGAGATTTGGATGACCGGCCCCGCGGTGAGCGTGTTTGAGGGACGATGGGCGGAGGACGATCGTCGGGGGGAGGAGAGCGCCGGGGAATGAGAAAATGGGAGCATGGACGGTGGCGAGTGGTGTGGGAGCGAGTGGGTCTGTTCGGGAATTCGGCCATCGATCCACAGCAGGACGAGGCGTGACTGGTGTCGAAAGGGTCGCTGTAACCATTCGCGATTTCTCCAACCTTGAGGTTGTTCGCATTTACTTTCTGATGACACAATGATGACACAAAATCTACTTTCTACCCGATCTCTCGCGCGCAGCAGGCTCCTCGCCGAGGTGACCGGCGATGAATCGGGCGCGCAAGCCTGGATAGACGCCCTAGATCGGATGTGTGATGGACTGCGCCTCCGCCTCACGCCGATTGTTGGCCGCGAGGGGTTCGAGGCGCTCCTGAGTCGCTCGCTGGCGCTGGCGAAACGCGAATCGGGCTGGCTCGATAGTATTCACCTGAATGCGGAGGGCGCTCTCGTCGGTCTTCGTGACGCGTCGTCGGAACATGAGGCCGCCGAAATTGAGGCCGGATGTGTCTCTCTTGTTGCTCAGATCGTCGATCTGCTAATGAGCTTGATTGGCGAAGGCCTCACACGCCGGCTGCTCGGCGCCATCTGGCCGGAGCTCCCTCTGAAAAAATTGAAGAAAGGTACGGAGGATGGAGGTATGAGACAGCAAAGTAGAGTGTCGATCAACCCGCTGCCGACCGGCGTACCGGGCCTCGACGCCGTGTTAGGTGGTGGTATCCCCGAATACTCGTTCAACCTGGTCGCCGGCGCGCCGGGATCGGGGAAGACGACACTCGTCCAGCACACGATGTTTGCCCAGGCTTCCGCCGAGAGGCCGGCGGTTTACTTCACTGTATTAGGGGAGCCGCCGCTCAAGATGCTGCGTTACCAGCAGCAATATGACTTTTTCGACGAGGAGAAGGTAGATAGGGTGATTCGCTTCGTGAACTTGAGCGAAGAGATCATGCAAGAGAACCTCGGCGCTGTTTTAGATCGAATCGTGCAGGAGGTCGAGAGCACCAATCCGAGCATCGTCGTTGTAGACTCGTTCCGCACCGTGGTTCGAAGGATAGAGACAGTCGATACCGGCGAGATGGAGCTGCAGTCCTTCGTACAGCGCCTGGCGATTCGCCTGACCAGCTGGCAAGCGACGACCTTTCTGGTGGGTGAATATGAAGAGGATGAGATGCGGGATAATCCCGTATTTACGGTCGCGGATGGTCTCTTCTGGTTGACTCAAAACGTTGATCGCAATTCCGTGGTGCGTAAGATTCAGATAATGAAGCTGCGCGGGCAGGCTTCTATACCGGGGCTTCATACGTTCCGGATCAGCGACCAGGGTGTGCAGGTATTCCCGCGTACGTTTGGTTTGACTTCCAAGCCGCCGGGCGCAAGATTTGGGCGGCGGGTTTCAACGGGGATCTCCGGCCTTGATGAGATGTTGGGCGGCGGCTTACCGGCCGGCGACTCCGCGTTGATCGCGGGCCCATCGGGGTCGGGCAAGACCGCGATCTGCACGCAGTTCATCGCAGAAGGCGTCCGTCACAACGAACCGGGCGTTATTGTTGTATTCGAGGAGCACCCTGACGAATATGTCTCGCGGGCTGAGAGCCTTGGGCTGAAGATGCAAGAAATGATCCGCGAGAATCGACTCAAGGTCCTTTACCTTCGACCGCTCGACCTCTCGGTGGATGAAACGCTCCAGGAACTGCTCGACTCAGTGGAGCGACTCGGCGCACAACGTGTTGTGATCGACTCGCTGGCCGGATTCGAGATGGCGCTGGCGCCCGCTTTTCGTGAGGACTTCAGGGAGTCCCTGTACCGGATGCTCGCCGCGCTCACGGGCCGGGGCGTGACGGTGCTAAGCTCGATGGAAGTCACCGATTCCTACCAGGAGTTCCGCTTCAGCCCGCACCAGGTCTCATTCCTCACCGACGATATTATTCTGATGCGATACGTGGAATTGGAGAGCCAGCTGCGGAAGGTTGTAATGGTGATCAAGACGCGGCGCGGAGAGCATAGTCCCGACATCCGCCTCTACGACATCACCGACGGTGGCATCGTTGTAGGAGAGCGGCTCGAGGAGTATCACGGCATCATTACGGGCGTCCCAAAGCGCCAGGAGGGCGCTGGCCGAAGGGGCCTCACGGCGTCTGAAGAGGCGCTGCTCGATACGCTCAAGGGTCTGCGTGAAGCCTCCGTTCCGGAGTTAGCGCAGCGATCCGGTCTGCGGCGCTCTTCGCTGCGCCAGTTCCTCGCCCGTCTCTTGTCGCTGAACTTCGCGCATCGGGTCGAAGGAAAGGACGGCGTGTATCGCCCAACTTTGTAAGCAAAGGATAGAAGACGAAGGATACTTGGAAGAGACGAAGATCCAAAAGAAGTATCGATTCCCAGCGGCGCTCATTCCTTGGGGCCTGGTATGAAAAGATCAAAGATTACGAGTGACTTGCCAAAGGACATCATCATTGGCACGCACGTGAGTTCCCCGTTTCTGGCCGAAGCTTCGCTGACCGCGATAGCCGTCAGCGAGGGCCCTGCTCACGTTCTGCAATATGTAAATCCCGCTTTTTGCCGTCTCTACGGGAGAACGGCGCCGGAGTTTCTCGGCCGGCCGTTTCCCGAGGTAATTCGGGACCGTGGAACTGCTGACGCAGCGCCGCTGCTGGACCGGGTTTTTCGGGGCGCCGAAGCTGAATACCTCACGGACGAAGCCGCCTCCGATGATTCGGTTCCCGGCAGCCGCGGCGCATCCTGGCATTACACCGTATGGCCACTCTTAGACCAGACTGGCCATCCGATTGGACTGGTAACGCAGGTAAGTAATGTCGCCGCGCACGTGCCTTCGGCCGATGAAGCGTACGTTGTGATGAGAACCGCAAATCAGCAGTTGCTGCTCGCTGCCCTGCGTGAAGGCGAACGATCCGAGACGCTGGTTCTTGCTGATCGCGCCAAGGACGAGTTTCTCGCGATGTTGGCGCATGAATTGCGGAATCCGCTCGCGGCGATTCGCACGGGGGTTTACCTCGTCTCGCAGCATGCGGGAAGAGCGGCGGCGGAGATTCATCAGGAATGCGATCTCATCGAGCGCCAAATCCGGCACCTGGCGCGGCTGCTCGATGACCTCCTTGACGTCTCCCGCATCACGCAAGGTAAGATCAACCTGCGCATGGAGCGGATCGACATAGTCCCCGTTGCACAGCACGCGATTCGAACGATCCAGCCACTTGCAGATGCCACCCCTCACGAACTCTCCGTGGATCTGCCATCGGAGCCGGTCTGGGTAGATGCAGACCCCGATCGGATGGAGCAGGTCATTGTTAACCTGCTCCACAACGCCGTGAAATATACGAATCCAGGTGGGCGTATCTGGCTGAGGGTTGGAACGCAGCAAAACGCCGCGGACGGCGGGGCGCCGTCCGCCGGCGATGGTGACGCCGTGATTCGGGTTCGGGATACCGGCATCGGCATCAGCCCGGAGAACCTGTCGAATATTTTCGATCTGTTTGTACAAACCGATCGCTCCTTCGACCGATCGCAGGGCGGGCTGGGGATAGGCCTCACACTTGTCCGCCGCATGATAGAAATGCATGGCGGCAGCGTGGTCGCCGAAAGCGACGGCATCGGGCGGGGCAGCGAGTTTGTGGTGCGGCTGCCACTGCAAAAAGCTGTTGAGAACCCTTTCGCGTTTCCCGAGGAAGCCGTTGCTCCTGGAACCCGCACCAAGGCCCCCG
>DASRZA010000567.1:0-2349 GCA_035686845.1 Armatimonadota bacterium | reverse complement strand
TTTCGATCTGATGCCACTGCTCGTTCGTAAGATCAGACGGATACGGTTTTCGTTCCATGCCATTGGTTTTCCCATTTTAGACATTTCTTGACACGCTCTAACCGATAGCGACCGGGAAGCCGCCGCCGTCGCTGATTCGAGCGTTTTCTACTCCAGCGAATCGGCAGCGGCGCCAAGGTCGCTGGGCGCCACAACCATGGGCCGGCGGGCGGCTATGAGCCCGGCCGTATTCGCCGCGGATCTGAGTGAGGCTGGCGTCAGCTCGGCGGCCACCGCGCGGGCAGCCGGTGAGCTGTTTCAGTATGAAATTCGCGATCCGGTCACAATTCCGCGCCAGCAGTCGGCGATGATTCCGATCGTTACTGATTCGGTGAAGGCCGAAAAGCTGGATATTTATAACCCCGACGTGGCTGCGGAACATCCGGAAAACGCCGTGGAGATCAAAAACACGACAAAGCTCCATCTTAAGGCCGGCCCAGTGACCATCTTCGATGACGGGAGCTATGCGGGCGATGCGCGTATGCCCGACGTGCCGCCCGGGGAAACTCAGCTCCTCGCGTACGCGGTGGATTTAAGCATTACCGCGGTTCGCGAGAATCCGGCGGCGATCAGCCGCATCACCACCATCTCCATCCGGCGAGGATTCCTCAATATCACAAGCCGCAGCGAGTCGACTACGAGGTATATCTTCAAGAGCAAACGGGACAGCGACCGGGTGGTTCTTGTTGAACAGAGGATCAAGATGGGATGGAATCTGGTACTTCCGGCGAAACCGGATCAGAAGACCCGATCACTCTACCGGTTTCGGCTTCTCGTGCCCGCAAAGAGCAGCACCCCTTTCACCATTAAAGAAGACACTCCGGAGGGCCAGAAAATCGGTCTCATCGACGCCGATATTACGGTCTTGCTGCAGTACAGCAGCCATAATGCGGCGATTCCGGCGGTTCAGACGGCGCTCGCCGACTTGAGCCGCCGCCAGCAGGGGATCCACGCGTTGAGCGACCAACTCGCCGATCGGAAATCCCAACTCGACGCGATCAGCTCCGGACAAACCCGCATCCGGCAGAATATGGAGCGGCTGGATAAAGCCTCGAAGCTGTACCTGCGCTACGTGACGGACTTAGACGACCAGGAGAACCAGATCCAGGCCATCCAGACCGAAATCGACCGGCTGCAAAAAGCCCTGGCGGCGGCGAAAGCGGACTATGGCGAAGCGGTCGACAAGTTGGATGTTGGATGACGGGCGGAGGACAAAGGACGAAGGACAAAGGACGAAGGACAAAGGACGAGCCAAAAGCGCCCGCGCCTCGCACCTCGCGCTTCGTACCTCGCGCCCCGCGCCTCGCGCCCGCCTCTCACCTTGCCCAGCGCCTTTTCGATTGCCCGGCATAAACCTTGCCGAGCGGCTGCTTCGCGCAGTCTATCGCGGCGCCTTTGAGCTTGACTTTACGGATAAACGGACTTTCGATCAAGGCCGCTCGATTGGCGGCGCCGAGTGAACAATTGGGGAAAGCTCGGAAGTTGAACTGTGAAACCGCGCCCAACGCATAGCTGAGATAAAGCGCCAGCCCTCCCACTCCGCTGCATGCAGACTGTTCATCGGGATTCGGGGAATCGGATTCGCCGATCATTGCCGCAAGATCCCGATTGGTCAGTACTCCGAGTCCACCGGTTGAGCCATTCAACTGCCCATCCCCATAGGGCGCATCAATTAAAATGATCCAGGCCTGGCGCCGACCATTTCGGCGCGCGTGCGCCAGGGCAGCGGCATCGGCCTCGATGTTGTCCTGATACCAGTACGTTTGAGCGGGATAGCCCTGTGCGGTCGCGCTTTGATCCCAGATAGTCGGCGGACCCGTTGGCTTATGATTGGAATACCAGTCCGCGCCGTGCTGGGTCCTGAACGTCTCCATCACCGGCTTCGCGAAGGTAACAGTTCGTCCGCCAAGCTGATGCCACAGCCAGTGCTGAACGATCACGCCGGCGTTGGCGACAGCCGCCTGGTACTGGAGGTTGAGAGGGCGATTGTTCGGCGCCAGGTAAACAAGATGCACGACGGGCACGCTGGGTTCAGCAGGATGGCTTGGCGCTCCTGTTGACGCCCGGCAAAACGCCAGGCTCGAAGTGAGCAAAACGACAGCGAGAGCAATGTTTTTGCGCATAGCGGAGCCTCCCTCGGTAGTTAGCGCGCCGGGTCCTCGCGCACGCGAGTTCAGGTAGCGCGAGATTCTCATTCCACCTCGCGGCGCTCCCAGCGGTGTAATGGTTCTCCTATCATACCATGATTCCCCCACCTCGCGCCCCCGCCCCACGCCTCGCCGCACAGGCGCGGAGGCCTGGCCCACTTTC
>DASRZA010000566.1:0-18324 GCA_035686845.1 Armatimonadota bacterium | reverse complement strand
CCCCCTTCCGTTTCGGAAGGGGGCCGGGGGGTAGGTCAAGCCGCTGCGGCCGGCAGCCAGCGGCGTGATGACGCAAAAGGCCGCGTCGTGGATTTACAACATTCCAGACCAGATCGAGCTTGGAATTACAGCCTGCTCCGCCGCCCGTTCCCCGCGCCCCGAACAGCCGGCGCTCTAATCTCGCTCGAGGCCCCACCGGACAGGCACCCCCTTCCGTTTCGGAAGGGGGCCGGGGGGTAGGTCAAGCCGCTGCGGCCGGCAGCCAGCGGCGTGATGACGCAAAAGGCTGCGCCCTGACACATGGTTCCATCGGCGCCGGGCTTGGGATCAAAGGGCTTTGCCCTTCGGCCGACACCCGAGCAGCCGGCCCTGTAATTCCGTCTCAGGCTCACCGAACAGGCTCCCCCTTCCGTTTCGGAAGGGGGTCGGGGGGTAGGTCAAACCGCTGCGGCCAGCAGACGCTTGCGTGTTGAGGCAAACGGCCGCGTCGTGGATATGCAATGTTCCAGGCAGCACCGGCCCGAAATCACAACCCCTCGGCCGCCCGTCCACCAAAGCTCGAACAGCCGGCGCCCCAATCTCGCTCTGGGCCCCACCGGACAGGCACCCGCTTCCGTTTCGGAAGGGGCCGGGGGGTAGGTCAAGCCGCTGCGGCCGGCAGCCAGCGGCGTGATGACGCAAAAGGCTGTGCCCTGACACATGGTTCCATCGGCGCCGGGCTTGGAAATGCAGTTTCTTCCCTTATCCGTCCCTGTTTCCCTTGCGAAACTCCGCGGATCTCCGCGTCTCCGCGGCGGGTTTTCATCCCTCCTCGGTCCTCCGGTTGCCGATTTGGTCGTCAATATGGGATAATCTTGGAGCGAGTTACCTTTGGCAAGAAGGAGTTTGACGATGCCCGGCCCATTTAACGGAATGGACCCCTACCTCGAAGATCCGGCGACGTGGCCCGACGTGCATCAGGGTCTCATCGCCGCGGTGCGCGCCGATCTAAACCGCTCGCTTCCGCGCGGATATGTTGCCCATGCCGGCGAACGCGTGTATATTGCCCAACCGGAACGCAGCATCTATCCCGACGTGGTGGTGTTCCGACGCCCATCGAACCCGCCTGGGAGCGCTCTCCCCGTGCAGTCGGGAGCGGCGGCTGTCGCCGATCCACCCGTTCTCGTTTCGGTTTATCCGGAAGAAGTGCGGGAGCTGTTTATCGAGATCCGGGCGGTGAAACAGCCGGATCGCGTCGTCACTACCATCGCGATCCTCAGTCCCTCCAACAAGACGCCCGGATCGCAAAGCCGCGACCAGTATCTTCAGAAGCGGGCCGAACTGCTTTGTAGTAATACCCATCTCATTGAAATTGACCTGCTGCGCGCCGGAGTCCGGCCGTTTCTGCCGCCGGCTGAGACCAATAAGGAATCCGAGCCGTGGGACTATCTGGTAAGCTTACACCGGGCGGGTGATGGCGTTCACTTCGCCGTCTGGGGAATACCGCTCCTTCATCGTCTGCCCCGAATCACCGTCCCGCTTGCGGACGCCGATCCCGACGTAATCCTGGATCTTCAGGCCGCCTTCGACCGGTGCTACGATGAGGGCTCCTACAATAAATGGATCGATTACTCTGCAAAGCCGTCGGCGCCTTTAAGCCCTGAAAACGCCAGATCCATAGACCATCTTCTTCGCGAGAAGGGCCTCCGTCCGCCATAGAACCGTAGCAGCCATCCGACGCCATCGTAATGACGCAAAAGGCTGTATGTCGGATATATAATGTTCCAGACAGGATCGGGCTTGAAATCACCGACTCTTCCGGCGCCTCTGCGAAACTCCGCGGATCTCCGCGTCTCCGCGGTGGGTTTTCCTCCGTCCTCCGTCCTCCGTCCCCGGTCCCATACAGGAGAAAAGCTCACCGAGGCGAATCTTTAATCGATGCTCCCTCACCTCCTGACTATCCACGCAGCGCCGGCCGGCGAAAACAGACCCCCAGGCGCCCGATCCATCTCTCGCCGGCTTGACCTGCTCATTCTCCTTCTCCTCGCTCTGCTGCCGCTCCCGCTCCTCGGCGCCTCAGTCTTTGGATCCCGGGCGCTGGTTCCGGCCGGGCAGTTGGATCATTTCGCTGCCTGGCGCGGGGTACAAACCACGGAGACGGATATTCCGCCCTGGGATGTCCTTTACTGGGACGATCTGGCGCAGCTTCTGCCCTGGCAGGCGGCGGCGCACCGGTCGATCCGTGATGGCCGCGTTCCTCTCTGGAACCCGGACTCTGCCTGCGGCGCGCCTCTGCTCGCCAATTCGCAGACTTCCAGCCTATCGCCGGTCTGGCTTCTCTTTCAAGGGATGGGACTGCCGCGTGCGCAGGGCTGGATTGCGCTTTTTCAGCTCTTTTTCGCCGGCGCCGGGGCATTCGCATTCTTCCGGTTCTATCAGCTTCGCCGGCTGCCGGCATTGTTGGGCGCGGTGGTCTATCAACTTTCCGGCTGGAGCCTCTGCTGGACCGAGCTTCCAAATCGTCATGCTCCGGTCGCCTACTTCCCGCTTGTGCTCTGGCTCTTCGCCCGCAGTGTGCGCGGCGGATGGATCTGGCGCGCGGCCGCGGCAGTCGTTCTCGCCGTTTCGCTGTTATCCGGTCACCTACAATTTGAGTTTTACCTGTTTGTTGGACTGGCGATCTATGCCGGCTGGCGCGGGCTGGATCCCGGCGCCGAAGTTGAACGAACGGCGCGAACGAAGGAGAAAAGCGACCCGGATGCCCAACCGGGCGGAAACCGGCTGAAGAAACTCGGTTTCAGCCTGGCGCTGGCGGGCGGGATCAGCCTGTTGGCGGTCTTGCTGGCCGCGCCGCAGCTTTTACCAACAGCCGAGCTAGGACGCTGGAGTCCGCGGTTGGTTCACCCGTCATGGTCCGGCTACTCGGAGCGTATGAGCTTTTCAATGCCGGCGTGGTGGCTGGCGCAGGTGTTTCTGCCGGGTTTCTTTGGCTATCCAGCACAGGGAAACGTGATTTCGTTTTTAAGACCTGCGCCGGTTCCCGTGCCCTTCTTCTCGGCTAACTTCTACGAAACCTGCGTCTTTTTCGGAACGATCCCAATCGTGCTCCTGATCAATGGCCTCCGGGAAGCGCGGCGCAGCCCGATCACGAGGTTCTTCATTGTTCTGGCGGTCGTGGCGCTGCTGCTTGCCGCGGGAACGCTCTTGAATGCGCCGCTCTATTTTCTGATACCGGGTTTCAGTGGGATGGCCGGCACAGCGCGAATGCTCTTCTTGTTCGCATTCGCGGCCGCGGGCCTGGCCGCGGTGGGAGTGGACGCCCTTAGCCGTTCCGTCTCAGGGCCCTGGCGCGCCGCAGCCGTCTCCGCGATTGATTCTGGAATGGTCGTTCTCCTGGGTATGGCGTTCTGCGCGGCGGCCGCGTTTGCCATCGCGAGTTATTCCACCGCCGCGTGGTATCAGGACCCGGGTGGGATGCTGCTGGATCGCGCCGGTGAAGCCATCGCGCCGGCCGTGCTGCTGATCGTTGGCGCGATCCTCGCCGGCGTTATCCGGGCGCGGCCCACGGCGCGCCGGCCGGGCCTGGCCGCGCTGATCGCGCTCACGGTCGGGCAGCTCCTTTACTTTGGCGCTCATGTTATCCGCACGGCGCCGGCAAAGGCCGTTTTTCCTGTCTCGTCCCCGATAAAAGCGATTCGCGCCCTCAGACCCTTCCGGGTGATGGAGGTGGCGCGGGGATGGACGCTCACGGAGAGTCCCAATCGGGCGGCGGCTCCGGCGCCGCTGCCGCCCAACACGGCCGCTTACTACGGCATCGCCAGCCTCGGAGGCTACGACTCGCTCAACACTCGCGCCTATGTCGATTATGTGAAGCGTTTACAAGGAAGTTCGCCCTCGCCCATCGAAAATGAGAACTTAGTCTTGCTTTCGAATCCGGGCTCGCCGCTTATAGGCGCGTCCGGGGTGGACGTAGTGATTTCCGCAGCGCCGATCTCGGCCCCGGATCTCCGTGCCATCGGTTCGGCGGGCGAGGTCTTTCTCTACCGGGTCCGGTCGGCGAGGCCGCGGGCCTTTATTGGGAGGGGCGACCCGGCGCATCCGGTTGGCCGGCGCCCCCGTGTGCTCGACTGGCGGCCGGGGAAGATCACAATCGACCGGGCGTATGGTCCCGGCCGGCTGGTGGTTCTGAACGCGTCGATACCCGGTTGGAGCGCACGAGTGGATGGCGGGACGGCGCCAATTCGAACCGATTCCGAGCTTTTCCAGTCTATTGTATTGAGGGCAGGCGTCCACCACGTTACACTAGAATACCGTCCGCTCTCGTTTCGGTTCGGTGTATTCTTAGCGGCGTTGGCGGCGTTGGTCCTGGCGATGGCCGGCGTAATAGTTCGTTCATCGTCTGCTGGCCGTTCCGCATTGTTACCGGGGCGTTATCTTTCCAGACGTAATGTTCTCCGATAAAAGGTCGGAGAGTTGGGATAGCGCTTCGAACCAGAGCCAGGTGGTGATTGCCGGGTAAATCGCGCAAGGGATTGCGCTCCTACCAGGAGGGTTTATAACGCTTGCTGGATCCATTTTCCATAGTTCTTCTTGGCGCTGAAGGTGTGCTGATCGGGCCGATGCTGGCGGGCAGTGTGCTTTACAGCCAACAAAAGTACGATCGCGCGGCACGCGCGTTTGAGTTTGCCGCGCGCGTGCAGCCGCTGCCGGGTCTGCGCGCCACCTGTTATATCAATCTCTCGGCGTGCCATGCGGAAATGGCGCAGCCGGAATTGACGCTGGACGCCTGCAACCAGGCCGAGCGAACGTCTCGTTCTCGCTATGTTCATGCGCTGGCGCACATCAATCGTGCCCATGCTTATCTGCTGCTGGGCAAGATGGACGAGAGTCAGAAAGAGGCTGAGAAGGCGATCGAGCTGTCACCCCACTGGCGGCGCGGAGTGCGCTATGCCATGGTGAACTACGCGGACGCCATGGGAAGAATGGGCCGGTACCCCGAGGCGCTCCAAACCGCGCGAGAGGCGCTGCAGCGCGGCGGGGCGCCCGATCCCGCGGCGGCGGCGGCGGCGCGCCGTGAGATTGGTATGCTTTTGGTGATGATGGGACGCGCGAAAGAAGCGCTTCAGGAGATGGAGCAGGCCCTCCAGGCGGGGATGCAGCGGCCGGACCACCGGGGTATGATCTACCAGATCATGGCGTCGGCGTGGGTGGCGCTGGGGCAGCCGGATGAGGCAAGCCGCGCTCTCGACGAGGCTGAGCGTCTTGGTGTGCCGCCGGTTAATAGGCCGGTTCTGGCCCAGGCACGGGCCCGGGTTTGCATGCTGCAAGGTCAGGTCGATCATGCCATCGCGCTGCTGCGAGCGGCGGAAGACTCCTGCAAAACCCCGCTCGTCCGCCTCGTGATCGCCGCCTATCTCGCCGCGTGTCTTTGTGAGAAACGAGAATTCGCCGAGGCGATGACCCGGGCGCGTGAGGTGCTGGATAGCGGATGCCAGTACCGCCATATCCGGGCAATCTGTTTTCTGGTACAGGCCCAGGCTCTCTTCTGGCAGGGCGAAATTCATGAAGCCTGCGTGGCGCTCGAAAATGCCCGCGATTACGAAGGGATGTCGCCGATTTTAGATGCCGCGATTGCGGTGGCTCACGCCCACGGTTCGTTCGAATCTGAGCGCTATACGGATGCGTCGGATTGGGCGCGGGTCGCGAAACGATATCTCGGATCGGTGGACGGAAATCCCGAATTGCGCCGCCAGGCCGCGATCTGGCTGAGCCGATCTCTCATCCGGGAAGGCCGGGCGCTCGAGGCGCAGGAAGAGATTCAAGCGGCGCTGGAGGGTCCCGGTCTGAATCACCGGGATGAGGCGGGACTTCTGCACGCAATGGGTGAGGCGCAGCTGGCGGTCGGGGATCCGCAGGCGGCGGCGGAACGCTTCCGGGCGGCGGTACACGCCGATTCCGATAACCCGCTCGCATGGATGTCGCTCGGGCAACTGTTAGCCCGGCAGGGCCAGATCAATGAGGGTGAGGCGTGCCTGCGCGCCGCGCGCGCCGCCGATCCGGAAGGCGTCATCAGTCGTGACGCCGACCTCGCGCTCTCCGAATTGGAGGCCGGCAGGGCGGCGGTGTAAAGACAAAGGATGAAGGATGAAGGATGAATCAAACCTAACGCCTCTTGCCCTCCCTCCTCCGTCCCACACACTCACACACTCACACACCCACACACTGACCGTCCTGTTTGGAGAAGATCGTGAACGATAAGAGCTATACCTATCATGGGGTTCGGCGGCAGACAGACCGCCTGATGAATGACGCTGATCAGGTGGAAGTGCTGTACGAGATGTACGGTTCGCCGGGCGCTGGGCTCGTGACGGAAGAGGACCCGGGCGGGGCGCCCGCGGCCCGTTACATCCAGACCCATACCAATCGCCGGGTCGCGTTTTCGCAAGAGGACTTGAATACCGGCCGCGAGAACAGCGATTGACACCCGCGCCTTTTTCGGCGGCGTGTTAGACCCGCCGCCGGTCAATATTGAGATCGGGCTATCGGAGTCCGTTAGATGCGGCCACTGCCGCGCGGAGACGGTCGAGGTCACTGTGGACGCCGGCGGTGGGCCTGATCTGCCGCTATTCCTGATGGGAAAGCCGTTGAAGCCCGGTGACGCTCGCGCGGTGCAGATCATCCGCGAAGGCCTCAGCGGTCGCCTTTGCCTCAACTGCGGCCTCCTGACCGCTCAGGTCACGCTCTCTAAACCTGAGCTTGGCGGCTATCGCGGTCAACTCGCCCGGTTATCCCGAACGCCTGTCTCGGGGAGCGGCTCTTCCCTGGCGCCCACGCGCATCCAGTCGCCCCGGCGGCGAAACGTCGACACGTAGGGGCGTGTGAATGAGATGCGAGGTACCCCATGAAAACCAATAGCAATACCCATCTCGATCCGTTTATCCCGTCCCAGGGGCCGGCGCTGGAATTCGATTTTCCGGCGATGCAGATTGGCGTAGCGGAGTATGAGGAGGGGCCGACCGGCTGCACCGTTTTCTATTTTCCGGCGGGGGTTTCGGCGGCGGTAGATATCCGCGGCGGATCGTTTGCCTCGATTTTTACGGAGCAGCTCTCGCATGGGGAGGGATGGCTGCATGGAATCTGCCTTACCGGCGGGTCTCTCTACGGGCTGGAGGCCGTGACGGGAGTTTCAGCGGAAATCTTTGCCGCCAGAGATTACTCCACCGGCTTTTTTGACATGGCTCTCGTCTCCGGCGCTGTTATCTATGACTTCCGGGCTCGGGATAACGCCATCTATCCCGATAACGCGCTTGGTCGAGCCGCGCTTCGAGCCGCCCGCCCGGGTTGTTTTTTGCAGGGATCACGCGGGGCCGGCCGATCCGCTTCCGTGGGGAATGGGTTTTCATTCGATCGTGGAGAGCCGGGCGGGCAGGGCGGCGCTTTCCGACAGATCCGCTCCACAAAGGTCGCTGTCTTCACGGTTGTCAACGCGCTCGGCGCCATCGTAGACCGGCAGGGAAATGTCGCGCGGGGCCATCTCAATCCCCTGACCGGGCGCCGTGAATCCATTGATGAGCTTATTGATGAGCGTCTGGTCCAGGGGGACGGGCCGCCGCCTCATGGCAATACCACACTCACGGTGGTCGTAACCAATCAGAAACTCGATTCCCGTTCTCTGCGCCAGCTTGCACGCCAGGTTCACAGCTCCATGGCGCGGGCCATACAGCCGTTCCATACCATCTACGACGGTGACATTCTCTACGCCGTCTCCACCAACGAGGTCGATGACGACGCTTTTGACTCCCTGCTTCTCAATGCCCTCGCCTCCAATCTCGCCTGGGACGCCGTCCTCGCCAGCGTTGGCGCCGGGCCGACGCCTAAAAACGAACACGAAGGGCAGGAAGGAAAAGCGCAATGAATTGGCGGTCTGTATTTGCGAAACCCCACCGGGGTTAACCACCGCACTCCCTCTCACTCTCTCACACACTCACCTTCTCACCGTCCTCCGTCCCCTTACAGCAGATTGAGGTACTCTCGCAGCTCCCAATCGGTGATGGCGGTTTCGTAACGGCGGACTTCAGCGCGTTTGAGCATCAGGAACAGGTCTACGAGCTGCGGACCCAGCCACCGGCGCATCACGGCGGATGCGGAGAGATGGTCGAGGGCAGCGCTGAGAGAAGCAGGAATTGGTTCGCCGGTCGGTGACATCGGCTGATCAGGTCCGAAGTGAAGCCGCTTCGAAAAATCCGGGAGCGGCGCCGGATTCCGGACACCCTCCAGACCGGCGGCCAGTGACGCCGCCACACTCAGGTAGGGATTCGCCTCACCGGCGATGGCGCGGTTCTCCAGGCGAAGACTTCCATTGGCCCCGCGCAGCAGTCGGATAGCGGCGCTCCGATCCTCGTAAGCCCAGTCGATCCGAATTGGCGCCGGAGGCCGCAGCGCGATTCGCTTGTAGGCGTTGATCGTCGGGAGGTAAAATGCGCTGGCGTCTTTGAAGGCCGCAAGTTGGCCATCCAGATAACGCCAGAAGGGGGATTGATCCCGTTGCTCCTCCGAAGGAATGACGGGCTCCCCGGAGAGGGTGCGGAGACTTTGATGGACGTGGGCGCCGGATCCGCTGTAACTTGCAAGCGGACGGGAGAGAAAGGTCGCCAGCAGACCCTGCCGGGCGGCCTGTTCCTTGATGAGGTTGCGTGCGGTGAACGCGGCGTCCGCCATGGCTACGGCCGGCCCATGCTGCAGGATTATCTCGAACTGGCCGGGACCATCTTCCGCGCAGTACGCCTCAACCCCCACACCGGCCGCGCTCATCTGGCGGTGGAGGGCATCTAGAAATCCTCGCTCCTCGGCCGAGCTCTGCATCCGGTAGACCTGGCGGTCGGCCGGCAGCGAGCCGTCCATACCGCTTCCGATGGCGCCATCGGAAAAGCGCAGCAGGTAAAACTCCAACTCAATCCCGATTGAGGCCTCCAGCCCCATCGACCGGCCCTCCTCTACCACACGCTGCAGCGCATATCGTGGAGAGGCTGGCTCGGGCCGGCCATCCGCCGTATAAAGATCCACCAGGCAGCGCGCCGCTCGCGGTTCGATAAAGGACGGCTGGAGCGTTTCCGGATCGGGCCGGCCGATCAGACTCGCCCATGACGGACTCGCGGATTCGCCGGGCAGCAGATACGCCTCTCCCTGCAGATCCATCTGAAGCGCGGCGCTCGAGAACGTGGCGCCCGTTTCAAGAGCCGTCAGGAAATGCCCCCGGGACACATGCTTCCCGCGGCTCACTCCGTGCAGGTCGCACCATTCTAAGCGTACGATCTCCACGTCGTGCGCGTCAAAGAACCGCTCCGCTCGGCTTAATGTGTCTTCCAAATGGCTCGCTTCTCGTATGTCCATTCGCTCTGCGTTTCAGCTGCCGCCGGCACTCGAATCGTCCGCCGGCTATATCAACGTCCGTTTTCGTCACAAATCGCGCGTTTCCTCCAGTATAGACAGGAGCGCGCTGTAGGAGGACCGACGTACCAGTGGCGCAGGCGTCCCTGCCTGTGTGGCGCAGGCGCCCCTGCCTGTGTGGCGCGGTCTCCGCGGTGGGCTATTCCTCCGTCCTCCGTCCTCCGTCCTCCGTCCTCCGTCCTCCGTCCTCCGTCCTCCGTCCTCCGTCCTCCGTCCTCCGTCCGCGCGTCGCGCCCGCTATTTGGGTAAGATACGCTTATAGGAAGTGGCAGGATGCCAGGGATAGGAAGTGGCAGGATGCCAGGGATAGGAGAGGTGGAGCTAGTGGCGGAAAGGAAGATTATTGGAGGGGAAACCGGACGGATCCGGGTAGTGGTGATATCGTTGATCATGGGAGGCGCTCTCTCTTTCCTCGGCGCCCATCCTCTTCAAACCCGAGCGGATTCGCCATCCCCTGGATCGGGATGGATCCGGGTGAACCAGGTCGGATATCGTTTGGGCGAGCCGAAAGCGGCCACTTTGATGGGTGACTCGCCCGTGACTTCCGGCCGATTTCGCGTGGTTAACGCCGCGACCGGAGCGGTTGTATTTCGGGGGCCGGTGGGGGCGGCACGCGGTTTCTGGTCGGCGGCCTATCCGTTTACCTACACCTTGGATTTTAGCGCCCTGGAGACACCGGGACGATATTATCTGGACATGGGCGATTCCCTGCGCGCCGTTTCTCCCACTTTCCCGATAGAAAGCGGCGCCAATCTCTATGAACCGCTGCTTGCGAACGCGCTCTTCTTCTATCAGGCGCAGCACGACGGCCGGGAAGTTGATCCATCGGTGATGGATCGCCAGCCCTCCCACTTGAGCGACGAAGAGGCGCTGGTTTATGAAACGCCGGCAATGCGGCATGGCGCACCGGTGGGACCGCTCACGCGAGTCGGTGGCCCGGTGGACGCTTCCGGCGGCTGGTTCGACGCCGGCGACTATCTGAAGTTCGTCGAGACCGCGAGCTACGTGGATGATGTCCTTCTTTTCAGCGTGCGGCGGTACCCCGGTCTTTTGACCGCGCCGGGATCGGACTTCGCGGATGAAGCGCGCTACGGGCTCGATTGGCTGGATCGGATGTGGGATTCCGATACTCAAACGCTCTATTACCAGGTGGGAATCGCGGATGGCAATGATAGATCGATCCAGGGTGATCATGATTCCTGGCGGCTGCCCGAAACGGACGACCGGCTTGCGGTTTCTCCCGGAGATCCCGCCTACTACGTCCGGTTCCGCCCGGTTTTCCGCGCCGGCCCGCCCGGTGCTCCGGTAAGCCCCAACCTTGCCGGCCGGATGGCCGCTGCCTTCGCCCTCGGGTTCCAGGTTTACCGGGAGAGTGATCCCGCGTACGCTGAGCAGTGTCTCCGGAACGCTGTCTCCATTTATGATCTGGCGAAGACTACGAACATTGGGAAGCTCTTAACGACGGCGCCGCATGATTGCTATCCGGAAGTATCCTGGCGCGACGACATGGAATTGGGCGCTGTGGAGATCTATAAGGCGCTGTCGCAAAGCGACCTTCAGCTTGACCACCCCGCCAGTTATTATCTCCGGCAGGCTGCGCACTGGGCGCAGGAGTATATGCTCAGCCCGAACGATGGAACCGATTCACTCAACCTCTATGACGTGAGCGGCCTGGCGCACTACGAGCTGTACCGGGCGATGGCCGGTTCAGCGAATTCCGATGATCTGGAAGTGAGCAGGGCGGATCTTCTCGATGACCTGAGCGATCAACTGAACCGAGGAATTCAGCAGGCGCAGACCGATCCGTTTGGATTGGGTGTCGCCTACGGCAGTGGGGATGCGACGCCGCACGCGCTGGGGTATGCCGTAGAGGCGGCGCTCTACGATGAACTGGCCGGCGCGCCCGAATTTGCCGCGTTCGGCCGGCAGGAGCGGAACTGGGCGCTCGGTGAAAACGCGTGGGGAACGTCATTCATCGTGGGCGCCGGGACGACCTTCCCGGTTCATCTCCATCACCAGATCGCGAATCTGGCCGGCTCACTGGATGGAACGGGTGCGATTCTACTCGGAGCGACCGTGGATGGCCCGGCGTCGCCAGCGGATTGCGCCAATCTGAGCGGTCTGGAAACGGGTATGAAAACGGGTCCTGATACCGGCGACCGGTTCGCGCAGTTCAATGGGCACGGCGCCCGCTACCGGGATTATGTGTCGGTCTGGCCGTGTGTTGAGCCGGCTGACGACTACACCGCGCTGAGCGTTTTACTCTTCGCGCAACAGGCGGGGTAAAACTCCCCGCCGAGACGCAGAGTTCCGCAGAGATTCGCGGAGACAAGCATAAGCGATTAACCACGGGGGACACGGGGACACGGGGCAAGCGAGAGGAAGACGGAGGACAGAAGAACAGAGCAGAGCAAGCGTTGGCGTCCGGCAGACAAAGCGCCACAGCGTGAGCGGCCGGCAAGCAGCGCGACAGTGCGGCTCAGCCTCGCCTGCCCTCGGAGGAGAGCATAGATTCGCCCGGAGGCCCACTTCAGGGGGTTCAGACGCGGCGGGCCGCTCCGGACGTCCGCCGTTCAAAGGTCGCAGCCGGTGGATTGGAGCTACAGAACTGTGACAGCGGGGTTGGTCCCGGATTCTGTCTCGCACCAGCGCCGGTTTCTACTGGCAAGCTGCTTCTCAATCGCCCAGGCCGCCACAGCAACCACGAGATTCCCGATAAGATACAATGTGAGAGCATTCGGCGTTTCGTACCGCATGGCCAATCGAAGGGACGGCAGGTCAGGCAGATATACAAGCATCAAGGCGAGTGGGCCGATGAGGGGCGAAATCACGACGCCGGCGATCAGCCAGAATAGCAGCCTCAGCCGGGGTGGGCAGCGAAACGCCATTATCAGCGCCCCCGCGCCGGCAAATAGCAGCCCCGCCGATCCTGTTATGAACCACCAGATTGCCCAGTGTGCTGGTGGATGATAACGGGGAGGCGCGAGCGTGGGGAAGACGCTCAGAAGAGCGCTCAAGGCAAGCGGCGCCAGCAGCCCGGTCGCGATCGCAATCACCGCCAGTGACGCCGGATCGTCGAGATGGTTTGATTTGCAATGCTGCTTCATAAATGTCCACTCACTTCCAGCGGCGGTCTATCCGTGTTCCACCGCACGTCACCTAACGCCCAACACCCAACACCTATTCTAACACCACCATCACGTGCCCGTCCAGGCAGGTGATTTTGACTTCGGCGCGGCCGTCGCGGTATTCGAACGGAATCTCGAGGTTTTCGGGCGCGAGTATCACACGTTTCGGCGGACGCGGCAGTTTCACGGACAGCGGCATCTCTACGAGGGGGAACGGGTCATCCACGAGGTCCAGCTCAGGCGTGCGCCGGACCGGGCAGTAACTTATCAGATGTACCACCGTCGTCTCATCCTTTTTCACGACGGAAGTTTCGAGGTGCGCCGGGCCTCCATCATGGATGAGCGGCTCGGGAAGCAGCTTCGCGAGGCAAGCGCGGATCAGATCGTGGACGGGAATGTTCCCATAGGTTCCATAGATCGTGAAGATGGGAACTGAGACGGTGATGGCCTGGCCGTTCTGAACCACCATCGAGTACGGTGAGAGCCGGTCGGGCGGAGTCTGGCTGTGCGAGCAAAAATGCTCGTACGTCCGTTCAAAATACGGCTCCACGACGCTTGCCAGCGCATGGGCGCCCTCTTGTGGCGCCATCCGGAATCCTCGCTTATGAATAATATGGTCCATACCGGCGAGCGAGTCGGCGAATCCTCGAACGGGCCGAACATAGGTGTCGGAATACGGGCTCTCGCCGGAAGTTAAGATACCGAGTTCCTCCATCGCCGGCTGACCATTCTCGTCCAGGGCGGCCGCGCCGGAGACGAGCAGCCCGCCGCCGGCGGCGAGATGATCGGCAAGTTTGGAAGCGAGCGCAGTATCAATCCGGATCGATTCGGGCACAATAACCACCGGATAGCCATCCAGATTCGCGCTTGGTGGCAGGAGATCGAACTGATATCTCAGCTGCTGCAGCGCCCGGACTACTCCCAGCCCCACCGGGCCGGGGTTGTCGCCCTGCTCAGGATTTACGAGCACGGCGATCTCCGATAACAGCGTTCCGCCGGCCACCCACGGCTCGCAGGCCTGGATGTGTCCATAAATCCGGCCGATCTCGGCGTAGGCTGGCGGGTCGAGCGTGCCGCGGGGATGTAACTGATCGCCAACGCCGCTGGTCATACCCTGGCTCAGGATAAGGCAGCATTCGTATTTCATGGCGGCTTCGGGTTTGAGGCTGCCGAAATCGCCCCAACTCTGATGGAATCGCCCCGTATGGCTAAGCGTTGGAAGGTTCAGCGGCCGAACGAACCGGGCCACGTAGGGAAAATAAGCGTAGCCCCATCCGCCCGTCGGGAGGCACTCGACTTCGATATGGCGCAAGAATTTGCGCTCAATGTGAAGGTTCGTCTTCGGCCGGCTGTTGAACCAGATGCCCGCAGGCGCATGCCCATCCTGTGCCCGGTCTATCGCTTCTTTGTACCGGCCCATATAAGCATGAGCCACTTCCCGGGAGTACTTTCGTCGATCGTCCTCTTCCCGGGGATCATATCCCCGTTTTCGCATGCCGTCGATGGCCCATTTGGAGAGGCTCGGTTGATCCCAGCACATGTCGAGAAATACTCCATCCACCGGCGAGAACCGGCTGAGAACTTCATCGATCTGATCGGCCAGGTAATCCTGGTATGGGCTCGACATATCTAAGATCTGCCAGCTCGCCGCGAGCGGACCTCCGCCTTTAACCTGCTTTCCCTGCGCGTCGATGGCGATCCATTCCGGATGCGTGTTGGCGGCATACTCGTCGCACTGCACGCTGATATAGATAGGCGCCCTGATGTCACGACTGTGGAGCGCTTCGATCTGCTCGGCGAGGAGATCCAGGCCCGGGACCAGGCCGGGGTGCCGTTCCGGCCGGTCGGTGTTGTAATAGAGGTGTCCGTGATGACACTTGGCAAATACCGTGACGCTGTCGACGTGGGCCTCGGCAAACGTCCGGGCGAATTCATCCGGATCAAAATATCGACCCACGTCGGGTATGGCCGGCCCGGTATGAAAGTCAAGGTGAATCATGCGCCGGGGAAACGGCATTTCTTGCGGCATGAGTATCTCCGGAACTTTAGAACTGGTCGGATCGATGTGTGACTCCTGTTCTCGCTCGGTGAAAAGCTTAGATGTGGAATTCTTCAAACGACTGCACGTGAAGCGCGTCGCGGGCGGCCGCCTTGAGCCGATCCAGATCCTTGTTCGCCAGGATAGCTTTGCGCAAGTCGCCCGGCAGTGGCCCCAGGCGTTCTTCCAGAGTCAGCCTGAGAAACTCCCGCGCCGTCTCCAGCGCGCCTTCGGCTATCCCTTCAGCGATCCCTTCAGCTATCCCGCGCTGCTCTCCATCAAGGAACGCCTGGTCGATCCGCGAAATCATCTCTGCCTGCAATGTCCCCGGAATGATCTCTGCCATCTTCAGAAAACTCCCTCCGAAGCGCCGCTTCGATCTGGTCGGTCTCTATTATCTCCTGAAGCCACTCCCGATCGGGCCGGGAAGTCGTGCAAAAGCGCTTTGCTGAAGGAGGATGGCATGTCTGTCAGCTTAGTTCCCGCGGCCGGTCTCGGATTCCTGCACTGACGCCCGCGTAACCATTTTCATCACCGCTTCAAGCCTCGGACGAGAAACCCGGCGCACGCGATGGCCGGTTCCCAGTCGCGCCCGTGATCTTCGATCATCCACCAGGCTGAGAGGACAGACTGGGCGATAGCCCATCCCAATATCCGTTCCCGATCTAGTTCTAGCTCCTCTGTTAGACGATCCAGATCCCTTGCAAACATCCGGCGGGAACTCGGGCTTTCATTGTTCTCGTTAACGAGACTGCAGAGCAGGGTCGCCGTGTCATAGGCGGAATCGCCAACGACACCCTTCGGGTCGATGGCGATCCAGGGCGCCCGTTCTGCGGTAAGAATATTTCCGTAATGCAGATCGCCATGCAGCAGGACCGGCGCGTCGGTGGACGCCAGCAGATCTTGGAAAAGGCCCTCCGCTCGTTCAACCAGATCGATGGGCAGCGGACCAGTTCCACCGCCAAATCGATCTCGCATCGTTCGCAGACCCTCCGCCCAATCCGCGAGAGATGGGAAAACGTAACCTTCTGGCGGCGGCCGCCAGTACTGCCGCATGAGACCGGCCGTAATCGAGATAGCGGCGGCGTCACCGGGTGGCAGCGGATCGCCTGGCCGGAGGCGCTCCAAAAGCATCGCGCCAGCCGATGGGTCGCTCTCGATCAGCCGGACCATGCCGCGACCATCGAAAAGACGCAGCGCCTCCCGCTCACAATCTCGCTCCGGGCCTGGGAGGCCGAGCTTGAGAACGGCTTCCTCGCCATTATCGCGAACGACCGGTACAACATAGTTGTAGGAGAGATCGAAGCACGGCAGACAGATCCGTAGGGACCAGCGTGCCGCGCACGCGGCCAGGATGGACGGGAGTTCCGCCAGCCAGCGCCGGCCATCCTCGCCGGCAACCTCAATGATCGTGCGTTGGAACTCTTCCACGCCGGTCTGCATACGGTTATTATAGCTATGCGCGCTGCTCGGGGGTTGTCACGTCGGGAACATCTTCACCGAGCGCGGTGGCCAGGTCAAGCTGGTGTTCCTGCTCTTGCATTAAGATTTGACGGATGTTTTCCGCGATAGCGTATTCGCCGAGCGCCTCGCACTGCCGGACGCGGACGCGGTAATTGGCGACGGTCTGATTCTCATTATCCAGATCGAAGCGGAGCATCTCCTCGGCGTTCTCCGATGTCTTCACCGGAAGTGGCGTCACGGACGGCATTCCACCGAGATAATCAACCTGGCGTGCAATGGTGAGCGCGTGCGCCAGTTCCTGCGCCGCGTGAAGCTCGAGCTCGCCCGCGATGTTCATATACTGCGCGCCCTTGAGAACCTGCGAATAATTCACATAAGCGATGATCGCCTGGTACTCCCGTGAAAGGTCCTCGTTAAGCAGCTCGATAAGGCGCTGCCGCGAAACGGTAAAAGATTTTGCATTTGGCACAGGGCTCTCCTTCAGATGAATAAATCGCGCTCTATCTTTTTATACCCGGACTTACTGATTTGACACAAAAGACTCGGAAACAATTGACTGCGCCCCCTCCATAATACGGCGCAGTTGATCCGGGCCTCGAAAGCTCTCGGCGTATATCTTATAAATATCCTCGGTGCCGGACGGGCGGGCGGCGAACCATCCGCTCTCCGTAACGACCTTCAGCCCGCCGATGGGAGCGCCGTTCCCAGGCGCTTTGCTCAAGATCGATTGAATCTTCTCGCCGGCGAGTGTAGTAATCTTGACCTGCTCCGGGGAGAGCCTCGCCAGCATCTTCTTTTGTTCGGGGGTAGCCGGGGCCTCCACGCGGTCATAGACCGGGTCGCCAAGCTCCCGGGTCAGATCGTTGTATAACTCCGCAGGATCGCGACCCATCTTCGCCGTGATCTCCGCGGCGAGCAGGGCTAAGATAATGCCATCCTTATCGGTGGTCCAGACCGTGCCATCCCTGCGGGCGAAAGAGGCGCCGGCGCTCTCTTCTCCACCGAACGCGATTGACCCGTCGAGCAGTCCATCCACAAACCATTTGAACCCCACGGGGACCTCGAAGAGTTTCCGGCCCAGTTTCGCCGCGACGCGATCGATCATCTGGCTGCTCACGACCGTTTTGCCAACCGCTGCCTCGGAACGCCAGCCCGGCCGGTGGTGGAAGAGATAAAAGATCGCCGCGGAAAGATAATGATTTGGGGGAAGCAGGCCCTCGCTCCGCGTGACGATGCCATGCCGGTCGTGATCGGGATCGCACGCAAACGCGACTCCGAATCGATCTTTAAGATGAATCAAGCTCTGCATGGCGTAGGATGACGAAGGGTCCATCCGGATCTGCCCATCCCAATCCACGGTCATAAATCGGAAAGTCGGATCGATTTCTTTATTGACAACCGTCAGATCCAGCCCATATCGTTCGGCAATCGGGCCCCAGTAATGGACGCCGGCCCCTCCCAGCGGATCCACCCCCAGGGCGATCTTTGCGCCTCGAATCGCCTCCATGTCAATCACATTCTCAAGATCCCGCGTATAGGCGTCGATGTAGTCATGCCGGTGTGTAGTAGACGCGCTGAGCGCCTTCTCAAACGTCACTCGCCTGACGCCCTCGAGAGATTGTTTAAGAAACGCGTTCGCCTGGTTCTGAATCCAGGTTGTAACCGCCTCCTCAGCCGGCCCGCCGTGCGGAGGATTGTACTTGAATCCGCCATCGTGGGGCGGATTATGCGACGGCGTAATAACAATTCCATCCGCGAGCCCGCTCTTTCTCCCGCGGTTGTACGTGAGAATGGCGTGAGAGATCGCCGGAGTTGGAGTGTATTCGTCTTTCCCGGCGATGAGGACGGTTACGTCGTTCGCCGCCAAAGTTTCGAGCGCGCTGGCAAACGCGGGAGTCGAGAGCGCATGCGTATCCATGCCCAGAAAGAGTGGGCCATCGATACCCTGGCGCTCTCGATAGAGGCATATCGCCTGGCTGATAGCGGCGATATGCCATTCATTGAAGGCCTTATCAAACGATGAGCCCCGATGCCCGGAAGTGCCAAATGTGACACGCTGCTCCGGCGCCGCCGGATCCGGTCTCTCGGTGTAATACGCCGTTATGAGACGGGGCACATCCACCAGCATAGAGCTTTCGGCCGGTTTTCCAGCAGCAGGACTGATCTTCACCATCTATCTCCAAGAAAGGCGCGAGGCGCGGACGAAGGACGAAGGACGAAGGCACTCTTGACTCATCCTCCGTCCTTCGTCCTCCGTCCTCCGTCCAG
>DASRZA010000565.1:0-8605 GCA_035686845.1 Armatimonadota bacterium | reverse complement strand
CCGTCAGCAGTCTCGCGGAATGCTGGGGGCACACCTCCCGCCTCCACGCCCCACCCTCGATCGGTCACGAGAAATAAGGTCCCGCGAATGTAAACGACGTCGTGCAGCGTTTGCCCCTTGAGATCGGGAGTTTTAATAGCGATGCGTTCCCCATTGGTGAGGTCGACAAGGCGCAGCCGGTCACCCTCGCGTTTCCACAGCCAGCCCACATCCGGCGAATGCACGAGCGAATACCCTGAGGGCTCGCCCAGCTTCCGCCAGGCTCCGGTGGGCGTTGCTACCAGATAACGGCCGGCGATCTCTGAGTAGGTCTCGTTGATAATGAGGTGACCTTTGATCGGGAGGTACCCTGGAAGTCGCCGCACGTTCGGGTCACTATTGTAGCCCGCGTAGAGCTAGACGCCTGTCCCGACGATGACCAACAGCAGCGCCGCTGCCACACGTCTGATGATTGACTTCACCTCCCCCGAATCTCATCTATCTTCGGCCATACGCTTCGCCCCGGTTCCATGCGGCCGAAATATGCGCCAAGCTTGGCGGCCCTTCCAAGCTCCCCGTCAAGGTTGGAAGGAAGGTAGCGCGGCCAGTCGTCGGGGAAGATCACGCCTCCGGCCCTCAGGAGATCCGCGGCCTCGGTCGTGCAGTTGTCACCGGTCGCCGTGTACCGGTGTATGGTGTCGAAGACATAGTCGCCGCCTTTCTTCTTCACCAAGGCGAACATCTGATCTACGGTGACCTTCTTGCCCTTATCGCGGATTTGGCTCAGTAAGTAGCTTAGCATCGCGGCGTCCTGTTTATGGGTTAGGTGAATGTGCCATCCATGAGTAATTTCGTCTGATGCGGTGAACGAGGACGCGTGCATCGGGTCGAGTCTCGTGGACTTCCCAATCGTCCTATAGGCGACCGTCTCGGCATTCGCGTACGACGCCAAGATGGGCCCGCGGGGAGTATCAAAGACGACCTCAGCGTGGGTACCCGAAAGATCGTACGCGGCATGCTCGAGGCCCTTGTTTTTTGTGTTGCCATAGATGAAGTATGCGTATGCGTCCGTCCCCTCCGGATCCGCCCCCGTAACCGGGTTGTTTCCCACGAACCCGTACAGGTTAATCCCACCGGCGTAACCAATCGGGTCACGGGTGAGGAACCTGCCTTTCCCGGCAGCGTAGTACCGGTGGGTCACCATGGCCAGGCCGGTTTCCTGGTCGGTGTAGTATCCGTTCAGAGCCCCTGAAAGCTACCGGGTCTGGATCGGCTGCGCGCACAGTTAGTCCCTCTTCGAGCGTCGTACTGTTACCGCGTCGAGCGGTCTTGAAAGCCCATCGATAAACCGCATGTAGTGTATGCCCACGTCATTACCGGTTTCCAGCCCAGAGAACGAGCGAGAGACTATGGCTCTCCGCCGGGCGGCCCGATGTCCTCGTTCGGGGACGCGGCGGCCTGGAGGTCTAATTCCACCAGAGCCAGGATGTCGCCTATCGTTTCCGCGATACCGTTTGGGTACCAGTTCCTCTCGCGATCCACGGCTACCGCGGTGGTATAGGCGCGGCGGAGTTCGTCCGCAAGTACGCGGGTAGAATGCGTATCGAGAAGTTCGGCGGGCACTTCAGGCAGCGGCGGCGGCGGAATATCGCCAAGTTCGCCGAGACGGCTCATTCTCAATTCCATCGTGCGAGCCGCGCGCTGCAGATAGGTAACGAGCCCCATCGCGCGCGCGTGATCCCCCATTTTCATGGCCTGCTGCAACGAGGTCAACGCGCTTACGGTCCGCTTGCAGAACCACGCCCAGGCCTGCTCCCGGCGTACGGGGTACCCGTTCCCCCAGCCGTCTGATGCCTCCGCGAACACCTCACAACCGTCGTGCTCGAAGCGTGCGCGCGCATCGAATCGAGAAGCGGGATTCGAACAGACACCCCAATCGAGAATGAAGGCGCCAGTTAGGCGGACATAGTAGCGGCAGCCGCCGCACTGCTTCCAGCTCGCTTCGTTGTCGTTGCTCGGGTCATTGGACCGCCGGTTCCGCGATTTAATCCAGCGATCATGACACCGATCCGAGTGTTTTTCGTTGTGTGCGAGAGAACGTGATTCCCTATGTGACATAACCTCTACCTCGCGATTGGATGAACTCCCTGTGTAGCCAATAGTCGCATCACCGGCCCAAGATACTGCCCCCGTCGATCGATTCGAATGGCGCGTTCCTTGAACCCGCCATCTCTACCTTGACCATGATCTCCCGTGATCACCCTGCCCCCGATAAACCGAATGAGCCGCAGGATGGGCGGGTCTTTCACTCCCTGGTTCGCGAGGCCAACCTCCTCCGCTGAGCGGGCATTATATCCTTCAGCGCGCAGTTGGGCTGCGAGGGCGGTGCTGTGAACGACGTTCTCATCTACCAGTATTGGCACGCCGTCCTTACTGAACCCAGCCTTCACACGCGCCGCCGCCGCGAGGGTATTGACCAGCTCCTGATGCGCGGCGCGGGCCCGCTCTTGCTCGAGTGGATCAGTTCGTGAGCGCCGGCCACCCTTCCTGCCAACCAAATCGCCAGGAATCGGCTCTTCCTCTAACGGCTCCTCCAATATATCCAGCAACGCTTGACCGCTTGCGCCGGACATCGCTGCGTTCGTTATCGCCACGGATTGGTCCGTGGGCGGGGTCATGGGAAACACGAAGCCGTTGACGTCGCCACCGGCGCTGGGCATTTGCAGCCCACTCGGATCCGCCCCGGTAACCGGGTTGTTTCCCACAAATCCGTACAGGTTAATCCCGCCCGCCACCCCAATCGGGGCACGGGTGAGGAACCGGCCGGTCCCGGGGTCGTAGTACAGGTTCGTCGTGAGGACGAAGCCAGTTTCCCTGTCGGTGTAATATCAGTTCGAAGCCGCGGGCGCGTCCGGCGCGATCAGTGCGCTACGCCGCTCCGAACGCGGGCTGCCGCCATTTCGTCCCCCAACGCGAGGTAACAAAGCTCCAGCCCGTTCTCAGCGCGCTCGTTTCCAGGATCGAGCGACAGCGCGGCCTGATACTCCACAATCGCAGCATCTAAGCGCCCGGCCTCGCTCAACACCCGCCCCAACTCGAGGCGCACCTCAAGACTGCCTGGCGCGATCTCTCGTGCGGCTTCTAATAAACGTCGTGCTTCGCGCCTGTATTGCGGGAAGAGCGCCCTGGCGAGCCATAGATGCGCTTCCGCGCTCATGGGCGCAGCGCGGAGCGCTTCTCGAAGCTCCGGGATAGCTCGATCGTACTCAAGCAGCTCCATCAGCCTGATACCGGCGGCCAAATGCGGTTCGAGTTCAGGACATCCGCCCGGCGGTGGGAGGGGAATCATTGGGACGCCGGCCGGCTCCGCAGGCTGTCCCTTCAGGGCGGCGAGATATCTGAGGCGCAGCGCGTCGGGTATGCCCTGGCACCCCCCGGCCTGCCAGAAGGAGATGAGCTGTTCGAGCGAGGAGACGGCGTCCATCGCTGGCAGTCCGTAGCGAAGGAGCGACTCGACGATCTCGTTCGAAACCCTTGCCGCATCCTGTCTGCTGGCGAATTTCCACCAGATATCCCGCTTCTGAGGCATTAGCTCACCGATCCGCGCGTTCCACGGGGCATCTCCGACGGAGTTCACCGGCGGGTTCCAGTCTAGGCGTTCCGCCAGGGCGCGAGAGTGAACGCCCAGATTGACGGTTACCTGGCCCGCGCCATCACTCGCCGTGTCCTTTTGCAGCCCAACCAGTAGAGTGATGTCGTCGAGGCGCCTCGAGAAAACCCGGCCGCGTCCGGTGAATCCGAGCGGTGCCAGCGCAGACTGCACGGCTTTCACTATCACGTCCGTGCAGTTCCTCATCAATTGCCTCCGGCCCGACTCCACACAGTTCGTCATCTTGGTACCCGAATTACCTGCACCGGCGGCAGACCCTGATGCTGGGTCAACCACGTGTCCTTGAGTTGCTGCATCCTGGTGTACGGTGAGCTGCCTACCTTGGCCTCAATTCTGCGCAGGATGCGCCCTCCCCTGGAGAGTTCCAGATCTACCCGCCGCAGCCCGTACGGCGTCATGCGGGCCCTGTTATAACGCACGCTCCAACCGTGTCCCTCGTAAAACCGAACGAGTTGCTCTTCTAACTGCCTCCCTCGACGCGCATTTCTCAGGACCCCAGCGGGTCCGGCTACAAGTTCGGGGAGATTTTCCAGGGCCTTGGAGGCACCGTGCGCCATCAGCTCGGTGGCACCGTACCCAACAGTGTAGTCTACGTTGCGCCGGATTGTACGGCCCATTCGGTGAACGCCGCTGCCGTACCCGGCTATTAGACCGCCGGTGGTCGGGTCGTCCATCAGCGATTGCAGCTCCGGGTGCGGGGTCTGCAGCGTCGGAGTCCCGGGCTTCATCGTGGGCGCCCAGAAGTGGAGAAGCCACCTCCCGAACCGCCCCATGAGGCTCTCGCCATCCGTCCCCTCCGGATCCGCCCCCGTAACCGGGTTGTTTCCCACAAACCCGTACAGGTTAATCCCACCGCCGTAACCAATCGGGTCGCGAGTGAGGAACCGGCCGGTGCCGGGGTCGTAGTACCGGTTGGTCATCAACACGAGGCCGGTTTCGAGATCGGTGTAGTAGCCGTACTGCCCGCCGAAACCTATCGGGTTGGAGCCTTGCACCGGCCGCCTGCTCGTGCTCGCTTGACGGGCGGCGGCGGGACCGTTAGTAGATCGAGCGAGTCACGAGCTCCGCTCTCGACTGTCGAGCACGACCTCAACCAGCTCCAGCGCTAACTTGCGGGCCCGTTCGTACACTTCAAGTTCCTCGTAAAGCTTCGGCGTACCGGCCCTCGTGACCAACCTTTCCAGGTCTGCATACTGTGGGTACTGCTCAAAGAATGTCTGACTGAGCCGTCTCTTGGACTCAAGCAGGTAGTCCGTTGGGCGCGCTATCAGCTTTTTGGCACCCAGGCATTTCGAGGCAATGTTGGAGTTGTAGGTGCTCAGATCGGGGATGAGATGTTGATGCGGCCCATCCGTATCACCCTTTATTTTGCGGCAATCCTTGTAGGGTAGCGGCCGCAGCAGTTCCCGGTGGTACAGGGCGCGAAGCTCTTCGATCCGCTCCGCGATTGTGGGAGGCCTGGGCGCGTCTTCACTCATCTTATCCCCTCACTCACGACCGAAGGAAATAATCTTACCGCCCGGAGCAAGGTCAATGTACTTGCCCTGCTTGACGTATCGCATTACCCCCTCCGTGCTGCCCTCAACAGGAGATCCTCTGACACCGCGCAGCTGCTGGCTGAAAGCCTTCGCCTGTCGCAGATATCGCCAGATGTTGCCAGCTCCCATCTCTTCGCCATGCTCCCCAAAGTGGTACCGAATCGAGTCGCTTATGTGCCCGGTGTCGGGGTCTGGCGCCCATCTGTGGACCAGATCTCTTGCCTCGCCGAACGACGGCGGAGTTTCCAGACCCGCCATCCCCGCGCCAGCGACCATGGGTATGGTGTTCCCAACGCTCTGCGCCCAGGCATACGCGTTCCCAACGTTCTGTCGGTTCCACCGCGGGTTCTCCGGCTCTGCGCTCTGCATCTGCGCTCCATAGCCATGCCCAAACTTCGCTGTTGCCGAAAACGCATCCAGGGCAGGCTGGATGACTGTCAGGATGGTCGGTATGCGCGTGAGCGCCTGTAGCGCGGGACGTGCAATCGCGGCCTCGAACCGGCCCGCCCGCACCCCGGCCCGCCGAAGCCTCGCGAAAATGCCCTCCCCGTCCGTCCCCTCCGGATCCGCCCCCGTAACCGGGTTATTTCCGACGAACCCATAAAGGTTAATCCCACCGCCGTAACCAATCGGGTCGCGGGTGAGGAACCTGCCGGTGCCGGGGTCGTAATAGCGGTTGGTCATCAGGACCAGGCAAGTCTCGGGGTCAGTGTAGGTGAGGAGCGGGGCAGAGAAGCCGACGTGGCCCCGCGCTGTGTGGATCGCTCGCCGCTACAGCAGCTCGCCTACAATCGCGTTACCCCGGCGTCCCTGGCCTGGCGGCAAAACCGAAAACCTCGTTCATGCTTCCTGATCCACCGGGCGCGGCACCTTACGTTCGGCTGGGTCGCCCGACTCCAGACGGTGAAGCCGCTCAAGCGCCGCGGTGATGAACCGATGACGCGCCTCCCAGTATGGGTGCGACAAATCAAAGTCGTCGCCGAGGACCCCCAGCGGCCTTAACGACTCCCGTTCGAAGACGTTGAGACAATCCTGAATGAGACTGTACAGCCTCTCGTCCGACGTCATGTCAGACGAAGCGTCGCCCCGCAGCACCCGGAACATGCGGCGCGCGTACCGCCCCGTGGCCTTTCGGCGCCATACCCAATACGGATGGTCCCTAGATTGGGGAGCATGGTAATCCGTGAGAATCGCCAGGGGCCGGAGCACTCGCTCCTCAAACTCGCTGCACAATTCATCCAAAAAACGCGCTAATGATCGCTCGCCCATCTTTTGTCTCCCGGCCCCAGGGCCCCAAGCGCTAGCGGCGCCGGCGGGCTCAGCGGGTGTGACCGGGCAGCTGGGCGCAAAGAGCCCAATGGTACCCCGCCCGGCCGATATCAGAAGTTGTCGCGCACCCAGCCAAGGATCCGGCTAATGACACCCGCGTGGTTTGCCGGCCGGTAGTAAGTATGCGGCACGCCGCGCAGGTTGATCTCCCCGATCGTGTTGAGCCCGCCATCTTCGTTGCGGATGGCCACCCTCGACCCCTTGAAGATGACCGCCATCTGCTGGGCCCTCGCGCCGGTGCCGGCGCCGCCCCTGGCCAGGATGCGCTTAAGCTGTCCCGTGCTGTTTGCCCCCTCGAAGAAAGTGAGGTTGTTATTACCTGGGCGGATAACCTGCTCGCCAAGTATCGATTCTCCTTTACTGTACGACGTCCAGTGGACGCCGTACCGGACGCCTGAGCGGCCGGCCAGACCCCCCGCCGCCGCCTCACCGAGCTCACCGATTGCGTGGCCGACTCCGTGGCCCGCAATCTCGGACGCAGCGTACCCAACAGTATAATCCAGGTTCCGCCGGAGTGTATGCCCAATTCCGCGAACCCCGCTGCCGTACCCGCCTATCAGGCCGCCGACGGTCGGGTCGTCCATCAGCGACTGCAGCTCCGGGTGTGGGGTCTGCAGCGTCGGAGTCCCAGGCTTCATCGTGGGCGCCCAGAGGCCGATAAACCACCTGCCGAACCGCCCCAGGAGGCCCTCCCCGTCCGTCCCCTCCGGATCCGCCCCCGTAACCGGGTTATTTCCGACGAACCCATAAAGGTTAATCCCACCGCCGTAACCAATCGGGTCACGGGTGAGGAACCGGCCGGTTCCGAGGTCGGAGTACCGGTTGGTCATGAGGACCAGGCCGGTTTCCTGATCGGTGTAGTAGCCGCGGTCCCCCGCGGTTCAGCACTCAGTCGTCCGATTGCGCGGGCTCTGCTGCGTTTGTCGGTCCCGCCTGAGAAGCACCGTCCGTCGGCCTGAGTCGCCTCGACGCAAACAGGCCGGAGGTGTGCCGAATTCTATCATCGTAGTTGTCCTCGAACTGATAGAGCCTGCGGTACGCCCCCGGAGCATCGGGTCCTGCCTCGGTGTCGAGCATGGTGATGCCATCGGCGAACGAGATCATCCTGCCATCGGGGCGAGTGATCGTTACCATAAGCACAGAATGTTCATTGATGTCATCCGGGATCCGCGCGAGAAACTCCTCCACGCTCTCCGTCACCAGGTCCACGTCAACCAGTTGCCCACCCCTGTGCTCCCGGCCCTCCTCGTCCAGCTCGGCGTGCTCATATATTACGGACACCACGAACTGCTTGATCGCCATCTCGCTATCCTCCGTTCAACGTCCATAGATGAAGTGCGCCGGATTCGGGTTCTGGATGATCCTCAAATAGGGCGCCGTTTTCTCCGGGTGCCAGAGGCGCAGGTATTCATCCCAGGTAGCGCCAGCGGGCCCAGTCAGGGCATCGTAGTAGCGGTCACCGGCGCGGACCACGTGGTGAAAACCGTTTCTTGCGATTTCTTTTCCGTTCGCACCCCACATATAATTGGCGCCCTCCGCATCCCCGACTTCGACGATATCGGCCGCGCGCCCGGTTGCCCTGAAATATCGGACGAGCATCGCTGCCGTTAGCTGGCACCTGCCATCCTCCGGCTTGAACATTTGCACGATCTTGGCGATGCCGAGTCCCGCCGCCGCCTCGAGAAGCTTACCGGCGGCCTGGTTACCTAATTCACTCGCTGCGTACCCAACCGACCCGTAAATGTGATTTCCAACGGCATGCAAACCGCGGGCGTTTGCGTTCGCAACGGCCATGATGCGATCACCCGGCCTCGGGCCCGCGCTTTCAGCCTGGCGAGGGATGAGGGTTCCTAAACCCGGCCCCATCTTCGGCATGAACGGTTTGGCGAGCCACTTTCCGATGCGAACGAATATATTGCTGTCGCTGGTCTCGCCATCCGTCCCCTCAGGATCCGCCCCGGTAACCGGATTATTCCCGACGAATCCGTACAGGTTAATCCCACCCGCAACCCCGATAGGGTCGCGGTTGATGAACCGGCCCTTCAGCGGATCGTAGTACCGGTGGGTCATCATGACCAGCCGGGTTTCG
>DASRZA010000564.1:0-12057 GCA_035686845.1 Armatimonadota bacterium | reverse complement strand
CGCCTCCGGTTGGGCAAAGATCGGATATATCATGATCTTCCTGCACGATCACGAGGCGGCCGCCGCAGCGCTGGAGGAGGCGCTGCGGCTAAAGCCCGACTATGCCGATGCGCGTCTGCGCTATGCGTTGGCCCTGGAGCTGCGCGGCGATGCTGAACGCGCCATCTCGGAGTACCGCTCAGCAATTGCCATGCCCGCTCCAATTGCGAAAGACCCGTTCTGGGCGGAACGGTTTGCGCAGATCCTTTACCGGCCGCTGGGTGAACTGCCCGGGATCGTTGAGGAAGCCAGGCGGCTTGGGGCAAAATCAGTCTGGATCCAATCGGGTCTGAATCCAACGGGCGCCAGGGATCCGAAGGGCTGCTGGATGTCCGACGAAGACGTCCGGTCGGCTCGCGCCATCGTGGAAACGACGGGATTGGAACTCCTGACCGAACCCTATATCGGCGATGCGGCGCGCCAGTTCGCCGCCTCGAGATAGCGCCATCATTCGGCACGTCGCGACGGGTGCGCTTACTGAAGCCAGCGCAGCATCATCGTTGCGAGGCCTAAGAAGATGGAGATTCCGACGACATCTTGAAACGCGGTCTCGAATGGCCCGGCGGTCAGCGCCGGGTCGAAGCCGAGCCGCTTCGACGTGAGCGGAACAATCGTGCCAACGACCCCGGCGATATTGACGGCGGCGAACATCCCGACCGCGACCACGACGCCGAATGACCATTTGTGGTACCAGAAAGCGCCGATCGCGCCCAGGGTGAGTCCGCACGCCGCGCCCAAGATCAACGTGGTCCCGAGCTGTCGTTTCACCGCGTGACGCCAGTTGGCGATCTGGATGTCGCCGGTGGAAAGACCTCGCACGATAATGGTGGCCGACTGAAGGCCGGTATTGCCGCTGATCGCCGAGATAATCGGCATAAAGCTCGCCAGGAGGATGATCCGGGTGAGCGTGGTGTGGAAAATATGAATGACCAGCCCGGCGAACAACTCCACGAACATCGTGGTCATAATCCAGGGAAGCCTGAGAATCGCTACGCGGGCGGGAGTTCGCTTTTCCAACTCTTCGGCGTCGGAACCGGCGATTGCCATCAGGTCTTCAGCGCTCTCCTCCTGGAGAACGTCGATCACGTCGTCGGCCGTGATAACTCCCAGCAGTTTGCCGCTCGGCGCTTCTACCACGGGCAGCGCCGTGAGATCGTAGCGGGCAAAGATATTGGCTACCTGCTCCTGGTCCATCTCGGGGTTAATCGAGATGACGTCACGCCGGGTGATGTCTCGAATGGGGGTTTCGGGATTGACCGTCACCAGGCGCCGCAGGTCAAGCGTTCCAGCAAGCGCGCCGCTATCGTCCACCGCGTAAAGAAAGAAGAGATCGTCGGCCGTTGTGCTGGCGCGAAAGAGATCCAGCGCCTGCGCCTGGGTGGCGCTCTCGGGAACGGCCACAAAACCGGTGGACATGATGCCGCCGGCGGTATCCCCAGGGTAGGGGAGCAGCGCGCGGATTCTCGCGGCGGCGCCCGGTTCAACGAGCTGAAGGACGGCATCGACCGCCGGCGGATCCAGGCCGCCCACCACGTCGGCGCCCTCATCGGATGGCAAATTCTCCAAAATGCGCGCGAGACGATCGGGAGGAGTATCTCGCAGCAGCCGGGCTTCCGTAGCGGCGTCCACCTCATCGATTACCTCAGCGGCTTCCGCCGCATCCAGGAGTTTGAAGACTTCCTCATCTTCGGTGTCGCTCAGCAGCCGCATCGCGTCGGCAAGGTCCGCCGGGTACTGCCCGCGGAGCAGGTTTTGCAGCTCCTCTCTCGATGATTGATCACCAAGGCCGGCGGGCGCTGTTAGCAATTCCCGGATGGCGGCGGCGAGTTTTTCCACCTCCTCGCGATCCGACATCACCATGCGCCGGTTCAGGAATCGAGTCCTGAGCGCTTCAGGCTGTTCCGGCGCGCCCGGCTCCAATGTCATGACTCAAAAACCATCGGCCCTCGCCTCCAATGTCATGACTCAAAATCCATTAGCCCTCGCCTCCCTCTTCGCCGCTGTCGTCCTGAAAGCGACGATCACGAATGCGTTTCAGCAAGTCTTCGATATTTGTAATGCCGTCCAATACAGTCTGCGCGTCCCGGGCTTCCGCCTCGGAACCGGCGAAGGAGATAAGAGTCTCATCGGCCATATCGGAGAGCGTCCGGACGAGATCCAGCATCCAGTTCAGATTACGCTTGCTCATGTGCGTGGAACCTTCGTCGTTGATGGCTGGCTCACGCTGGCGCTGATCCAGGATAGCCTTCCGCTGCGCCTCCCTTGCAACCCGTTTTCCCAGCTCATTGGCCCGGTCCGCCACCATCGCCTGCACGGCCTTCGCGCTGACCCGCATGCCCTTGCCGCGCCCTGTCTGGCCGGGCCTCACGTCGCCCAGTTTCCCATTCACAGCCCATCGAGTCACCATCCGGCGTGAGGATGCCAACCTCTCTGCGGCCTGTGCGACAGAGAGCCATCCATCGCGCGCCAAATCCGCTTCCGCCCCGCCGCCGGGTTCCGTACAACCCTGCCTTGTGGCGCCGTTCTCTCGTTCATCCTCCATTGGAATCGTCCTCCCGGGGCAAGTATAACATATTTAGTGACTTGTTACTTTTTGCAATTCCATGTAGAATGGATTGGAACAAATTAATTAAAACCGATATCAATGAGAGGAAAAAACATTGGGTTCGCGTTTCCGACTGAGAGAACCGTTTAGCGGCATCTCCCATCTGATTGGCGCTGCGCTGTCCATCGCAGCGATGATTGCGCTGATCATTCAATCTCATGGCAATGACTGGAAGATTACGAGCTTTGCCATCTACGGCGGCAGCCTGATACTTTTGTATCTCGCGAGCAGCCTGTATCACCTTTTACCCGCGAGACCAGAGATTGTGGAGAAGCTCCGGCGCTTCGACCAGTGCGCGATATTCTTCCTCATCGCCGGTTGTTACACGCCTGTCTGTCTGCTTAAACTGAGAGGTCCATGGGGCTGGACTCTCTTGAGCATCGTCTGGGCGATTGCGCTAGGCGGCACGATTACTCAGGCGGTCTGGGCCAAAATGCCGTGCTGGCTGAACGTTGTCCTGTACATCATTATGGGCTGGATGGTTGTGATTGCCTTCGGGCCGATTACGCATCATCTCGCTGTTCAGAGCCTGGAATGGCTCCTTTGTGGTGGGATCATCTATTCCGTGGGCGCCGTGGTATTCGCCGTGGAGCGGCCCCGGCTCTGGCCCGGGGTCTTCGGGTTTCACGATCTCTGGCACGTCTTTGTGCTCGCCGGGAGCGCCGCTCACTTTATGATGATGCTAACGCTCGTGCGCAGCCCGGTATGATGACGCTGCCTCTCGTGCGCAGCCCGGTATGATGACGCTGACGCTGATAGCGGACCCGGTCGGAGTGCGAGAGTCTCGATTCAGGCGGAAACTGAGGCGATTATCCGACTATAGGGACTTGACACTTTTGATATTTTAGGATACAATAAGGATATATCACTCAAATCATGCCGGCGGCGCCGTGTGGGCGCGCCCCGACGGTCTCCATTCCTTACCGGCGGCGAAGACACCTGATTCCGGCGCCCGATGTCGCATCCTGTTCGACCTGCCGTTGTAGCTCAATGGTAAGAGCGAAAGCCTATGGCTATAGAGACCCGGGTCCGATTCCCGGCAACGGCCGGCGCATGATTCTTTGAGCCTGTTCGCGGGGGCGCGTGTCGATGTGAATGACGCGAAGTCCGGCAGCGGGCCGCCAGGGGGCATTGATATGGAGCAAGCGTGTCATGTAGGATCCTGCTATACGACAGATCGTCGTGAGTGGGTGGAAGGCGCAGAGTATAGCTACCGAACCGATGGGCACCAACTGCTTCTCTTCCTGAACCGGCCCACCTCTACCGAAGTTTCCGACGTCGTTCGCGGAAAGGCCGAAATTGCGCTTCGGGTTTACCGGAGTGTGATCTTCTTGCTCTATCGCTTTGGACGCCAGCCCTGGAATAGCGCGCCATTCTCCTGGCACCTGGTGCCGCATCGCGAGCGGCAGACACCCCCGGCCGCGACGGACCCGGCGCAAAGCGAGATATTGCACGTGCTGCTGGTTGACGCGCTCACCGGGAGTGTCCGCGGAATGCGGGAACTCCGCCTCTCCGGAGAGTTCACGCAGACGCTGCACGACGCCATTCGCAAACAATCCACCCGGCGCTATGCGGGCAACCACGATTTTGAGCGAAGCGTGAAAGAAATCGACGATATTGCGCCCGACGTCGACTCCCTGCTCGCTGAGACTCTCGGGCGATGCGTTGTGCCCGCTATCATTGACGAGAAAGCTCCCACCGTCGTAAACTGAGTGGGCGTCGCTACCCGCGCAGCCGGATGTATTCCGGTCGCGCCGCCTGCATCTCCTGCGTTGGTAATCCACGCAGCAGCGCCTCGAGGTCGTTAACGACGATACGGCCGATATTGCGCAGGGCCTCGGGATGCGCCCCGGCCCGGTGCGAAGATAAGATGACGTTGTCAAGCCGCCGGATTGGATGATCGATCGGCAGCGGCTCCTTTGGGAACACGTCGATCGCCGCCGTGAACCGGCCCTCTGTTAGCAGATCGGTAAGCGCGTCAAAATCCACCACGTGGGATCGGCTCAGCAGCACAAACACCGCGTCCGGCGCTATCCTCTTCAGCTTCTCCCTGTCCAGCAGCGCCGCGTTGGATGCGCTCGGCGCCGCCAGCACAAAGATGATGCGAGATGAGACCAGCAGAGTATCAAGATCGACCGGCGTCACGCCCTGCGTCCGAAGGAAGCTGTCGGTAAGCCACGGATCGTAAACCTGAATTGGGCACCGAAACGGCGCCAGCAGCGGTTTGAGCGACCGCGCCAATCCCCCGAAACCGATGAACCCGACCGGTTTATCGTACAGCAGGAAAAGATTCTTGAACTCCGTGTGGCTCCAGTTTTCTTCCCCGGTGCGGAATGCGGCGTCCGTGTGGGAAATCTGGCGAGCGGCGGCTAACGCCAGCCCAAGGCCCAATTCGGCCACGGCCGGGCCAAACGCCGGCGCGCAGCTCAAGACCTGGATTCCGCGGGCAAAGCACGCCGGATAGTCCAGGTCATTGGGAGACGCGAATCCACCCGATACCTCGAGGATTCCCCGTAATTGCGGAAAGGCGCCGACGTCGCCATATCCCCAATAGCCGGTAATCACGGCGCTAACTTCATCCCGGTATTTTTCGATCTCCGAGGGCGGCGCCGGCTCGTCACGACCCCAGACGATATCCGCCAGGGAATGCAGCCGGCTCATATCCTCCGGAGAAAAAATGTTATCAAGCTTCCGGCGGTGCGGGTCCAGTAGAACTTTGGCTCGCATGAATAAAACTCCCGGTAATTGGGCGCGAGGTACGAGGCGCGGGGCGCGAGGTACAGATCCGCCTATAACTTCAGCGTTCGTGATTCATCCTTCATCCTTCATCCTTCATCCTTTTCGCCCATGTCCTCCCAAGGGATTGTCCGTAATCTCGGGATGGTCCGGGGAATCACCGTCCGGTCGCGCAGTATCTTCGGCTCAATCGGCGCCTCGCTCCAGACGCTGGTGGGCGGAAATATCAGTCTGTTCACGGAACTCTGCGAAAAATCGCGCGAGGACGCGTTCGAGCTAATGCTGCGGCACGCTTTCGAGCGGGGCGCCAACGCCGTGGTCGCCATGCGACTTGACGCGAACGAGGTAATGGAAGGGGTTACCGAAGTCCTCGCCTATGGAACGGCCGTCACCGTGGTCCAAGTGGATTCGACGCAGTAATGGGTCCTCGAGGATGAATAGAATGCGATATCAAGCGGAGACCCCGGCGATCGAAACCGGTGCGCAAAACGACGTGCGCGTCCACCGTCCTCGGTCCTTCGACCTCCGTCCTCACCGCCTTCCCAGGAACTCCTCAATGGCCCTCCGCATCTGATGCGCGGCGTCCTGGGCGTCCACCTGCTTGCCGGGCAATCGGAGATCCGGAATGGCGGCGCTCCGGATCGCGCCCGGATGCTCGGCAAGCAGGTGTGTGATGCAAGTCAGGGCCGCGCGGGTGATTTTGAAGGTGGTGACGCCGTAGCCGCTCAGCGGATCGCCTGGCTCAGCGACGAGATGAATGACGAATCGCTCACCGATTTTAACGGCGCCCACCGAGATACCTGGGGCCTGCGTAAGGCGCATCTCCATCGCTGCCTGATCGGCCGGTGGATCGGGCCGCCCTGGCACGGGTGATCCGCCATCAGCGGCCGGCTGGGCGACGAATGCCACATAGGCATCCGTCGGCGTATCTATGGCTCGTGTCTGCTGGATTTCCACACCTCCGCAGCCGGTGAACGCGGTCCGCCAGGCGTCAAGCATTTCCTGACTCAGATCGCAGAGAATTAGGAGGAGCGGCTCTTCACGCGCCGTCTTTTTACGATCCCGGCGTTCCATCACGCCATCCGGCTGAGTCGCCGGCGGATCTTCAACGGAAGTCGCCGCCGGATCTTCAACAACGTCGAGCAATTCATGTGGCATGGCTCTATCCCACTTTTAACCCGCGCCAGCGGTTTTTGAGAACCCGTGTTTCGCGGCGCCAGCGCTGATTATACACGTTTCCAGCCGAGTCCGATCGGCGCTCGCCGGCCGAAGCCGGCCGGCGAGAGTCAAGCTTTTACAACTCGAACGAAACCGGGTCAGGCCTTCGCTCCATACCAGGAGCCGGATTCAAGGGCGAGCGAGCGTACGCCAGCGATGGACCGGACGCCGTTATCGAACGCCGCCTCACCGTGGAACATGGCGGTTGAGATCGATCCGGATGGAACAACCCGGTAATGCAGCGTTCGAGCCGTGTGATCGAGGAAGAACCAGCGCACCGTGTGCGAAGACGCATCGTAGACCCCGCCATCGCTAACTCCCAAGACCTTCCAGCCCGCCGGGACAGTATCCTCAACCGCGTACGCGTGAGCTGCCCTGCCTGGGGTGAGGTTCAGGGCCATGGTGAAGGCGGCGCCTGGCGCGTATTTCGCCGGGCACACAGCGATCGCGGTCCCGAGTGGCGCTCTCGACCGCGTGCTCGCCAGCCTCACGTTAGAGCCAATCACAGCCCGGGCGGCGCTCGACGCAGGGCCCGGAACGTACGGCAGCTGACCGGAAGGCGCGTTGGGATCGTAATGATAGACGCCGCTCGCGGTGAGAAAAATCAGAGCGGCGTCGCTCAGGTAAAGGGGTGGAACCGGATTGGGTCCCTGGGCGGGCACTGTTCCTTTGAGAAAGTCCAGCGCGTAGGTCGATAGCTCAAGCGGACTTATAGTGAGGTCTCCGTTGAGGTCGGCCGGCTGAACTTGGGCGCCAAAGTTGGGTGGCGGAGGAGGTGTGGTGCTGCTTTGCGCCAATCGGATGTGGCTCGCCGGTCGCGCGGATGCCGCAGTCGCGGGAGAAACTCCGGCCATGATCGCTGGCAGGCCCGCCAGAATCGCCGTGAACAGAAAGCCCGACCTCTGAAGGCGCCGGTTCGTTCGGGAATATAACATTCTAACCTCCTGATGCAGAGCGGGCAAGTTCCATGAATTCGGCACGGGAACCGCCCTGTTTGCCTGGTGTTATTTGTAGCGATTGTAAGAGCCGAAATACGTGAAAGTTACCCGAAAGCCCTGGCGGCGGCTTTGCCGCGGCGGGATATCAGATCAATGATCCGTTCTTCTGGCTAATGCGTTCGGCGTAGATGGTGAAACTTCCTTTTCTAATCTTCAAGTTCTAACCTTTAAGTCCGGTAAGCGCGATTCCGCGGATAAAGTACCGCTGCGTGAAGAGGAAGACCAGCAGCACTGGAATCAGGACGAGCACGGCGGCGGCCATCTGCAGAGGCCAGTTGGTATTCCCGAACGCGTCTTTGAAGAGCGAAAGGCCCACCTCCAGTGTACGCATTTCGGTGGCGCTTGTAACCAGCAGCGGCCAGAAGAAATCGGTCCAGGTCGCTATGAACGCGAAGGCGCCCAATGTTGCAAGCGCCGGGGCCGAGAGCGGCGCCGCGATCCGCCAGAAAATACCGAACTCCGAGCAGCCATCGATTCGAGCGGCGTCATCCAGTTCGCGGGGGAGTGTCAAAAAAAACTGCCGCATCAGGAATACTCCAAACGCGCTGGAAAGTCCCGGCATGATCAACGCCCAGTAACTATTCAGCCACCCAAACCACCGCACCTCTAAGAACGCCGGAATCATCGTCACCTGGGTCGGGATCATCATGGTGGCGATGAAGAGAAAGAAGAGCAGGTCGCGTCCCCGAAACTGCAGCCGGGCAAAGCCATAACCGGCCAGCGCGCAGATCAGAAGCTGCCCCAGCGTCACACAGACCGCCACGATCAGCGTATTCCATAGGAAGCGGATGAACGGCGTGGCGTCCATCGTCAGCACCTCCTGATAGTTTTCCCAGTGCCACTGCTTCGGCGCGAGATGCGATGGGTCCGGGAGCGCGCCATGACTTGGATGCAGCGACGCGATCAGCATCCAGGCGAACGGCGCAATCGTCACCACCGCGATGATGACCATGATGCAATAACTTCCGACGTTTTGGGCCAGGCTGCTACGCATCGATCCGGGCGCTCACAAACTTGAACTGAACCAGGGTAACGGCAAATATCACCATAAAGAGCAGATAGCTTTCGGCGCTCGCCATCCCCATGTGGAACTGGCGCCAGGCGACTTTATAAATGTGGTAGCCAATCACGTCCGTATGGCGCACCGGGCCGCCCTTCGTCATCATGTAAACCGGGGTGAAGACCTGGAAGGCGCTGATGCTCGAGGTGACCAGGATAAAGAAGGTGGTGGGCAGCAGCATCGGCAGCGTAATATGCCGGAACGCCGCCCATCGTCCGGCGCCATCCACCGCCGCCGCCTCGTATAGAGGTTCCGGTATACTGGTAAGCCCGGCTAAAAAGAGCACCATGCGCGGACCAAGACCGGTCCAGATGCTCATAAAAATGAGGGCCGGCATGGCCCATACCGTGCTCTGCAGCCAGTCGATCTGCGCTGCGCCTTTGAGACCCACCGCGTTCAGAAGCCAGTCGAGCAGACCATTCTCGGGAAGATAGATAAAAGTCCAGATCATCGCTGTCGCCACGCTCGAGGCCACCGCCGGCATGTAGTAGATGGTGCGAAAGAGTTGAACGCCGCGCAGCTTCTGATGCGCGAGAATCGCCACGAAGAGCGCCACCGCCATCCCGATCGGAACACTGCCAATCGCGTAGTAGGTGGAGTTCCAGAGCGCGTTCCAGAAGAGCGGATCGTGAAACAGGACGGCATAATTATGCAGCCCCACGAACGGCTTTTGCGGCTTCAGCACGTCCCACCGAAAAAAACTCAAGATCAGCGCGAACACGATAGGAAACAGCACAAACACGCAGAGATGCACAAACGCCGGCAGCACAAACAACCAACCCGTTGAAGAACGGGCGCGAGGCGCGGGGCGCGGGGCGCGAGGCGCGCGCACGTCTGTGTACCTCGCGCCCCGTACCTCCTGCCTCGCGCCTGTTTTCCGTCCTTCATCCTTCATCCTTCATCCTTCGCGCCCGTGCCCCTGGTGGTCCGATTCGGACGCCATAGGGCCTGCAGAGTCAACACTCGCGCAGAGTGATCCTTTCTATGGCCAGCCGACCGCTCACTATTTATAGGTTCCATGTTAGTCGCTGTGGGACGGGGGGCGTCGCCACACACTGGCGCCGAACAGTCTGATATGATAGTCGTGGCTGATATGATAGTCGCGCCGCTCACTCATCGATGTGTTGGCGCTTATACATCCGTCCGTCGTGGCAGCGATGGCGGCATGAATCCGCGGTCGCGCGGCGTCAATCACGAGGAACGACATTGATAGAATACGATGTGGGCCGCGTTGGACGGATTCTCAGGACCACCTGCCCGGCCGCAGCGCGGCTCGTCCGACATCTCGCTATGATCCTGGGCTTGCTCATGCTCATCCTGCACCCGGCCGGCGCCGCGCCGATCCCGCCCGTCCCTGTGCCCTGGAATGCCGCCGTCCAGGGCGCGTTTGTTACCTGCCTGGCCGCTGACCGCGAGGGACAGATCTGGGTGGGAACAGAGGACCAGGGAGTCTGGCGCTACGATGCGACCGCCGCGGTCGACCGGGCGTGGACCCACTTTACTACCGACAATGGGCTGGGAGACGATAACGCCTACGCCATCGCCGTGGACTCGCTCGACCGGGTCTGGGTTGGAACCCTCAACCACGGAGTTTCGGTCTATAACGGAAGGGAGTGGCGGAGCTACGGCATTCAAGAAGGGCTGTTGGGATCCCGGGTCTTCGCTATCGGCGTCTGCCCCACGGATGGAGACATCTGGACCGCCACCGACTCGGGGCTGACCCGTTACTCCCTCAAGAAAGGTACATGGTCGTACTACACGCGGCTCAACGGACTTCCCTGCGATCAGGCCAACGCCCTCGCTTTTGACCGGAAAGGGAACCTGTTCGTAGGAACACAGAGCGACGGCATCGCGGTGGGATCCGCCGCCAGCGGCTACCAGTCGTGGAGTGTGACGCGAGGCCCGGACCGGCCTCCCCCGAAAGCCGGCGGCGCGGGCCTGCCGACGAGCCTGATCAACACGCCGCTCGCCGCTCTTTCCCCAGCTTTCCCCTCGCGAGCTTCGTGAGAATTTCGCGCCCTTCGAGTTCGCTTTCGGCGCGAGACACAGAAGTATCATGGGTCTTCCGGCAAGAGCGCCAGGAAAGGCTCGTGGTAGAGCGGGTCGGAGCTTGCAAGAAGAAGAGGCGGCCCTGGGAGAGAGCGAGGATCAGCGTGCCAGACCAAAAAAGGTCAGAGCAAAGGCTTCCCGTAAACCATAAACCGGGCAGCGAAGAGATCGAAGCGATTCCGGAAAAGCGCGAGGATCTCGGCAATGAGATCCAGGAGAAGCGCCAGAAGTTCGAGGCCGCGCGCATCACGCGTCGAGAGGCGCTGAAAAAGATTGGCCTTACCGCGGGTCTCACCACCTTCAGCTTCGCGTACTCGGATGAATTCGCCCGGTTTGCGCTGGGGCGGCTGCGTGAGATCACGGCCGGGCGAGCCATGGCCGAGAGCATCGCCAATCAATTTCAGGAAACCGCGGCGCAGTTGGAGGCCGAGGTTCTCCAGAACCTGAACAACGACGGAGACCCCTCGGCCGGCGTGGAAGCCAGCGGGTCTGGCAGCGGAAGCGGATCGGGCAGCGGGTCCGGGAGCGGAAGCGGGTCCGGGAGCGGGAGTGGGTCTGGCAGCGGGAGCGGGTCCGGAAGCGGGAGTTCAAATAGCGGTTCAAGCTCAAAGAGTGGATCGAGCTCGAGCGGGTCGAGTTCGAAGAGCGGCTCCAGTTCAAGTGGCTCGAGTTCAAAGAGTGGCTCGAGTTCCAGCGGCTCGAGTTCAAGTGGTTCAAGTTCAAGCGTTTCGAGCTCGAAGAGCGGCTCGAGCTCCAGCGGGTCGAGTTCGCGCAGCGGAAGTTCAACGAGCAGCTCCTCAATTATAAGCAGTTCCTCGACCGGCAGTTCCCCGAGCAGCGGCTCCTCGAACAGCAGTTCGGCGGCGCCAGGAAGCAGCGCCGGGTCCAGCAGCCGGGCGCCCGGTTCGAGCGTGCCAGGCAGCAGCCAGACGAACTCAAGCGGCGGCGGGACGGGCTCGAGCGGTAGTGGCAGCAGCTCGCTGAGTTCCACCATTCTAGTGCGGCGGACAGGTTCAGGAAACACATTCGCCGGCTCCTGCGTGGTGGCCGCGGGTGGTGTACCCTCGGCCGAACACGAGGCCGACGTGCAGGTTACGGTGAAGAATTCAGACGGCACACCCGCGGCTGGCGCTACCGTTAACGCGCCCACGATTCCGGCCGCCGAGCAGCAGGGGGTCGTAACAAACGCCAGCATCGGGCCGTCGAGCGCGGTGGCGGATAGCGCAGGGAATGCATTCTTCTCCTTCACTTCCAACGATATTATGGAGGCAGTCACTCTGCAGGCGGGCAGTGCTACGGCGACGGTCAACCAGCATTGGGCCGACATAGGCGCCGCGTCGTGGACTGTTGGG
>DASRZA010000563.1:0-13785 GCA_035686845.1 Armatimonadota bacterium | reverse complement strand
GAACGCCGCGTCCAACACGAACGCCGCGTCCAACACGAACGCCGCGTCCAACACGAACGCCGCGTCCAACACGAACGCCGCGTCCAACACGAACGCCGCGTCCAACACGAACGTCCCGGTAATGGCGGAATCCTCGCCTGTCGGATTTAAAGCTCGGTCGTCCCTTCAGGACTTTAGGACGGGCGTATTTGTGGCCTCCACCGCGGCGCAGAAGCGCCGGGCTATATTCGGTCGACCCCCGGGACTTCACGGCCGGCCATTACATTGGCTTGACTCATCCTTCATCCTTCATCCTTTACCCCTCCGTCCTCACTTCAGCTTACTCAGATACGCCGCCATCGCCTTCACGTTGGCGACCGAAAGATGCTCCGCCGCTGCGGTGGGCATCATGCTGTTCTTTTTGTGGCTCTTCGGATTCTTGAGCTCTACGACAAGCCAGGTATAGGTCCGCTTTTTACCTTCGCGGGTCAGCGCGGGACCGACGCCGCCCTGCATCTTTGCGCCGTGGCAGCCGGCGCAGTTTTTGGCGTAGAGGGCCTTCACATCGGGGTGCTTGACACCACCTTTTGCGCTAGCCCAAACCGGCAGCCCGATTGCCGCGGCAATCGCTACCGATAAAACACCTACATACCGTTTGCTCATGGGAAGAACCCTCCTCGGGAATTGGGGTCGTGAGGCCCCGCTGAATGCTACAACGTCACATCACGCGTGCGCGATAGTATCTTATCAGTTAAGTTGCGTTCAATACGCGCAGGAATCGCGACTTGGTTCCGGCTATGCCGGGTTAGGATTTTAGAATATCGTTTCGCCGCGGATGAAATGATCAGCCAGGTATCCGGAGACGATGTGCCCCGTATACGCCGCGGCCGTGCCCTGTATAATTATAACCACACAGCAGCCTGATCGAAGGATTGGCGCCCAAACAGGAACGGCCGGCGCCGCCGCGGGTTCTCTTTCAGAGGAAGGACCGCCGCCGCTCGACGGTCCAAACTGCAGAATCTTCCGGAGACCGATGAAATCGATATCAACGTACGCTAAGGTCACGGCTGCCCTCATTGTCGGATTCGTCTTCGTCGCTCTTGGCATCGTCTCTCAGGCGAGCCAGCCGGGGCCTACGAATACGATTTCCGCGACCGGGAATTATCTTTACACTAACGCGCTCATTCACTCCTCAAGCCCCTACTTGCTGGAGCACGCGCATAACCCGGTCAACTGGTATCCGTGGGGGCCCGAGGCGCTAGACCTGGCTCGTAAGCAGAAGAAACCGATCTTCCTTTCCATCGGCTACTCCGCGTGCCACTGGTGCCACGTCATGATGCGTGAAGACTTCGAGAATCCGGTGATCGCCAGAATCCTGAACGCCCATTTTGTCTGCATCAAGGTGGATCGGGAGCAGCGACCCGATCTCGACGCGCAATACCAATCGGCGGTGGAAATGTTGTCCGGGTCTGGCGGCTGGCCGCTCTCTGTATTCCTGATGCCCGATCTCAAACCGTTCTATGGCGGAACTTATTTCCCTCCGGATCAGTTCAAAAGCCTTCTCCTCAAAGTCGTGGACGTCTACCAGAAACAGCCGGTGGCGCTCCAGCGGCAAGCGGACCGGGGCGCCGCCGCGGTTACCGAGGCTTCTGCGCCGGCCGCGGGCGGGAAGATAGCCACCCGCGCCATCCAGCAGGCTGCCGCCGATCTCTCGGCGCGTTACGATGCGGTGAACGGCGGCTTTGGATTAGCGCCCAAATTCCCGGAAGCGCCCAATCTGCAATTCCTTCTTGATCGCTATCAGTCGACGCACGATCCGGCGCTTCTCAAGATGCTCACCCACACGCTGGATGAAATGGCCGCCGGCGGCATCTACGACCAGCTTTCCGGTGGATTTCATCGCTACAGCACCGATGATCACTGGCGCGTTCCCCATTTTGAGAAGATGCTCTACGACCAGGCTCTCTTGATCCCGATCTATCTCGATGTCTGGAAGATCACGCGCCGGCCGATCTATCGCCGGGTTGCGGTCGAGACCCTCAATTTCGTGGAGACCGCGTTTCGCCTGCCCGGCGGTGGTTTTGCTTCTTCATTCGACGCCGATAGTGAGGGGGTTGAAGGCAAGTACTATCTCTGGACCCCGGCGCAGGTGAAAGCGGTTCTCGGACCGGCCGCGTCACGCTTTGACGAACGATACGGCGTCACCGCCGCCGGCGATCTCGACGGAAAGAGCGTCCTTCATCAGAATCCGGCGCTCATCACCGCCTCAAATTCGGACGACCCGCCTGCCACAAGCGCGCTGCAGCCGGCCGGGTCGCAGGACAGCGCTGACCGCCGGAAGATGCTGGCCGCCCGCGACCGGCGCACCGCCCCTGCCCGGGATGATAAGGCGCTGGCCGGCTGGAATGGCCTCACGATCGCCGCGTTTGCGCGGGGCTATCAGGTTTTGGGCGACCGGAAGTATCTCAACGACGCTCTCCATGCCGCCCGGTTCGTTGACACGAAGCTGATGGTCAAAGGGCACTTGATGCGCAGCTTCTATGCCGGTTCAGCGTCCATTCCGGCTCAACTCGATGACGAGGCGTTTTTGATCCATGGATTCTTAGCCCTCTACGATGCCACGCACGATCGGCAATGGCTGGATCGTTCGACGGTCCTGGCGCAGGACATGATCCACCGTTTTGATGACCCGGTTCGGGGAGGCTTCTACACCACGGCGAGCCAGGGTGACCTGCTGGCCCGTCGAAAAGAGGCCGATGACAACGCTCTCCCCTCCGGCAATGGAGTTGCCGCCGAGGATCTTGCCCGGCTGGCGGATCTTACCCACAATCCCGCGTGGCGTGAGGCCGCGGTGAAAACGGCGCAGGCTTTTCAGCCCCTCATCCGCCGCGCCCCCGACGATTTTCCAACGCTCCTGACAGCCTATGCTGCAGCCTCCGGCGGGCAATCTCTGGCGCCGGCGGCGGTTCTCACGCTCGCCGCGAAACCGGAACGGGCCGCCGTAAAACCGGGCGAGACGCTCACCATTTCGCTCGTAGGCAGCGTCGCCAACGGCTGGCATGTCAACGCGCATGAGCCGGGCGACAAAACGTTGATTCCCACGACAGTTAATCTCGCGAAAACGCCGATCGCGCAGCTTGTTCGCGTGAGCTATCCGGCCGCCGAACGTCTCAAGATTCCCGGCGGGGGCGATACCGTGCTGGCATACCGGGGCCACTTCGTGATACCGGCGGTCGTTCGTATTGCGGCGGGCGCGCCACCGGGTCCGTCGCCTCTCCGTTTCAACCTGACTTACCAGCCCTGCAGCGATCGCGAGTGCCTGGCGCCGGCCGAAGCGACGGCGCGGATCACGGCGCAGGTGGCGTCGAAGCCATGATCCAGGCCGATTATGACGTGATCATTCTCGGCGGTGGGGGCGCAGGGATTGTTTCCGGGGTCGCTGCGGGCGCGCTGGGCCTTCGAGTACTGCTCATCGAAAAGAACAGGCTCGGGGGGGAATGTCTGAATACCGGGTGCGTGCCGAGTAAGGCTCTCGTTCACGCCGCAAAGGTCGCTTCACTGACGCGGCGGGGCTCGGAATTCGGCCTCGAAGCGATTCCCCTGTCGCGTGAGAGCGCCCGCGGCGCACTGGACTACGTTCGCCGTTCGATCATCAAGGTGCGCGACGCCGACGCCACTGAGGCGCTCCTGCACGAGCACGGCGTTCGAGTCCGCTATGGAAGCGCCGAATTCACCGGCCCGGATACACTTACTCTGGATGGGGCGATCCTGCGCGCAAGGCATTTTATCGTCGCGACCGGATCCAGTCCTGCGCGGCCTCCGATCCCGGGTTTCAAACAAGCTGATTGCCTGACTAACGAGGAGATCTTTTCGCTGCCCGAGCCGCCCGAGTCCCTCGCTATTGTTGGCGCCGGCCCCATCGGCGTCGAGATGGCGCAAGCGTTCCAACGGCTCGGGGTCAACGTCACGCTGGTGGAGGCGCTGCCTCGCATTCTCCCCAAGGATGATACGGAACTTGTTATCAACCTGGAGAGTATCCTTCGGGGCGAGGGGGTGGATATAAGGCTGCAAACCAGGGTAGAACGTGTGGAGACGGCCGGAGGGATGAAACGCCTTCACCTGACCGGGCCGGGCGAATCCACGTCCCTCGATGCTCATGAAATCCTGTTCGCCGTAGGGCGCCGGCCGAATACTGACGGCCTGAACCTTACCGCCGCCGGCGTTGAGGTAAAGGACGGCGGAATCCGGGTGGATTCCTATCTTCACACCACCGGGCCGCACGTCTGGGCGTGCGGAGACGTGACAGGCGCTCATCAATTCTCGCACGTGGCTGAGTACGAGGCGAAGCTCCTGGTCCAGAACCTGTTTCTTCCGTTCCGGCAAAAGATCAGTTACCGCACGGAAGCTTGGGCCACGTTCACCGATCCCGAGCTTGCTCACGTCGGACTCACGGAGAAAGAGGCGCGTGGACGAGGCATCAAGTACGAAGTCCTTCGCCATCCCTTTTCCCAGGACGACCGGGCGAACGTAGAGGGAGAAGGGCAGGGGATGGTGAAGATTCTTGTGACGCGATGGCGCGGAAAGATACTTGGCGCTCAGATTCTGGGCCCGCGGGCAGGTGAGCTCATTCAGGAGTTTGTGCTGGCGATGAGAAACGGACTGTCAATCCGAGACATCGCCGATGCCATTCACGTCTATCCAACGCTTACCGTCGCGAGTCAGCGCGCTGCTCAGCACTGGTACGAAAGGCGCGCGGCCGAGCCGGCGGTGGCCGCCGCCCTCTCCCTTTATCGAAGATTCTGGTTGTGGCGGAACGACTGAAAAAGTCTGACTGGGCGCCGCTGAGGCGCGAGAATTGAACACCTATGCTGCTGCAGTTAAAAAACTATGAGCCATTTCAACAGCGGGTTGCGTCGGAGAAGTTGTCGCTCACGCGGCGGGCGCTGGAAACCCTTCAGATCAATATGGGTAAGCGATGCAACCAGGCGTGCCACCATTGTCACGTAGAGGCGGGGCCGAAGCGCACCGAGATGATGGATCGCAGCACGGTGGATCGGCTGCTGGATCTTGCCAGGCGGCTCCCGTCCATCCGAACTGTGGATATTACCGGCGGGGCGCCTGAATTGAATCCCCACTTCCGGCTGCTCGCACGGGAGATGCGGGCGATGGGCAAAGAGGTCATTGATCGGTGCAATCTCACCGTGCTGCTCATGGAGGGTCAGGAGACGACGCCGGAGTTTTTGCGTGACCATCAGATACGGATCATTGCTTCACTGCCATGCTACTCTCGCCAGAATGTGGACCAGCAGCGCGGCAGCGGCGTGTTCGAGGCGAGCGTGACGACCCTCCGGAGACTGAATGGCCTCGGTTACGGAGTTCCTGAAACGGGGCTCACGCTGGATCTGATCTATAATCCGGTGGGCGCGTTCCTGCCGCCCCCACAGGCTGCGCTGGAGGCGGATTACCGGCGAGAGCTGAAGGCACAGTTTGGCATTGTGTTCAACCGGCTCTTCACCCTCACGAACATGCCGATCAAGCGGTTTCTTCATGAGCTCGAGCGAACCAACGAGTTGGATGAGTACATGTCTCTGTTGGCGAGCAGTTTCAATCCATCCGCGGCGCGTGGAGTGATGTGCCGCAACCTCATTTCGATTGGATGGGATGGGCAGATCTACGACTGTGATTTCAACCAGATGCTCGAGATTCCCGTGGGCGGACGCCGCCGCACCATCTGGGATATCGAAAGCCTCGACGAGCTTGCCGGCACGTCCATCGCCTTCGATGACCATTGTTACGGCTGTACCGCCGGCGCCGGCAGCTCCTGCGGAGGGGCGCTCGTTTGAATGAGCGCGTCGCGATTCCGATTCTGGCACTGGCGGCTCTTTGCGTGTTTACGGCGCCGCTCGCGGCCGGATCGCTCGATTGGACGGCGGCCGGCGCTCTGGTCGCGGCGCTTTTAGTCCTGGGCGCCGCGCAGCTTCTTAACTGGTGGGCCGGCGGCCGGCGGCCGCGCGTATCTCTATCACTCGGACTCCTGCTCGGCTATGCCGCCATGCAGGCGATCTCGATGGCGCGTACCATTAACCTCGATGCGTCGCTCAAGACCCTGTCGCTTACCCTCGCGGGCGCCGTTCTGGTCGCGCTATTTGGATCCGGATCGGGCGGCGCTGAAGTCCCGGTAAAGAAGAAGCCGCCCCGCGATCCGGCTCCGCAGCCCATTCCGGCCCGGTGGGATCCCGCCCTGTGGGTGGCGGCGGCGGTGAGCGCGGCGACGCTTTGCGTGAGCGTCATCGGGCTCAGACAATATATCGCCAACTACGGCTTTGCAGCGGGCAGCCGGATCTTCTCCACCTTCTTCAATCCCGACATCACCGCCGGATTCCTGGCCCTCGCCCTGCCGGTCTGCCTGGCGCTCTTGTGGCTGGATCTCCCGCGGGCGATTGTGCCGCTCGTGGGAATCACCTGTGTCCTCGGCGGCGCGGCCTTCGCGCTCACCGGCTCCAAGGGCGCGTGGCTGGCGATTCTGCCGGCGCTCGTGATCATGGCGCTCGCCCGTCGAACTTTTGTCCCGCCTGCGGAGCGTACGACCGGACCCCGTTTCCCGATTATCGCCGTGTTCACCGGCCTTGCCGCCGCCGCGTGCTCACCCCTGCTGCTTTCACGCATCGCCAGCGCGCAAGGGGCCGAGGCGCACAGCACGGAGTTCCGGGTACTCATCTGGAAGAGCGCGATACGGATGCTGCTGCACCGGCCGTTTTTCGGCTTTGGCGGCGGGTCATTCCAGCAGGCTTATGCCCGGTTCGCGATTGCCGGACCTACTGAGATGGCGCATTCCGCTTATCTTCAGGCCGGCGCCGAGACCGGCGCGATCGGTCTCCTGCTCTTGATTCTGAGCGCCTGGTACCCTATAGTGCGTGCGCTGCGGCAAAGCCGCCAACCGGCGAGGCCGGACGACTCGATCTACCGCGCGCTGGCGCCCGGGCTCATCGCGGGACTGGTCGCATCCGCGCTGCACGGCCTCATTGATTTCGATTGGTCGGTTGTGGGCCTCTGGATCGTCTTCTGGGCCATTGCGGGCGCATCTCATCGATGGATGGAGGAGCCGGCGCCGGCTTCTCTTCGCGGCGCGGCTCGAGCGGCGCGCCCCCGGGGCGCGCCCGGCTTACTCGCGGCAGGCGTCTTACTCGCGCTGGCGGCGGCCGCGGTGGCGGTCACCGCCGCAGCCGCGTATGAAGCCGGATTGGCAAGCTCGGCCCTGGGGCTGGGATCGTTGACAGCCACAACACCGGACCCGGACGCGGCTGTCGCGCTCGCCTCGACCGCGATCCGGCTGGATCCTCTCGACGCGTCCTCGTACCTGCTGCGAGGGGAGGCGCAGCGGTCCCAGGCGCAGGGCTTCGGCGGAGGGGAGGCAGCGCTCGCAGGCGCCGAAAACGATTTGCGGCAGGCAATCCGCCTCCAGCCGCGGTGGGCCAAGCCGTACTATCGACTCGGGCGACTGCAGCAGGCGGAGGGCCGGAACCCCGCCGCCGCCGTTTCATACCGCCAGGCGCTGCGCCGCGATCCCCACGCGTTAGAAGCCGCGCTCTACCTCGCCCAGCTCGCTAAGAGCCGGCGGCAGCCGGATCTGGCCCGGCAGTGGCTGCAGTACGTCGCGCGCGCGGAGTCAACGCCTTACGCCCGGATTCGGGGCGTCCCGGAAGATTTCGACCCCAACTACCTCCAGGCGTGGGTGAGCCTTGCAAAACTCGATGCCGACGCCGGTTCCTGGAGCGCGGCGAAGACGGAATCGCAGCACGCCCTCACCGATCTGGACTCGTACCTCTCGCTCGCAAAGCAGTACGTGCAGTTAGAGCAGCTCTGGCCCATTTATGGGCCGGAGTACCGCCAATCGATGGCCCAGGTTGAGAGCGACATGACCCAGATTCTCGAACAGGCCCTCACCCATCTCAACCAGAAAAGCGGTATTCCCGCCGTCCGTGCCCACGACAACGCGTTCCAAACCGCCATCGCCGCAATCAAGGATCCGAAGTGGGAGGACGAAGGACGAAGGACGGAGGATATGCGCGAGGCCCGGGGCGCGAGACGCCAAAGACAGGCGCGGAGGCCTGCGCCACTTATAGCCCCGCGCCTCGTACCCCGCGCCTCGCGCCCATTCCCAGAAGGGAATTCGCGAAGAGCGGGGAAACCGTACGGATGACATGACCGCGCGGGAGGAAGGACGAACGAGCCCCGTGGGATCGCAGCGCGGCCGGGAAGCGAGGTAGGATGCCTGGTAGACAGCAGGATAGCGGGTATTTCGACGAGTTTAGCCCCACCGGTGTGGTCACTTCCGAGGCGCTCTGGGAGGCGGGCCTTCGGGCGGCGCGACACGCCGGCGTGACAGCGGATCGAGTCGAAGACTGCGCGTCGGGATTTGCCAATGCCCATCTCAATTGGCTGGGCAAACCCTTTGGCGCACGCGGCGGGTGCAAGTCGATCGCGTATTTCCTCGCAAGCGCGAAGAACGCTGCAACCGATTTCAGAAAACATGAGGAGTCGATCGCGCGCCACGAGGCGCCGTATCCGATGGTAAGCGGCGAGGATGGCACATCTCACGAATGGGAGCCGGCGGATGCGAGAGAAGGGCCCGCCGCGGCGCTGCGCCGCCGGCGGTTCTGGCGGGAGGTGGAGGCCGCGGCCGCCGGGCTAACGCCCCGCTCGCAGAAGCTGTTCCGGGCGCGGTTTGTAGAGAACGCCACCATTCCGGAACTGGCGTCGCAATTTGGTATAACGGAGGAGGCGGTCCGGAAGTCCCTCCGGCGCATCAACCACCGCATGAGATTGTTGATGCGCCGCCGCGGGCTTACCTCGGAAGAAGTCTGCGCCGAGGTAGCCGCGCTGCTGCGCTCGCAGGAATGAAATGGAAAGGATATGCGGGTTTGCAGGCGGCGATCTGCACCGCATTAAAAGTATTTCACAAAAACCGTCCTGAATCGTCGGCGGGAATCGTTTATATAAGTAGGAGGCGGCGGGGACGCCTCGTCATTGACCGAAGAGGACGGAGATGCGCCGGGCGCCAAATAGCCAGAGCAGCCAGCCCCCTTTTCGAAGAACAGGCGCAAGCCACTCACCGCGATCACGATGGTCGCGTAAAGCAAGAGTGACGCCGGATCGCGGTTACAGGCGCCGGCCTCGATCACATCGCGCGGCGCTCTCTCTGCCGCGCTCGCCGGGCGCCGTGTCGGGTACGCCGGACAGGTTCGTCCAGAAGGGATGGTTGTGATGGACGATAGCATCAAGTTTAATTACTCCCGCCGCGGATCTGACCGCCGGTTAAACACTGGTACGTGCGCATTGAGTGCGGGTTCAGAGTTCGCGCCCTGGGATGGGGGGCCCGGCTGCGACCGCCAACCACCCGATCATGGTGCGATCTCCGTTGCGCCGCCCCGGCTCCGGCGAGTAAGCGGGACCCAGACGATGGGGCGAATACCACGCCTCCTTCTTGTCGCAACTCTTGCCTGCGGACTCCTCGCGGCGTGTCCTCCGGCGATGGCGACGTACACTCTATCGGTTCCGTCGCTGCCAGGGGGGTCCGGCAAGCCGGTTCCGATGCCGGCGTACTTTTCGGGGACCAACTCCCAGGCGAGCGGTTCCGTTACCAGCGACGACTCCACCGACCCGCCCGTCGTGCATTTCACGCTCCTGGTCAACGACATCGTCGTCCGCGACCACACGTACGGTCCGCCCGATTATTACCAGGCCTCTATCTGGGACTGGGCGACTTTCGACTCGTCCCATTTCGCCGATGCCAGCACGGTGACGGTCAAACTGAAGGTCTGGGTCGAGGGGAATCCTGACCCGCTGATTGAGACGGGTGCGGCGCCGGTCTACAATAAGACTTACGTCCTCGGCAACCAGACCCTCACCTACGGTCAGACGGCGGCGGACGACGTCGACGCTCGCGCTTCCAGTGCGAACTGGGACCCCACCGAGTCCACGAGTGATACCGCGGCGACGATCATCGCGGGAATCCCTACCTATACAGGCTTCTACTTCTACACCCACGCGAACGCTGGAGTATTCGGAGACTGTCTGTATGATCCTGACACGGGCGCGGGCGCGGTCGTCTCTGCGGCGGACGTGTCGGGCGCAGTCCACAATAAGACAGCCGCCGAGCCGCCGTACAATCTGGTGTTCATCGACGGGTGCTTGAGCGCCTCCGATGACAGTCTCAGCAACGCCTTTGGCATCGGCGGGACCGACACCTGCTTCATTGGGTACACCACCGAGGTCGACGACAGTGCGCACAATACAAACTGGTCGAACGACCTGTGGTCCGAACTGGCGGGCGGGGACAAAGCCTCGGATGCCATCTCTGACGCCACGACGGACGCCGACGGTCCGCCCACCGACGACGGCGTTGACGCGGTTCCTGGCACCTTCGGGGATGGAAGCGCCACGGTCCATGGTACGGCTTACGGCGCGTCAAAAGGGAATTGGTTCACCCCGCAGCCCTGACCCGGGTCACGAATCTCGAACGATATGCTCGTGCTGACCAGAGCCACCCGCTCGCCGCACAATGCTAACCAAGGGGCGTGGTGGTCGGCGCCGATCAGAACGCAATAGACAGATCACACATGGGAGGTCCGGAATGATTCGCAATGCACAGTACTTGCTTTTAATATCGCTGGCGGTCTCAGCAGCCCCTGGCATGTGCGCGCCATCGCGTGTCACCACGGCGCAACAGGCCGCTGATACCGCGCTCGCCTACTGCCGCGCGATCGGAGTGACGGTGACCGCGCCACCCGCCGCCACGGCGCTCCAGGCGAACAAATCAATCCACCGGAACTGGCGCCCCCGTTGGAGCGTGCAATTCCACGGGCAGGCCTCGCTAGAAGTCGCTGACAACGGAACCATCACCTACTTCCGGGACGACGCTCTATTCGATCGTCTCGACCGGGATCACACGCTCGCTGGTCCGGCGATCGACAGCGCCGCAGCCATCCGGAGCGCACGTGCAGCCCTGGCAGCCACCGGAGTCGCGTGGGAGGTGGGCCCGCCCCGGGCGACCCTGATGCAGATCGCCAGGGCGCCGACACCGGACGAGCGATTCTGGTTCGTGGGCTTTCCGAGGCAGGTGAACGGCATCCCCTACCGCGAGCAGTCGGTCGCCTGCACGGTGGACTCGGAATCCGGCGTCGTGAAAGGGTTCAACGTGAACTTTCCGACACCGCCGGCCGCGACTCCCCGGATAGCCGTCACCGCCGAACAGGCGGTCGGTATCGCGAACGTTTTGATCGCGCCCCGCGAAACGTCCCCCGCGACGCTGCAGCAGGTCCAGCTTGAAGCCATCCAGCCGAATTCGTTCTGGCTGCGCGGCGGCAGCGAAACGGACGAGCAGCCGACCGCAGTCGTCGCCTGGCAGTGCCGGTTCCGGATAGGCCAGCGCACGTATTCCGTATGGGTGGATCCCTCTTCCGGCGCTTTGCTGGGCGGAAGCCTGACGCAACCGAGGGGTATTGCCCCCGCCAAGAAAGGCCAGGAATCCCTCGCCAACGCCGCCGCTGTCCGCCAGGCCCTGCAGCACGCGACTGAGGTGTTCATCTACGCCCACAGCGGCGATAAGACTCCGTTGGCGGTTCTCAGCGGCCAGGTCCATCCTGCTCAGTTCCGGCTCATCCGGCAGACATCCAACCTGCACGTCCGCGGTCCCGGCACGAGGCTGGCGTACGGTGGACGTATCGAAATCAGGTCGGTGGGAAAGGATTACGCCGCGCCGTTCGACGTTGGGACGGGTAAGATCCCGGCAAGGGAGCACGCGCAGTGGGCCACCATCCCCTCCGGGGTTGCGAGCTGGCTGGTTCATCTCCAGAGTGAGCCTCACCGCGCACACCACATGCCCACGGCGCCCCGAAAAGCGCCGCGCAAGCGTCCCGCCTTGACTAAGCGTAAAGCCCATTAGAAACGCGTGCGACAGAAGCGCGTGCGACAGCGATAATATGTCGTGGATCGATCCCGATCCAGATCGATCCACCACGCCCTGCGCCCTGCGCACTGTTCGGCCGTCCCTCCCGGACTTCACGGCCAGCAATCACGTTGGCTCGATTCATCCTTCATCCTTCAGCCCCGCCGTCCCTTCGGGAGTTCGCGGCCGCTGATAACGCTGGAGGCTGGCATTATTCGGCCCGGACGCTGTGCCGACCTCGGGCGCTAAATACCCGTCTGGTTGGCCCGGGGCAGACCGTTCTACAGTCGGGAAATCCGGTTGCGGCCGCGCCCCCGGTGTGGTAGAATCACTGCAAGGTCCGCGCAAGAGAACCGCCCGCGGTTGCTAAAGGTCGAACTATGTCAATTGTAACCACTCCCGAGATCCAGTACTACTACGACACTCATCCCACCGAGGAGGACCTGTTGGCCGACAACCCGCTCCAGGACTGGCTGAGTGACTATCTGAAACATCTGGCCGAGTGGCTGTTTCACGATCAGCGGTGGGCGGTAATGAGCAATGTCAACATGTACAGCGGCCGTAAGGGACCGGGAGAAGTTCCCCTCGCTCCGGACGTGATGGTGCTCAAAGGCTATGTTTTGCCGGAAGACCGCGACGAGTGGCCGAAGAGCTGGTCGCCGTCAGTGGCTGGCTGGGTACCGCCAGCGGTGGCGTTCGAGATAGCCTCCGAAAAGACATGGGAGCGGGACGTGGACGAGAAGCCGGCTCGCTATGCGGAGTTGGGAGTACACGAATACGTGTACTACGATCCCCGCCCACTCTCAGAAATCCCGGTTCGACGCCGGAAGGGCTATCGCCATTTCCGGATATGGAAGAACGTGGATGGGGTGGCGTACGAGCAGACGCCGGACAGCCGGGGCTGGTTCTGGAGCGATGAGCTCGATAGCTGGCTGGTTCCCGATGGCGCAGCGCTGCGACTGTATGACCCGCTGGGAGAGAGGCGTCTCACCAAGGCGGAAGCGCACCAGATGGAAGCGAGGTTGGCGAGGATGGAAGCAGAAGCGCAGCGCACGGTAGCCGAGACCGCCAGGGCGGAAGCAGAAGCGCAGCGCGCCGAAGCGCAAGCGGAACGCGAGGCCCGGGAGCGAGCGTGGGCGAAGCTGCGGGAACTTGGCATCGATCCCGAAGAGCTCTGAGCCGGTCCTATTACTCTAAAACTTCGTCCCCCGCTACGGTCTGATGCTGGTCGTTCCTTCTGTGCAGGGCCAAAGCCCTTCGCTATGTTCCGCCGTCCCCGCAGGACTTCGAGGGCCGGCCGATATGCTGGCTGTGCTCATCCTTTATCGTCTTCTTGCCTCCTTCATCCTTCGTACTTCCGGAACCCCCGCACCATGAACCCTCGTTGGTTCGCTTTTTCTGCCTCGGATTCTCGCTTTTCAGCTTCGGCGCGGTTGGCGGCGCTGGTGGCGGAGATGGTGACGTAGTCATCGGGACGGCGGTACCGGTTGATGAAAACCGGGCGCGGTTTCGACGAATGATTCTCCTTCGACCCGTGGATGGTCTTGTAGTGGAAGAAGATCGCGTCACCGGCTTCGCCGCACACGGGCAGCGCGCTCTCCCAGGGCCATTCATGCTCATCCAGGGCGAGATGCGAAAGCGTATCGACGTGCTTCAGAGTTCCCATCCGGTGTGATCCGGGCACGACGTGGAGCGCGCCGTTTACCAGGTCGGTGTCCACTACGTAATTCAGCGTGGCGACGGGCCCGTCGTATCGATGCTCAAAGTAGGCGGAATCCTGGTGCAGGTTCTTCGGATGCCCGCCCACCGGCTCTTTGTAGAGGCACTGCCCGTTCATGAAAAGCTCGATGTCCGGCCCA
>DASRZA010000562.1:0-5165 GCA_035686845.1 Armatimonadota bacterium | reverse complement strand
ACGGTGTGGGCGCTCATCATGGTAGTCGCCGGCATTCCATCCAGTGGCCTGATGCGTTATCTCGTGCCGCACATCGTGGCGCCGCACTACTATGCGGACGCGTCTAACGGATGGGGTCCTGTGATTGTGGACCATTTGCCTCGCCGGCTGTTCGTAAGCGATCCGGCGGCGGTGAAAGCATTCTTCGAGGGGCTGCAAGGCGCGCAGCGAATCCCGTGGTCCAAATGGCTTGGTCCCCTGGGCTGGTGGGCAATCTTCGTAGCGTGCCTTTTCACCACCTTCTTCTGTCTGGCTTCTCTCCTCCGGCGCCAGTGGGTGGAGAACGAGCGATTTTCCTTTCCACTGGTCCGGCTGCCGGTCCTGATGGCCGAGTCCCCGGAACCGGGCTATCGTCTCAACAGGCTTCTGCATTCACCTATGCTCTGGATCGCCGTGGCCCTGACCACATTCGTCCACACCGTGAAGGGAACGCACCTCCTCTTCCCCTCCGTTCCCGACATTCCGATGACCTGGAGCTCATCGACCTTCATTACGACGCCACCGTGGCTGGCGATTAATGACACCCAGTTTGCCATCTTCCCCCTCGTCATCGGCTTTACATACCTGCTGCCGTCGGAAGTTTCGTTTTCTCTCTGGTTCTTCTACTTAATCTTCAAGCTGCAGGTTCTCCTGGGGTACATTTACTCCTGGCACATGCCGGACACCGGCACAGGCTGGCTGATGGGCCCATCCTACACCGCATACCAGGAGGCGGGCGGAATGGTGGCGCTGGCCGCATGGGTTGTCTGGACGATGCGAGAGCACCTGGGACTGATCTGGCGGCGGGCTGTCCACAATGACCCGGCCGTCCCGGACGACCGCGAGCCGCTTGCCTACCGGACGGCGCTCTTTGGATTCCTGGGCGCGGAACTGGGAACCTATGTCTGGCTCACCTTCGTGGCAAGGATCCAACCCTCCATGGCGTGCGCCGTTTTGCTGGGAGCGCTGGTGGTCTTCGTGGTGCTCTCCTGGCTGGTGGCGCAGGCGGGGCTGCTCTTCGCGCAGCACACCTTCTCTCCGGCTCAGCTTCTCACCGCGACGGTCGGCTCCGGCCCGTTCAACGCCACTTCGCTGGCGATGTCCTCGATCACCGAGCACGTAGGCTGGCAGGACGCGCGGGAGTTCATGCTGCCGCCCCTGCTGAACAGCTTTAAGGCGGCCCAGGAGACCAATCTGAACGCCCGGTCTCTTACTCGCTGGCTGGCGGTCTCTGTCGTGCTCGCCGTGGTCATCTCGGCCTGGGCGTCCATCTGGCTTCCCTACACCCACGGCGGCGCTACGGCGCTCAAGAATCCGTGGACCTACGTGAGCGCCCCGGAACTTTCCTTCTCCTGGTCAGCTTCCGTCCTCAGCCATCCCAACCCCCCATCGCCCTGGGTGCTGCTCAATGGTATCGGTGGCGCATTGATCACCGTGGGGCTCTTTGCATGCCGGACGCTGATCCCCTCTTTCCCGCTGCATCCAGCCGGTTTCCTCATCGCCGCCAGCTATCCGATGTACATGCTCTGGTTCTCCATCTTCCTGGGCTGGGCCGCCAAGGGCCCCATCATGCGATACGGCGGCATGTCCGGCTACCGCGTCATGCTCCCGTTTTTCTTAGGCTTGATCATGGGCGATACCGCCAACGCCGTCATCTGGGAGATCGTTGGCCTGGTGACCAAAACCGGATACTCCCTGCTTCCGGGGTAGGCCCGGAAGGACGCCCTTCAGATGTGGGCGGACGCCTTGGGGCCGTGCCGTCGAGCCTTGTCCGCGTAGAGCTGCGGCGCGCGGGTGAGCCGGCACCGGCGGACGACGGCCTCCGTACGCTTGAGTCCGGCGTCAAAATACCCACGATACCACCCGCTGCGAGCGGCCGCGGTCTGCGCCTGAACCTGACATAGCAGCTCCGCCTGAAGCGCCGAGCGCAGCAGCCGACGGTACTTGATCGCCACGAAAGTGAACTGCAGGGCCCCGCGGCTGGCGAGAGCAACGTGAACCAGGTCGCTGCGAAGATGCGCTTGCAGGGGAGAATCGATCTCCTCCTCATGGGTAGCCGCGCGCCGCGCCTCTGCAGCGGGCGTCAGATCCTGCACGTCGTCGAGCGGCACGAGGAAACCCTCTGAGATCGAGAGCCACTCGGACGAGGCGCCCTGGACGTCGCAATTGGCACGGAATAGCGCCAGGGCGATCAATTGGCTGCGCTGCGCCGCGACGTTGGCTGCGCCATCCCTTGCCTTGGATCTGACTCGGAATTTCAGATGAGTTCATCATTGGCATCAATGGTATGGTTGTCACCCAACGTAGAGGTAACCGGCCTGCGCCTTAGCTTTTTTTCGCACAGGGCCGGTTGACCGCGGGGTTCGACCACATTTTCACGCGTTACGGGAATGACGTGTCACGTACTTGCGAAGCACGCCATCCATTCGCGATTGCCAACCTTCACCGGTAGACTTGAAGTACTCCACAACCTCAGGGCTATAACGCACTGACACGAGCAGCTTCTTATTCTCCGATTTCGGCCGACCACGTAACGCCCGGATTGGAACCATGGACTTTAGTTGCTTGGGCGTGAGCGGCTGTGCATCAGGATCACTTCTGGCTGCCGCTGTAATGGCTTTGTCTTCCTCCGCCGTCGGCATGAGAATAGTGGGACGCTTAGAGATTTTCGACATAGTGCTTTACCTCGCGACGATTGGCGCGGCGCAGGCTGATGACCCTTCGCACTTCGCCACGGTCTACAAACGCCACGTAGTAGAGGATATCGGTTTTCGGAGCGAGTGCAACCACTCGCGCTTCGTTGCACTCGAACCGGTCATCAACCCATACCAACGCGGCTTCCCAGTCGAGTTCGCCTGCCATAGACAGGGACACACCGTGCTTCGCTTGGTTTGAGGCGTCCTTGACTGGGTCGAACTCGATTCGCATTCTTTATTGTAGCTACAATAAATAGACTTGTCAAACGAACCGCGGGGCGACTCTTTATGGGGCCTGTCAACGCCAGTTGAAAAGGCAGCTCAGGAGACCCATCTGAGCGCCCGGTCTCTTAGACGCTGGCTGGCAGTCTCGGTCGTGCTTGCCGTGGTCATCTCGGCCTGGGCATCCATCTGGCTTCCCTATACCCACGGCGGCGCTACGGCGCTCAAGAATCCGTGGAAGTATGTAAGCGCCCCGGAACTTTCCCTATCCTGGTCCGCTTCCGTCCTCAGCCACCCCAACCCCCCATCGACCTGGGTGCTGCTCAATGGTATCGGAGGCGCGCTGATCACCATGGCGCTCTTTGCATGCCGGACGCTGATCCCCTCATTCCCGCTGCATCCAGCCGGTTTCCTCATCGCCGCCAGCTATCCGATGTACATGCTCTGGTTCTCCATCTTCCTGGGCTGGGCCGCCAAAGGCCCCATCATGCGCTATGGCGGCATGTCCGGCTACCGCGTTATGCTCTCGTTCTTCCTGGGCCTGATCATGGGCGATACCGCCAACGCCGTCATCTGGGAGATCGTTGGCCTGGTGACCAAAACCGGATACTCGCTGCTTCCCGGGTAGGCCCGGAAGGACGCCCTTCAGATGTGGGACGCGAGCTGTACCTGGCAATTTAAGGATGTATCTATTTGGCCGGATACACGGCTGTATATTTGCGATATAATGACAGCATCGCGACAGACCGACCCGCCACAAACAAGAACATGCGGAAGTACCGTTTGCGAGAAACAGACGCCGGGCGATGAGAATTGACTCAGAGGTTATTCGGCAGGCGGCAGGGACAGCCGAGCAGCAGAGGGGATCTGTGGTAGAGTGAGTGAAGCGGGTTGAATGGAACTCGTGTATTGGGGTATTACTGAAGAGGCAGGGAGACGACCATGCATACGGCGCTGAAACTGACGGCCCGCGTTCTGCCCGGCAGGCGGGTTGAGTTCACCTCTCCCGAGCTTACCGAAGGAGAGGACGTTGAGCTTATCGTTCTGAAGTCCGCGAACGCTGCACGGCCCATCCCCGCCCTCGACTATCTCGATTCATTGCCGCCTTCAACGCTTACAGCCGAGGATTGGGAGCGCATCGAGAACGAGATCCAGCAGGAGAAGAGTGCGTGGGAGCGATGGCGTTTTAAGCAGCGCGCTGACACTGATGGAAACGCTCATAGCGCCGCTTCGAAATGGTAACACAGCTCTGCAAGCGTAGTTCGAGCGGTTGCTGTTGCACTCCGATGTAACGCTCCTGCCCGTGTCGATGGAGATCCTGTGCGAAGCCGCCCGTCTTCGCGCATCCATTCCCGGGTTGAAAACGCCCGATGCCATTCACGCTGCCACAGCGATCGCTTATGGGTGTGTTCTGTTCGTTTCAAACGACGTGGGGTTTCGGCGCGTCAGTGGCCTCCCATTGCTGCTGCTGGACGAAGTAATCGCTTCCCCCTGAACAACCACACAACCCGGGGAACACTTCGCTGCCGAAGATCCCGTCGGAGTCGGCCCGCGGCGGTTGACAGGCGCCTCCTCGTAGCACAAACCGGTCCATGGCCCGGTTCTGGCCCCGCCAGACAGGATGTCCCCGGATGCCGCATGATTGATAAACGGAGTCTCACGTGCAAATTGTAGTTGGCGCTGCTCGCGGCCACTTCCGCCGCGAGTTCAGGCGCGCCCTCTACGTAGCCTTCGGGACCGACCGATCCCCGCCCTCCGCGGTCACCGGGAATCATCAACAGAACATCCGGCTGCGGCTCGTCCCCCGGTCCGAGACGAACCGCGCCAGCGTTGGGGTCCTCATGGTCGTTAACCTCTCGCAACAATCATAGGTAGATTGTAGCACCGTCAGAGGGTGATTTAATCGGGCCTCAGGCGCTGAATCTCCTGTCCCACTCGCCTCGCGGCGATCCGTCATCGATCATAACCCCGTCCGATTCCTTTGGTCGGGAACAAAGTCGTTGGTGGGATATAGCCGCTCCACTTCGCCCGATGTCGAGAGAATGGCGAGCCCATCCCGCCGGTGTACGACCAGCCGGTCGTCGGAGCGCCACCCGCGGGGAGTCCCGCTCAGCGACGCCTCCGGCGATAGCCGTTTTCTCCGGGGCTCTACCACGTGGAGCTCTTCGTTGTAAACTCCGCATCGCCGGCTATCCGTTGTCCATGCCAGCCACTGAAAGGATTCGGCCT
>DASRZA010000561.1:0-4421 GCA_035686845.1 Armatimonadota bacterium | reverse complement strand
GGGTCGCAGTTACGCGGGGTTTGTGACGGCAGTCGCCGTTCTGGCAGCGCTGGCGGCCGGCGGGACGATGGCATACCATCATTTCTTTCAACGGGCGGGGGAAGGCGCGGCTCAACTTATTCCCTCCGACGCCGATATGGTCATCACCGTAGATACGATGCCATCGGTCAACCAGGTCGCCCTATTCTCGAGAATCGCTGCGGCCGTGAAGCGAGAAGACTTGATCGGCCGATGGAACGATCTGACAGCGAGCGCTATCCACGGTTCGGAAGCTGCCAAACGAGTCGAGCCGTTTCTGAAGGGGAGCGGGGCGTTCGCAATCTGGAATCTCGCCGCCGGGGCCCAGCCGGACCGCTCCGCCGCCGTCGCGCTGCTGGCCATTAGGGAGCCGGACAAGGTGAGACAGACTCTGAGCCAGTACGGCCAGCGAAAATCTCAGAATGGCGCCGATTATATGCAGCTCGGCCCAAAAACTTACGCCGAGGTGTCGGGAGACTATCTCGTCGTCTCCAACGAGCCATCGATCCTCTCCCGTGTGGAAGCCACCCGCCGCGGAACGGCGAAATCCGTCGGCAGTCTGCCAGATTACCGGAACGCCCGCGCTTCGCTGCCGCACGATCCCAACGTGATGATGTTTGTGTCCGGGCGGGCGCTTAGCAGGCTTTCCAGCTTCTCTAACGGCGCAGGCGGGCTGACGAGCGCGACACGTCCGCCGGCGCCGCGATGGACCACGGTGGGCGCCACGTTGGAAGATAGCGGCATCGTGATCGACACTCGAACTCTCGCAGACGACCGGGCGATTCCCTCACTCAAGCCCCTCGCCGGAATTCAGCCTCTCAGCCCGGCCCTGCTCAAGGAACTTCCCTCGGGGGCCTTCGGTGTGATGGCAATCTCGCAGCCGGCCGGATTCTGGAGGTACTTTGTGGGCGCCGCCAGGCAAAATCCTGAAATGGAGAAAATCGCCGCCAATGCGGCAAACGAGTTCCGGAGTGAGACAGGCCTTGATCTGGACCACGACATTCTGCCGGAGATGCGCGGAGGCGCGGCGGTCGCCGTTTATCCCGGTCCTGCTTTCCGACGTACCGTCGGAATAGGCGCCGCTTCGGGCAGCCAGCTCCTGGTCGTTTTCGATTCTGAGAACGGCGCCGATCCGGGCTCGCTTGCGCCGCGACTGATGGACGCGGTCATCCGTCTCGCGCATGGAACACTCCGCTTCACGGAGGTCTCCCGAAACGGCGTCACCATCTGGACGGCCGGGAGTGAATCGGGCTTCACTGCGGCAGCTTCGTCGATGGCGGCGGGTATGTTGGGCGGGCCGGCGTCACTGGCGGCCGGCGCGAGGCCGACCCTGGAGCTCGCGCAGGCTGGTCGGCTGCTTATCCTCGCGTCATCGCCGCAGATCATGGATCGCGCACTTTCCGTTTATCATGGCGCCGGCCAATCCCTTGCCGACGACCCGGCTTTTCAAAGCATGGTTCGGCGATGGAGCCCGCACGCGCAGGATTCACTGATGGTGGATCTCGCCGCCGTTATGGCGGCAGTCAAGCCGCTCCTCGCAGCCATCCCAACGGAGACACACAATGCGCTTTCGGCGGACGATATCGCCGGTCTCTTCGGAAGGAGCGGCGCCGGGCTGGTAACATCCGGCGGGTACGATGGTCACCTGGGCGCCGGCTCATTCTTCCTGCCGCTCGACTACGATCGGGCCATTCACGTCGCCGCGGTCCTCGCCGATCAGAAGTCCCCATCCGTGCCAGGCCCCATGCTGGGAGCCTGAGCGACGAGGGACAAACGGGAGTGGGCAAAGCGGCGCCCCGGGGGCCGCCTCAGCTATCGGGACCCGCTGATTTTACGATAGTACGGGCCGTATCGGGATCTTCGATGACGGCCGAGGGCGCCTCGATTGCCAGGCCCTCGCGCTTGGCGAAGTCCGCCAACGCCTGTTCGGCCAGCGCCTGCTGTTCCGACTCTTTCAGTTGAAACTCCACGGTATTCAAGCTATCTCGGGCGACGCGCGCGCGGCCGGCCGCAAGCGCCCGATCCTCCTCCACCATATCCTGCAGACGGGTCAAAGTGTCGCCCGATCCGCCGATGGAGGTGATCATGCCGCTGGCCATTTCGGTCATTTCAGCCATCGCCTTCTTCACTTTCAGGTCATCAATGCTGCTCTTGAGCGCGTCCATTTTCGCCTTCGCCGCTTCCACCGTCACGTTGCGCGCCTGAACCAGCTCCCGGTAGGTTTTCTCCGCGTCCTCGAGCTGCTGGCGGGTATCGAAGAGCTCAGCGGTGACCGACTGCAGCCGCAGGGCGTGCTGCCCCGCAAGCTCGCGATTTCCGGCTTTTAGATTCGCCGAGGTCTTTGCTCGCATATCCTGTTCTTCCGCTTCGAGCTTTTTTACCTGCGACATCAGCCGCTCACAGAGCGCGGCGTGCGCCGCCAGGCCCTGGTTATACTTGCCAATTTGCGTCCGAAGGTTCTCTTTTTCCACCTCCAGAAGAGCTTCGGGGTTCTTTCGCTCTACGCCGGAGATGAACAGGCTGAGAAACCCCCTGAACAGGTTCGATATCCGCTTGAACATATTTCCAGACCTCCTTAGCTAAATCTCGCCGCGCGTCCCGATGTCCGCTCGTATGCGCATTCCAATCAACCGTTGGTTGTCCACCGCCCGGCGAATTCCCTCGATCTGACGATAGAACCACGTATCCCGCGGCGTCCGCGCCTGCCGTGTTATGACGCCCGCCTCACGCCGGCGCCACGGAAGATGTAAAGAGCGGCCGCCGCTCGGCGCGCAGGAGCCGTTCAAGATACTGGCGCGCGACGGCGGACTTTCCGTTCAGAACACGATGGGTGAGTACCACCGTCTTAACCAGCCGCAAAAGCCGCAGTCTGCGGGCAGCCGCCGCGTCAGCATCTTCCCACTGCGCCGCATCCCGCTCTAACGCCGCATCGGCGTCCACGAGGTCAGCGGCGTGACGGTCGCCAGCCAGCTCATGCATCGCCGCGGTCCGGGCCGCGGCCGGAGGGTTTCTATCGGCCAGCTCAGGCCATTGTTTCAGAATGCTCTCTCGCAAGTTGGATCGTAACTTCTCGAAGTGAGAGCCGGCGCGTTGGAACGCGGATTGAAGAGCCGGCGAACGCTCGGGGTCTTTGGCGCCAGTCAGGAACTGCTCGTAAAGCGTGTGAAAGTCCGTCAATGGGCCGCTGTGCATGGGCGCAGCCTCGTGTGAGAGCGCGTCGATGGCGGCGTTTTGAGCCGCGGTGGCCCATTCGCGCACATCCGCGGCAGGGGTATGAAAAACCTCGGAATCCTGCGACGTGACGCGGGCGCGGAGGAAAACATCCGAGGTGCAGACCGGCACGTCGATGGTCGGGTCATTTACGAGCGCATAGCAAAACGCTTCGTCCATCCCAACCTGGCCATCGTGATTGTAATCAGCGCCGGAGACAGGCTTTCCCAACCGGTCGCGGCCGCTCAGCGCCGCCATAAAATACGATGTAAAATCCTGATAATCCGCCTCGTGAACGTCGGGAGTGCATCCGGCGGCAACCCGATCGGCGGTGGTTCCAAAGAAGCCAGCGATATCCTGCGGCGCAACCGGATCGGTCGGACGACCATTTTGAAAGATCTCATCCCCAAACGCGCCCGCGAAGCACTGCGCCATCACCAGCGTGATAGGCGTGTCCGTCGGCAGCCGAGCTATCAGCGGCGCCAGCTCGGGCGGGGTTATCGTGTCATGCCAGAGGTTGTATGCGTTTTCTGAAACGTTACCATGCCGTCCTTGTGACCCGTGCCCGGCAAAGTAGAGAACAATCGGGCGGTGGGTTGTCTTCGACAGTTGGTCAAACGCCCCGCCGAGCGCGTCCCGGCTTGCCGGGCCGTCCAGCCTCGAAAGCCGCGTCGCGCGATAATGCCGCTCCATTGGCGTGCGCCACTGCGGCGACATCAGAAGATTCAGCGCCGCCTCGCCCGGCTCGAGCTTGGCAGCGGGCGCTTCGTACAGGACGTCCTCGGAGTCCTTCTTACCGTCGGCGAAGAGAACATCAGTGATTGCGTTCGTGGGGAACAGCCCCATCACGTACCGCGCGTTGCTCTCGATCGCCACCTGGTTGAGTCGCTTCAACGGGCCGCCCGCGACGATTAAAACCGCGGGAGTCGGTGAAACCGGGGCCTCAACGGGCGCCGCCGCGGCCGACAGGATGATTATCGCCAGCATGGCGAAAACGGCGCCGAACGATCTTCCGCGCCGGTTCGGATAGCGAAGAGGAGGTGAGATGATTTCAAAACTCATATCAACGATCCAGTGGTACGATACCACGCTATACCTGTACAGGGGGATCTTTCGCCGCTGGTAAGAATTATCCCTGTAATATTCCGAAACGCAATGTCCAACAAAGCGAGTCAAATACGCCGGCCGGTCAC
>DASRZA010000560.1:0-5786 GCA_035686845.1 Armatimonadota bacterium | reverse complement strand
GCATCGGTTACCTCAGTCGCATCTTCGTCCCGGATGGGCTGCCCTCGCAGCCGCGGTCCCGCAGCCCACCGGGACCGAATCGCCGTTATTTCTCCGAGCGTGTACCGCAATACGCGCGGTGGACCCTCGCGGGATACTTCTATCTTACCAGAAGTTCATCATACGATCGAAAAAGCCAAAGCAACACATCCCCGGGGGGCCGCATAAATGGAACTCGGCGCTTGGCCACGACGTTCAGCACGTTCCAACGGCGGGTCGTAATAGCATCCCGGAGTGACCGTACGCATATATCCCGGTGCTGCACCGCCGCGGTACAGACAGCGATCCCGAAACCGGGTTCAGAGAGGGACGCGCGAGCCAGTGTTCTGCCGGCGCGGCGCCTCCACGGTGGAAAAGGCTACCTGGTGGCCGAACAAGATGTGCTGGGATTGCTAACGACTCCGGAAGCCCCGCCAGCAGCCGGGGCGTCCATTGAGTCCCGGAGACCGGGATCGGTTCACGTGCCGGCCCGGGAGCCATCAGGCCCGCAAGCAGACACTACCGCCCTGGAATCAGGATGGATCCAACGCACACATACACCCGAGGGGCGAGCTCGCGCCCTGTCTGCGCTCGCATCCCTGTCAGCGGGAGACCCTGACGAACAGCGGGAGACCCTGGAGTACCTTGAGCGTGTGATTGATGAAGACCGGCTTTCGTACCGGAAGCGCTTCCGATGAGGCGCCGACGTCAGTCACGCTCCAGCCATCCGTAGAGCGTCGGCAGTACGAGGAGTGTGAGGAGGGTCGAGGTCACAATGCCCCCGATTACTACGGTGGCCAACGGCTTCTGAACCGCCGCACCGGCGCCCTGGGAGATTGCCATTGGGACGAATCCGAGGCTCGCCACGCTGGCCGTCATCAAAACCGGGCGCAGCCGCCTCGCGCAGCCATCCCTGACGGCCTTCCGGACGGGCAGCCCCGCGTCCCGCAATTCATTGATGTGAACGACCAGGACCAATCCGTTCAACATAGCGACGCCGAACAGGGCGATGAATCCAATCCCTGCCGGCATCGAGAAAGGCATCTGGCGAATGAGCAGCGCCAGGATTCCACCGCAGACGGCCAGTGGAATCCCGGTAAACACCATGGCAGCCTGCTTGAGGCTGCGGAACGCAGCGAACAGCAGTACGAAGATCAGGATGAAAGTAGCAGGCGCCACGAGCCCTAAACGATTCCGCCCCTCCACCAGTCGCCGATACGTGCCGCCGTATTCAACGTGGTACCCCATTGGCAGGTGGACCTGGGAGGAGATCCGCCGCTGGATGTCTTCCACGAGACCCCCGAGATCCCGGCCGCGCGCGTTGACCATCACGACCTCGAAGCGCTGCCCATTCTGCCGGTAGATCTTGACCGGGCCGCTCATTTCCTGAATGCCGGTGAGCTCGGAAAGAGGTACAGCGGGTCCAACCGGCGAGGCCACCAGAATGCGACCGATTGCCTCGGGAGTGTCCCTGTACTCCTTCTTCAGCCGGACGACCACGTCGAACCGCTCGGCCCCGGTATTCAGCACCGTGGCGGGACTTCCTCCCACGGCGGTCTCGACGACATTGTTGAGATCCCGGACACTAATCCCATAGCGGGCGATCTGATCCCGTCGGATCCGTATGCGCAGGACCGGCTGACCCTGCGTGGTCTCCGCTCGTACGTCAGCGGCGCCCGGGACAGAAGAACAGATCTGCGTGATCCGCGCTCCCAATTGAGCCAATGTGTTCTGGTCGGGACCGAAGATCTTGATCCCCAGGTCAGAGCGAACACCGCTGCCCTCCAACAGTTCGGACTCCCGTCCTTTGATCGGCATGGAGAAGCCTGCAGTGACGCCGGGCGACTGCGCTACAACCGCCGCCATCTGCCGAACCAGCTCTTCCTGGCTTTGGATACCGCGCCAGTGGCTGCGAGGCCAGAGCGGAATGAGCGTATCGGCCGTACTGGGCAGCTCCGGGTCCATCGCGTGCTCGGGATGGCCGATCCGGCTGATAATGGACTCTATTTCCGTGGGGAATTCCCGGAGCAGTTCCCTCTCTAACACCGTGGACTGCCGAACAGTCTGCTCCAGCGAATTCCCCGGAGGGTAGTGAATCTCGGCGGAGAGCGCTCCTTCGTCCAGATCAGGCAGAAACGTGCTGCCCAGGCGGCCGAAAAGGAAGCCGCAAACCACAACGAACAGCACCGCGCAGCCGAGCATCAGCCACCGCGCCCGCGCCGCCCGTTCTAACAACGCGCAGTACCGCTCCTCCAGCCAGTCCAGCACGGGGTGGGCGCGTTCTTCAGACGCTTTCAGGAAGCCCGCACAGAGCGCTGGAACCAAGGTGAGCGAAAGGAGAAGAGAGCTCAGGAGAGCCAGAATAACGGTAAGAGCCATCGGCCGGAACATCTTGCCCTCGATGCTGCCCAGGCTCAGAATGGGCAGGTAGGCCGCCATGATGATGATGACTCCAAACAGGCTGGGCTTCAGCAAAGAGAGTGAGGCTGCCTCAATCGCCGTCAATCGCTCCTCCTCAGTGAGTTCTCTTCCGACCTCGCGCCGCCGAGCGCCGAGCTCACGGATGCAGTTCTCCACGATGATCACGGCGCCATCCACGATAAGCCCGAAGTCAATTGCCCCCAGGCTCATGAGATTGGCCGACACGTGGAGGTACAACATGCCGATTACCGCCATGAGCATCGAGAGCGGAATGACGCTGCTGACGATCAGGCCCGCCCGCACCTGCAGAAGGAAGAAGAAGAGCACGAGGACCACCAGGGCGCCGCCGTGGATCAGGTTCCAGAGAGCGGTGTGGATGGTCCGGTCGATAAGCCGGGATCGGTCCATGGCGCCGACCAGCCGCATTCCGGGAGGCAGCGCCGGCTGAATCTGGGCCATCTTCTTTTTGATGGATGCCACGACCTGGAGCGCATTGTTCCCGGTCAGCAATTGACAGATGGCGTAGACCTGCTCCCCCTGTCCATCCTGCGTAATGGCGCCTTCGCGGACGGCGGATCCTATCCGCACGTCGGCGACCTGGTCAACCGTTACCGGCTGTCCGGCGTGAGCGCCAACCACGATCTGCTCAATGTCGCTGAGGTTTTGAAGCGTCCCCACCGTGCCGACCAGTTCCTCCCGAGGCCCACGGAGAATGTACGCCGCTCCAGCGTCCTGATTGTTGTTGGCGACCGCGCTCCAGACGTCCTGCAGCGTGATGCCGTACTCCAGCAGGCGAGAGGGATCCAGCCGTACCTGGTACTGCTTCAGGTATCCGCCCCACACATTGACCTCGGCCAGCCCTGGAATTGTGCGGAGCTGGGGCGCGACAATCCAATCCATCATAGTGCGCCGCTGTATCAGCGAAGCATGGCCGCCTACGATGCGAACATCGTATATCTCTCCCAGCCCGGTCGTGATCGGGCCCATCTCCACGCTTGTGCCACTCGGCAGTTGATCCTTCACCTCCTGCAGTCGCTCGTTCACGAGCTGCCGGCTCTGATAAATGTCCACGTCATCCTGAAAGACAGCGGTGATCTGCGAGAGCCCGAACTGCGAAACTGACCGGGTATTCTCGAGATGCGGAATCTCAGAAAGGGCCAGTTCCAGCGGGAAGGTGATCCGCTCCTCGACGTCACGGGGTCCGAGACCCGCATACGTCGCGTTGATGACCACCTGCTTGTTGGTAATATCCGGGACGGCGTCGATGGGGATCTGGAGCGCGCTCCAGATCCCGATGCCAGCGGTGATCGCGCTCAGAATGAAAACGAAGAGCCGCTGGCGCAGGGATAGGCGGAGGATTGAAGCTAACATCAGTCGTTGTCCCCCTCGTCTCCACCGCCGGTGGACCCGCCGGCGCGGGCCTTCTCGGCCTCGACTGTCAGGAGATAGGCGTTATGCGACACCACTTTCTCGCCTGACACGAGTCCCGATAGTATCGCCGTCCATCCATCGATCGTATCGCCCGTCTGAACAGTCTTCGCGACGAACTCTCCATTCCGGTCGCCAGCGACAAAGACCGCGCTGTCCCCGTCCAACTGCTGGACGGCGTTGCTGGGAACCGCGAGTCTTGACTTCTGGGACGCCAGCAGCAGATGGCCGCGGACGTACTCGCCCGGATGGAGCACGCCTCCAGGGTTAGCAACCGAGCACCGGGCCGGAATCGTCCGCGTTGCCGCCTCCAGACTCGCGCCGACGTAGGAAACGACACCCCGCACGACGCGGTCCGGCGCGGAGGCAGCGGAAAATGAAGCGCGCATCCCGAGCCGGACTCTTGCTATGTCTTCCGGGTAGACCTGCAGGTCTATCCACACCGTAGAGGGGTTCAAGATAGTGAAGAGTAAATCCGTCGCGCCCACACTCTGGCCGAGGCTCGCCTGCCGGGCGGTGACCACCCCGCCTATGGGCGCTGTGATGGAAACCGTGTCTCCCGCTCCCGGTCGAACGCCCATGAGCCGGGCCCGATCCGCCGCCGCCCGCTCTGCCAGCACCGCGCTGCTGAGATCCGCCTGGGCAGCCACAATCGCCTGATTGGTGAGATAACCGCCGTGGAACACCGCCTGCTCCCGCTTCAGCGCCGCTGCTGCAATCTTCCGGGCCTGCAGAGCCGCCGCAAGGCGCGCCGCCGCGCCGCTGCGGGCATCCCGGGCGGCTGCCTCGGCTGCCTGGCCCTGCTGGACGCTCGCTTCCGCGGCCGAGACCGCCGATCCGGCATCCCGGGCGTTCGCCTGCGCCTGTATCCATTCCCTTTTTGAGATAAGCTGGCGCTGGTAGAGCTGGCGGTCCTGATCGAGCTGGCTCTGTAGGACATCCGCACGAGTCTTCGCCTGCTGGACCCCCGCGGTGAGCGAACTCAGATTTGCCTCCATCTGCGACACCTCGGCTTTCGCCGCGTCCACACTGCTCGCCGCCTGCTGCGCCTGCCCGGAAGCCGCGTCATACCTGGCCTGGGCGGCCTCTAACGCCGGGTTCGAGAAGGCGCCAAGAGCGGCAAGCTTCTGCTGCCGCCGCAGGTTCGCGCGGGCAACCGCTGCCCGGCTCATCGCCTGCTGGTAGTACGCCTGTACGCGGGCCAGGTCGTCGCTCTGGATAACCGCTAAGACCTGCCCACGCCGAACCGTGTCTCCCATGTTCGGACCCAGTGTTACGATGCGCCCCGCGACCCGCGGCGTGATCTGCACGACACCCGCCGGGTCAGGCTCTACCGTTCCGTCCACAGACAGCGTGTCGTTCATCCTGTGGTATTCAACAGTCTGAAGCTGCAGGCCGGCGAGCTTCAAGCCCTCGGGGGTGAGGACCACGCGGCGCTCGCCAACGACCGGGGCGTCTTTATCGCCTGCTGGGGCGCCCTTATCGCTTTCAGAGTTGTTGTCGCGCTGCGCGGGCGCCGCGGCGTGGGAATCAGCAGCAACTTCGTCCGCGTAAGGGGCGCCGGAATGTTTTTCCCCGCCGCAACCGGTAAGCTGCAGCGCGAGCAGCAAAATTAGCACGCGGGCTGCAACTGGTCCGCCCAGACGACTTACAACTCGGCCGAACAGCCTTACGTCGCTTATTGATTCAGAATTGAGCATGGTTCCTTTCACGAGATTATTCCTTGCGTGCGGCAGGCGGTGTCGATTTTCCGGTCGGCAGCCGGGATTTTACCTGTGTCGGCGGGCCCTCCCCGGGCGCCATTCGCGAGGCCGTCCACGGTCCGGGCGCCCCGATGACCCCGGCAGCCTGCAGCAGCGTCGTATGCGCAATCGCCGCGTTCACCAGGGCATTAATGTAATCCACCTGTACGGACCGAT
>DASRZA010000559.1:0-16093 GCA_035686845.1 Armatimonadota bacterium | reverse complement strand
GATGCTCAGCATCAGCATTTTAACATCCTTCACGTCCACGTCGATCTTAAGCGGCGCGCTGTTCCAATGCAGCATCGGCGACCGGTAAAGCTCGATGCCATCACCCGACACGACATATTGAACCAGCGTATTCGCCTTTTCCAAACTGGAGAGCGACCGGGCATCCACCTCCAGGCCAATGGTCGCCCGGAGCCGGTTCCAGCCATCTCCGGTAAGGTCGTAAGTCACGGAGCAGGGGTCCGCTGACGGCTGAGCGGCGATGCCGCTGGAATACCGATGGCCGCGCAGCGTAAGCGGCTCTCCCTGCCAGTTCTGGTCGTGTGTCATGGCGAGGAACGTCCCCTCGGCCGCCGATTCCAGAACATCCCCGAGCATCAGCCGCTTTCCCGGAACATCCGCCGAGATGAGCGCTGGCGCGCGGCGCACCGGGCACTCTTTCCGCACATCGGGGTCTCCCAATTCAATATAGGATTCGTTGTAGCGCCAGCCGTTATCGAACATGCCTCCGACAATTCGCGCTGAGGGCGGGGGATCCTGATCGCGAGGCATCCGGCCATCGATAATGGCGAAGTCAAGATCCCCCGGCAGCCGGTCGGCATAGAACATTCCCGCCGGTGACGTGGCGGCGATAATCGCGACGTACCGGTTGGGATTGGTGGGATGCCGGTACACAACCTGCGCCACACCATCAACGACCGGAAACGGATGGCCATCGATTATGAAACCTCCTGGCAGAACCTTGATCGGAATCTTGTCCTGCATACGGTAGCTCACCGCGTTCTCCGCCGGCCCGCCCACGAGCACCAGCGAATAGCGATCGGCGTCGGCTTTCGTAAGATCGACATCCCGAAACAGCCGCGGCGTCACGTGCTGCCACTGCTGCCACCAGGTCACAAACCGATCCGCCTCCCGCTGCACCATGCGCCGCATCATCGGATTCGTAGACGTGGTGCCCACGACAATGGCGAACGGCGTCCGGAAAACGTCATCCATACGGCCCCATCGGCGGGGAGTTTTTCCATCCGGTGGGGCCACATAGCCGGCGGCGTCTAACGTAACGTGCCCGCGGCTTAAATCGACCGTGCGAAGGACATTGTTCCAGACCACCTGCACCGGCTTCTTCGGATCAATGAGCGGCCGGCCGGGTGAGAGTGTGATCCGGGCGACGTTGTCGGTATCGAGGCGGATGACATTGGGAGCCACGACCGAAGCGTCCACGTTCATCAGCTTCCAGGGGTCCAGGCACTGTTCGATGCGCACCCAGTGCGAGGACGCCGTGCTCACATCGGCAGCGCGCAGCCGGACGTGATCGGGATGTGCCACCCGCCGAATCGAAAGAAGCCAGTGGAAAATCTCATCATCCGCGTCCCATCCGCCATGACCATACCCCGGATGCTCCCAGTAGCGGATGTTGTATCCCCACCGCTGCAGCAGCTTTACCGCATAGCGCGAATAGCCAATCTTGACGAGGTCATCCCGGTCGCCGTGATTGACGAATACGGGCGTAGTGAGGAGCGATTCGGCCTGCACGTACATGCTGCGGGCCTCCAGCCGGTAGAGGTCATGAGGACTGACGCGGGCGACTTCCGCCGATGTCATATCGGCATGATAATCGTGACCGCCGAACGACGGGGCAATGGCGGCGAACAGCCCGGGATGCCGGGACCCGACATACCAGGTTCCCCCTCCGCCCATCGATTCGCCCACCAGGTAAACCCGGTTGGGATCCACGGAGAGCTGCTTTTCGGCCATTTCGACGCACCGAACAACGTCTTTCTCGCCGATGCCCCAGAACGTCGTATTATACCGGCCCAGTGGCTCCAGCGCGATCACGCCATAATTATCCGCCCAACCGTGATGCCGTCCATCGATACCCCACCGGACGTACGGCGGATTAGAAGCATTGTAACCATGCAGGTGAACCACCATCGGCCAGCGCCGGTTGGGGCTGTAGTTCGGAGGGAGATAAGCGCGGCAGAACTGGGGTGAATTATCCACCTGGCTCCGATACGCCAGGCGAATGAATCCGTTCGGCCGAACCCCGCCTCGTCCCCCGGGCATCTGAAGCTCTTCCCACTCCATGAGCGCCGAATAAACCGATGGCAGCTTATTCGGATCCGCGAGGGTCAAGTCTTCTCCGAGACGATCGGTCACCAGGTCCGCGAGCATCGCATGCGTCATTCCCACCTGGGTATTCGGGTCCGCGCCATCCGCGGAATCGACCAACTCCTCCGCTTCGGCGAGCGCGTCGCCATTATACCAGAGCGTATACGCGTATTGCGTTCGGCCGCCGGGTGGAGTCGCCGTACAGCGAATGTCATAGGCGCCATCGGGCCAGGGAGTTGTATTGAAAACGATCTGTGCTCCCGTCATGGTGCGGCGAGAAGCGACAATCTTTCCCCCAGCGGCCACCACGTCGACGGCTGCCGGTATCTCAGCGACGCCGGTCGCGGGCGCCGTGGGAGCGATTTTCACCACCAGTTGGAGCGGAAGCGCCGGGTCGGCCGGCGCCGTGGAGATGGAAAGTCCATGCCGCGGCATCAAGAGAACATCGGCGCGAGAGAGCATTCGGACGCAGAATCCCCAATCTCCCCCACCCTGCTCCACTTTCACCAGGATTGTATTGCGGCCGGACTGCAGCGGAACTTCCACCTGATCTTCATCGCGAGTCAAGCCGCGCGCAACGTCGTGGTCCAGCGCCACTTTTCCATTCACCCAGACCTTCACTCCGTCGTCGCTTCCAACGGAGAGCAGCGCCTTTTCGGTGCGCGGCCAGTCGAGAACCGTATATCCGTACGCGACCACGTTAGTGGTGGGACGGCCTGGAAACGCGGTGAGGAGATTCACCACGTCGCCCGGCGAATTGACATCCGTCCATACCGCCTCTGTCCCATCCGGTCTCTCAACCTTCATTCCGGCGACCGGCTGAACCGACGCTTCGCCGCCCTCCTGCCGAAGATAATCCAGCTCCAGACCCGATCCGGGCGGATGGGGAAAGTCTCCACAAAGCAGCCAGTGACGCAGGAACGGAACACCCGGCGGACTCCAGAGCGACCGGGTCTGATCCATCAGATCCGGCAGAGGGGGCGCCGCCGGCTTCGATCGTGCCCGGCAGCCTACGGCCAGCAGACCGAGGCCAATCAAGCATGCCAACCCGGCCCAGAGCGTCCCCGTTCTCAAGCGTCTTGAAATCATAAAGACCTATCCTTCCCTGCTCCTGTTGAACCAGCGCGGCCGGCAATCCTGATCCTCGCCACGCGTAAGTTTGGCGGTCGGACGTTCGTTACTTGGACGCACATTCCGGGATGATTGGACGCACGTGCCCGATCGATGTCGAACACCGATGCGCCAGTGCCCATCCGTCCGTTCCTCTCCGCGCAAAACGGAGGCCATTGATACGATTCGGCGTACCGGAATCTCTCACCTTCCGGGAGACATCGGCGCGATTCGCCCAGCCCATGTAGGAGCCGAATCCCTTCGGTGATTGCCTCGGCGACCGCCCCGCCCGGTCATGGAACGAAAAAGGAGGTATTATGTTTGGGGGTGTTGAAGGCATAAGTACTGCGCTTGCACCGGGCGGCGCCGCCCGGTCGGAAGGAAAGAGCTGACATGAAGACGGGACGGTGGGCGCCGTGGGCTGGGTTTGCTGCTGTGGCGCTGGTCCTGGTTGGCGCCACGGTAGTGAGCTACTACTTCTCTCCCGCTGCCCGCCAACAGCGGGCGCAGATGGATGCAGTCTCCGGGGATTCGGCCGCGCCGCCCTCTCTAACGCGGGTAGGCGAGGCCTGGATCCGGCCGAAAGATGGCGCGGTGATGGTCGCCGTGCCGGCCGGCCCGTTCACGATGGGCGCCGACATCGGCGCCGGCTTGGGCTACGACGATGCTAAGCCAGCGCACAAAGTCTACCTCGACGCTTACTGGATCGATAAGAACGACGTGACGGTGGCCCAATACCGGAAATTCTGCGAAGCGACCGGCCGGCAGATGCCCGATGCGCCCGATTGGGGCTGGCAGGACGATTATCCCATCGTAAATGTCTCGTGGAACGATGCCAAAGCTTATTGCGATTGGGCGGGCGCCGAACTACCGACGGAGGCGGAGTGGGAGAAGGCGGCGCGGGGGACTGATGCCCGGAAATACCCGTGGGGCAGCAAGTGGGACAGCCGCAAGCTCTGGTGCTCAGCGGATACCGAGCGAAGCGGCCCCGATCCGGTCGGGAGCTTCCCGGCTGGCGCCAGCCCCTATGGCTGCCTGGACATGGAGGGCAGCGTCTTGCAGTGGTGTGCCGACTGGTTCGATGAGGACTACTATCACGACGCCCCTCCGCGCAATCCGGCAGGCCCCGCCAGGGGCTATACGCGGGTGCTGAGGGGCGGCACGTGGGACGGCTTCGATGGGTCCTTCTTCCTCTGCGCCTATCGCTCCGACTGTGTACCTGCTTTCCCGGACTACAGCTTCAGCGGGTTCCGCGGCGCGGTGCGCGCGGGATCACCACTTCACCGGCAGCGCGCGAGTCCTGTCCATTACGGTGGCAGGGAGCGGGTGAGATGAGCCCGCCGGGTTCATATCCCCGCTGCGTCGGGGATCTTCGTCCTCAACCGGGCGACCCCGAGAAGCTGATCTACTTCATGGAAGTGGTGGCTTCGCGCGACGAACACTTTTTGCGAGCGGTTCTGCGCCAATATCTTTGATTACTTCGATCGGAAGCATGAACCCCGGAATTGGCATGCGTGGGCGCTGTTTTCTAGGCATTCTCTGGACCCGGGAATGTCGCTGTAGATTCAGCATGCTGGAGAGAGGGAGTGCTGAACCGGTCGGAAATGGTTAGAAAACGGAGCGGCCAATATGTCCGAAACAGATTTTCCCGTGACTGATTTTTTAAATACGCCGCTCTCCCGGATTCTCGAGCGTCGTCGCGCTGAAGCGCCCGGGGAACATGCGGTTCAGCTTTTCCACGACGCGGCAGCGCGGGTTCCGGCGTATCGCGCTTTTTTGGAGGCGCACGGGTTCGATCCGGCCTCGGTACGAAGCGCAGCCGATTTCTCACGCGTGCCGCTCACCACAAAAGAGAACTATATGCGCGCCTATCCGCTCCCGGACCGCTGCTGGGATGGGAAGTTGGAGCGATGCGAAATGATCGCGGTCTCCTCCGGCTCGACCGGCGTTCCCCTCTTCTGGCCGCGGTCTATCCGGCATGAGATGGAGGTCGCGGTTCGATTCGAACAGGTCTTTCACGACAGCTTTCAAGCAGCCGATCGATCCACCCTCGCGATCGTCTGCTTCACCATGGGAACGTGGGTCGGCGGCGTTTTCACCGCCAATTGCCTCCGATACCTGGCGCAGAAGGGATACCCGATCTCGGTGGTAACGCCGGGTAACAATATGCAAGAGATTCTCCGGTGCGTGCAGGAGCTTGGACCCCACTTCGATCAGGTGGCGCTGCTCGGATACCCGCCGTTTCTAAAAGAGGTTGTCGATACGGGGATAGCGCGGGGAATCGACTGCGCGCCATTCCGGGTGAAGATGGTCATGGCCGGCGAAGTATTCAGCGAAGAGTGGCGGACGCTGGTCGGGAATCGGATCGGATCGACGTCGCCCACAACCGACTTCGCGTCGATCTACGGAACCGCCGACGCCGGAGTGCTTGGCAATGAAACGCCGCTGAGCATCTCGATTCGCCGCTTTTTGAGTCAACAACCCGAGTTAGCCCGCGGGCTCTTTGGCGAATCCAGGCTCCCGACGCTCGTTCAGTACGATCCGATGAGCCGTTATTTCGAAACGTCTGATGGCACGCTGCTCTTCAGTGGCGACAGCGGCGTGCCCTTGATCCGGTACCATATCGCCGACGCCGGCGGCGTTGTTCCGTACGACGCGATGATGACACTTTTTCTTGAGAACGCGCCCGATCAGAACGTTGCCGAAGGACCAATCGTCCGAGAAATGCCGTTTGTCTACGTCTTTGGACGGTCGGACTTCACCGTTTCATACTTCGGAGCAAACATCTATCCGGAGAACGTGACCGTGGGGCTGGAACAGCCGCCCATTCCCGAATGGGTGAGCGGAAAGTTCGTGTTAGAGGTAGAGGAGAACGACGATCGGAACCCGGTTTTGAGCGTGGTGGTAGAGCTGCTGCCAGGCGTAAAGCCCGATGACGAAAAGGAGGAGGCTATCGGCCGTTCCATACGCGCCAACCTGGAGCGGCTCAATAGCGAATTCATGCACTACACGCCGGCAGAATATCGAACTCCCCGAATCACCCTTGCACAGGCCGGAGATCCCGACTACTTCCCGGCCGGCGTCAAACACCGGTATACCCGGAAGCCCGGCGCATGATGCGAGGGTGACAGAGGACACCGCGACTCGCGGCTCAGTTCTTGCTGGGGCTATTCGCCGGCGCCGGTGTGCTCGCGGCCGGCGCCTGGGCGCGCGCATTGTTGACTTTCGGATTAAACTGCGAATCCGAGCAGCCGGCGATGGACACAACGCCGGCAGCCAACGCCAAACCGGCCGCGCTGGCCGCGATAATGCGTCGGGCGCGCTGCCGATTCGGCTGGGTCTCAGTCTGCTTCATTTCTGACATCCCGCGGTCCTTTCTATGAGTTTGGAGCAACAGGGAGAGCATAACGGCCCGGCAGCGAGCGAAACAGCCAGCCCTCTTATGGTCCGGGCGACAGCCGGCTATTCGTAATCCGGCATGGGCATGCTATGGTATTATAGCACGGGCGTTCAAAGGCTCGACTTTCTGCCTCACACTTTTTCAGTGATTATGAGTTGGTAAACACACATCGCCGGTTTCGCAAAAGATCGCTTTGGGAGAAGATAATCAATGCGCGTCATGATCTGGGCCGATATGGAGGGCGTCGCTGGAATTACGTCATGGGATCACGTGGGCGGATCTTCACCGCTCTACCACGATGGCCGTAAATTGTATACCGGAGAGATCAATGCGGCGGTCCGAGGCTGCAAGAAGGCAGGCGCCGACGAGATTATCGTGATTGATGGGCACGGTGGCGGCTTCAGCAGCGGCCGCGGCTTCTTGAGCCTGATCGCGGAAGACCTTGAACCCGGCGCCGAGTACGTTCTGGGCTACACGTGGGCGCGATACGTGGAACCCTTCGAGCAGGGCTGCGACGCGGCCCTGTTTGTGGGCGCGCATGCCATGGCCGGAACCCCGGACGGTGTCCTCTCCCATACCGTCTCCTCCGAATCTTGGTACACGGCCACCATCAATGGCACGGCCGTGGGTGAGTCGGGCATCGTCGCCGCCATTGCAGGCAGTTGGGATGTACCCTGCATCTTCGTTTCAGGCGACGAAGCCACTTGCCGGGAAGTGCAAACTCTGTTGGGGTCAACGGTAGTCGCCGCCCCCGTGAAGAAAGGATTGGCGCGCTTCGCCGCCCGTCACAAGAGTCCTGCGGACGCTTGCGCTCTCATTGAGGCAAAGTCAGCCGAGGCTCTGTCGCACCGCGAGAATTGGCCGCGTCCCCTCACCTTTACCGCTCCGGTCACCTTCCAGGTCGAGCTCGCGGCGCCGGATCACGCCGCGTCATACCGCGGCCGCGCCGGCGTCGAAGTCATCGGCCCCCGTTCCGTCCGCGCCCGGGGCGACAATTTCTGGCACGCCTGGGATCAGTTCTGGTATCGGATGTGAAGAGGACGGAGGACGAAGGACGGAGGACGAAGGACGGAGGACGAAGGACGGAGGACGAAGGACGGAGGACGATGAGACGGTGAGTGTGTGAGACGGTGAGTGTGTGGGAGGGTGGGTTTTGAACCCTCGAATCGGTACACACAATCTTTCGCGTCCGCAGAGCCCGGTTTCAACCGGGTCTGCAGCCGGGTGACGCGGCGGCGTGAGGCGCGGAGGATGTGCAAAAGGCATCGCGTACCTCGTACCTCACGCCCTCTCCTTCGTCCTCCGTCCTCCGTCCTCCGTCCGCGCCTCGCGCCTCGTGCTGGATAACATCCGGAAATGCTCCATCATCACTTTACCCTTTGCGGGGAAACGCATGCCGGCGGCGGGATGGTAGGTTATCAGCGTGGGACGGCCGTTGAACTCCCGCCAGGTTCCGACCAGGGGCGCGATAGACTTTTCTCCGAGATACCAGCGCGCCGCGACGCTCCCCATCACGACGAGGATGGCCGGATCCATGAGAGCGATATACCGGTGAAGGTACGGGAGGCATGAACTGGCTTCATCCGGCAGGGGGTTCCGGTTGCCTGGTGGGTGACAATGCAGAATCGGCGCCACGTTCACGTCGTCGCGAGAGAGACCGGCCTCCGACAGGCAGCGGTTAAGAAACTTGCCGCTCGGGCCGCAGAAGTTGCGCCCCGACCGATCCTCCGCTGCGCCCGGGCTCTCTCCGAGAAGAAGAATCCGCGCCTGAGCCTGATATTCGCCCGTTACCGCCTGAATCCGGGTTTCAGAGAGCCGGCATTTGACGCATCCCCGGATTTCCGCGGCGAGCCGCTCACAACTGTCAATTCCTATAACGCCGATTAGATCCATACCCTAGATCCGCCTCCGCACCACGCGTCCGAATCCCCGGATTCCGTTTGACGCGCCGCCGCCGAAGTGGTAAAATATAGCTATACGATCCCCCTATATAATAGAAGGCGCTGTCAACATGGACGCCTGAGATGGGGCGGCGGCCAGATAGGTCGTCGGCAGTCGGGAAGGAACCGTTAATCGATGAGTGAGCAGGATCAGGGACATTACGAACCCGAGCAGGTTAATGACCAGTACAACGCCGAACAAATTCAGCTTCTTGAGGGGCTGGAACCGGTCCGGCGCCGGCCCGACATGTTCATTGGCGGCACCGACACCAAGGGGCTGCATCACCTCGTGGAAGAGGTGATTGCCAATAGCGTGGACGAGGCGCTTGCTGGTCATTGTACGCATATTGACGTGATATTGCATGCCGATGGATCGATTTCCGGGACTGATGACGGCCGCGGTATCCCCGTGGACACGCACCTGGGAACCGGGCTTCCTGGCGTAACTCTGGCGATGACACGGCTTCACGCCGGCGGCAAGTTTGGCGGCGGCGGCTACAAGGTATCCGGCGGCCTCCATGGAGTTGGCGTCTCGTGCGTGAACGCGCTGAGCGTCCGGCTGGAAGTCACCATCAGACGAGGCGGAAAAGTCTGGCGTGAAGCCTATGAGCGGGGAGACGTTATTGAGCCCCTGAAGGTTATCGGCGAAGCGAGCGATACGGGAACCACCGTGCGCTTCTGGCCAGATCCGGACATCTTTCCCAAAACCACCTTCAATTATGAGCATATCTCGCTGCGGCTCCGCGAACTGGCGTATCTGAATCCCACGGTCCACTTTAGCATCGAACGCGAAGGCGCCGATCAGAAAGATGTCTACCATTACAGCGGCGGCATCGCTGCGTTCGTGGAGTATTTGAACCAGAACAAGGATCCGCTGCACAAGGCGATCTATTTTCATCGCGAGCGCGACGGGATCGACATCGAAGTGGCGATGCAGTATAACGAGGGGTATCAGGAGAATATTCTCTCGTTCGCCAACAACATTCATACTACCGAGGGTGGCACCCATCTCTCCGGATTCAAATCGGCGCTCACTCGAGTCATTAACGACTACGCCCGGAAGAGCGGCGCGCTGAAGGAGAAGGAGCCAAATCTTACCGGCGATGACACCCGTGAGGGCCTCACGTCCGTTATTTCGGTGAAGCTTCCAAACCCGGCGTTTGAATCGCAGACCAAGATCCGGCTCACCAACGCTGAGGTGGATGGTCTCACCAATTCCATTGTGCAGGAGGGTCTCAAGGAGTTCCTGGAAGAGAATCCAACGACCGCCCGCCGCATTGTGGACAAGTCATCACTGGCCGCCCGGGCGCGCGAAGCCGCTCGAAAAGCGATGGAGAATGTCAAACGACAGAGCGCGCTGGACAATGGTAAGCTGCCGGGCAAACTGGCAGACTGCCAGGAGACAGACCCGTCTCGCTGTGAGCTGTTCATCGTCGAGGGCGACTCGGCAGGCGGCAGCGCAAAACAGGGGCGAGACCGGAAATACCAGGCCATCTTACCGCTTCGCGGCAAGCCGCTCAATGTCGAGAAGCAGCGGTTGGAACGGGCGCTCGATAACCTGGAGATCAAATCGCTCATCACCGTTTTGGGCACCGGTATCCATGGGGTTTCCCTGCCCGGTCAGAACGGCAGGAATGGATCCAGGAATGGCGCCGGGCATGCGAGTGAAAACGGGAATGGAAACGGGAATGGCGCCGTCGCTGTGGCCGAGCTGCCGCTTGACGACGATGACGATGACGGCGAGTCCAACAGCCTGTTCGATCTAAATAAGCTCCGGTACCACCGGATCATCATCATGACTGACGCGGATAAAGACGGCGGCCATATTCGAACTCTGCTCCTGACGTTCTTCTTCCGCTATCTACGCCCGCTCATCGAGAAGGGGCATCTGTTCATCGCTCAGCCGCCGCTCTATGGCATCCACGTCGGCAAGAACATCCGCTACGCGTTCTCCGAAGAGAAGCGGGATGACCTGTTGAAGTCACTCGGCCGGGCACGGTATCGGATTCAGCGCTTCAAGGGTCTGGGTGAGATGAACGCCGAGCAGCTTGCCGAGACCACCATGAACATGGATTCTCGCACGCTGGCATCCGTCACCATGGATGACGCCGCTGCCGCCGACCGGATGTTTTCGGTGCTGATGGGCGATAAAGTAGCGCCCCGCAAGGCGGTCATCGAGCAGTACGCCCGCAGCGTCCGCAACCTGGACGTCTAACACCAGACGTACGATAGGGGCGGCTTCAAGACTCGCCCCTATCGAGTTAGCGTCAGCGTCACCGGCTGCGTCGCCACCTTTGGATCGATGTAGATCCAGTAACCGGTGTACGGCAGCAGGGCGGACGCCTCCAAATACTGACCGACTCCCCTGTCCCAGGTGTAGAGCGCGCTGCCAACGATCCCCGCGCTTTGCGCGGCTGCCAGCGTGACCGGCGTATTGGCCGGCACGCCGCCGGCTGCAATCGGGCTGGTGATCTCCAGGGTTGAGCCGTACACCGGCGCCTGGAACGGATCACCAATGATGTTCCAGCCCGGCGGCAGCGTCTCATGGAACGGGCTTGCAACCGTTGTCCCCATTCCCGCAAGCGAGTGCGGCGCGGCCTCTAAGATCCAGTAACCGCGCCCGGTCTGCGTCTGGCGCGGTGTCATCGGCAGATTGGGATAAATGAGGTATTTCGCAGCCGTTGGATCGTAAGCGGCAATGTCGGCCATGCCCGTCGCATCGACGGGAAGACCGAAAAGCGTGGCGGCGTCGAGCGCGGTTCCGCTGAAATCGTATGGCAAACTCACCATGGAGAGGCCGGCCGGAAACGCGGCCGCGGGAATCAGCGCTACCCGGTTGAGATAGATATCAAAGCTCCGCAGCCGGCCATCCGGGTTCGTGCCAGTGCTGTTGGAATTGTCGGCCCAGCATGGGTAAAGGACGCCGCCATAAAAGGTGAGACCGGTATAATCTCCGTAATCGTTCGGGTCCGTGGCGTCGTTGGCATTGGACGCGCCACTGCTCACCGGAATATTCGGCAGAAAGCTGGCGCCACCATCCACGCTGGCCGACGCATAGAACTCCGCATCGTCGTTTGGAATGCCATCCGTATCACCCGGTCCGCCGGTTCCCAGGTCATTACGCGAATCGTACCAGGAAACCGCGATATTTCCAGTCATCTGGTCCAACGAAATCCGGGGGAGAAACTGACTGTTTGAAGTATTGTCGTCATTCACCCGCACGCGCGCGCTCCATGTCTGGCCGCTATCATCCGAATGACGAACAAAGACATCGGTATTTGCACTGCTCGGCGCCGGAGAATCGGTATAAACCATGTAGAGCCGGCCCTGGTGCGGACCACCGCTGCGATCCCATGCAAGTCCCGCCTCTGCGTCGATGTCTCGATTGGGCTGCGCCGGGATCGCGGTGAAGCCATAGACATTCGACGTGGTAACCGGAATCGCCGGGCCGAACCCTCCTGAACCAAGTCCATCGGAATCCACACTCACAAAAATGGTGGCCTGTTGAGGGAGGGTACCGGTTCCGTTCTGCCACGTCACCATTACCTGACCGGCCGGCCCGATGGCGATATCCCCGAAGTTTCCATCAGACTGGGTCGAAGGCGCCAACTCCGGCGCTGAGAACGCGCCGATCAGACCAAGCCCGGTCACGGGCGCGCCCGCCGCAGTGATAAAGCCGTCGCTTCCGAGATAGGTGACCCATGCACTCGATGGGCTTTCAGCTCCGCCCGGTCCAACCGTAAGTGTCGGCTGATCTTTGACATTCGCCAGTCGGGAAATCGGAGACGATTTCACCGGAAATGGCGGAGCGATGGACCGGGTCGCCGACGCCCGCATTTTCGAGAGTACACGAAAGCTCTGGCCGCCATCCACGCTGACCAGAACAACCACCGAATCCTGTGAGGCCGAAAGATAGCAGAGGAAAAGATTCCCGAACCGGTCGAAGGCGACACTCGGATCGCAGCACGCCGCCGGCAGCGAGCTGTTGTCGGTGGCGATGAATCCGGTTGCGGGATTCGTGAATCGCCAGGTCGAACCGCCATCCACACTGAATGCCGCCATCAGGCCATCCTGACCAATATTGGAGGTGGCAAAAAGCTGCATCGGGTTGACCGGATTCACTGCAATCGCCTCCTCGCCCTCATAACCCGGTAGAGGAGCAATATCCATCACCGGCCCGGGGAACAGGCTCTGAGCGTCGACTCGTCCGATACTCCCCAAAAGACAAAGAAGAACCGCGAGCAGGAGGACGACGCGGACGGAGGACGGAGGACGGAGGACGGAGGAGGGGGTGCGGGGCGCGTGGATGACTTTTGAACGCTCGACGGAGGGTTTCGCGCGCGCAGAGACCGGTTTCAACCGGTTCGGCGGCCGGAAAACGCGACTGTATAAGGTAAGCGTCCCAACACAGGCGCCTCTCCCCGTTTCGGGGAGAGGCCGGGAGAGAGGTTGAGACGGCCGAGGATGGATGACGGAGGGGGGCGTACGCTGAGCCTCTGAGCCCTCGACTCGGTACATTGCGAACGGATTCGCGCGCTCAGAGATCGGTTTCAACCAATCGTGCAGCCGGAACGCAAGGCGCGGGGCGCGGACAGAGGGCGGAGGGTTTTTGACCCCTCGACTCAGTACGTAACGACCGGTTTCGCGCGAGCGTGATCTTGATTCATCCTTCATCCTTCATCCCTCATCCTTTCATAGCCCTCCGTCCTTCGTCCACGCCCTCCGCTCCCGGAAGCAGCGTTATCGGCCGGCCGGTTTCCGGATGGGGGATTATCCGCACGTGGGCGCCGAACACTTCAAGGATGCGTTCCTGCGTAATGACAGCCTCGGGTGGTCCATCCGCGGCGATCCGCCCCTGGTACAGAATCAGAATCCGGTCCGCGTAGGTTGAAGCGAGGTTAAGGTCATGCAGCACGGCCAGCACCGCCATCTGCTTCTCGCGGCAGAGTCGATGAACCAGGGTGAGCAGCTCAACCTGGTGATTGATGTCGAGATGCGATGTCGGCTCATCCAGCAGCAAAGCCTCCGTCTCCTGTGCGAGCGCACGGGCGACAATCACTCGCTGGCGTTCTCCACCCGAGATTTTCTGAATCGACCGGTCGGCGAGATGTGTGGTGTCCGTCATCCTCATCGCTTCGTGGGCGACGTCGAGATCATGCCGAGACTCCTGTACAAGTGGACGAAGATGCGGCGCACGGCCCATCAGCACCACTTCGAACGCCGTAAAATCAAAGTCAATCACAGACTCCTGCGGAACAACGGCGATACAGGAAGCGAGGACACGGGGCCCCAGTTTTTGAATCGACTTGCCGCCAATCAACATCTCGCCCGACTCCGGCGTCAGCAAGCGGGTGAGCAGCCGGATGAGTGTGGACTTTCCGGAGCCGTTCGGTCCGATCAGCGCCACGAACTCGCCCTTCTCTACCCCAAAACTGGCAGCGTTCAAAACCGGGCGCGATCCATAACCAAAACTCAGATCCTGCGCCTCTAAGAATGCCACGAGCTAATTGGTAGATTCGATAATGTCAATAACCTGTCCATCAAAGGCAGGCAGCATTCCGGGCGGCAGGCGGCCGGAGAGCTCAGCGTGGTCCACGTCGTGGGTCAAGTGAGTGAAAAAGGCGCGTCGGGGCGAGAGATCCTTCACCACGTCAATCGCCTGTGGAATGGAGAAATGGGTGGCGTGAGGCTCGTCCCGAATGGCGCCCAGAATCAACACGTCCAGCCCGCGAAGCCCCTCCAGCGTCCGGGGTGGGATATGGCTGACATCGGTGACATAAGCAAAAGATCCAATTCGAAATGCGGTGATCGCGAGTTCGCCATGCAAAATTCGCAGCGGGGTGACCGCAGCGCCTAAAAGCGAAAACTCCCTGCCGGGATGAATGTTAATCAGTCGGAACTTAGGCCGGCCGCCGCCTTCCTGCCCCGCTGTAAAAACGTAGCGGAATACCCGGCGCACGTCATCGCAAAAGGTCTCCTCCGCATAGATCGGCATCTCCGCCCCGTTGAGCACGTTAAACCGTCGTATGTCATCCATCCCCATGATGTGATCGGCGTGAGTATGAGTGAGCGCTACCGCATCCACGCGACGAACCGCGTGAGCAAGGCAGGCGAGGCGCAGCTCCGGTGGAGCGTCAATCAGCAGGTTACCTTCGGGCATCTCCACCAGCACGGAGCAGCGATTCCGTTTGTTCCGGGGGTCGGTGGACGTGCAGACCGCACAATCACACGCGACCATCGGCACTCCAAATGAGGTTCCTGTACCCAGGCAGATCACACGCATCTGGCCGCCGTCCTCATCAAAGAAGCTTCCCCCCATTCAAATCGCCCGCGATTTCATCCGTGGATCTCTATTCCATCGTACTCCACCGGGCGACAGAATTGCCCAAAACAGCGCCAAAACTCCTGATCCTGGCGCCGGCTGGGAGCTCCTCGGAGCTTTCGCCTGGGGCAGCCGGGAGCGATATGTTCGGCAACCCCTTAAGCATCCCGGCTTCGGGAAGTCTGATCGTTGACGCCACCGGCCCGGTTTAGAGCACCCAACAGAACGCGCCGGAGAGACGGTCCGTTGGAGGAGCCCAATTCCTTCGGCGATTTACGCGGATGCCGCGACGTTTGTAGTAGCCGCATCCTTTCGGCGATAACCCTTCGGCGACAACTATGAGGAGCGCTCGGATACTATACAATTCAGATACTATAATATAGTGGCCATTAACGGGCGGAGAACGATGACTAAAGCTACCAAGGCTGAAGAGCGGCGACTGGCGCAGTTGCTATTGATCGGGTTTCAGGGACCTGAGCCGGGAGAGGGCTTCTGGAAGTTCCTTGAAACGACGCCGCCGGGCGGTGTACTCCTCTTCAAACAGAATATCACCGGACAGGATCAGCTTCTCGCGCTGCTGCAAAAGATCCAGCGGGTCGGGACCTCAGGTGGCGGATCGGGTCTTCTCGTCGGGATTGATCAGGAGGGCGGGAGAGTCGCTCGTCTCACCGGAGATGTTGGCTTCCCGGTTTTCCCCTCCGCAAAGGCCATCGCCGAAGGCCCGGACCCGCAGACCGACGCCGCGCACGCCGCTCGCGTCACCGCGAAAGGGCTGCGAGAGCTTGGCGTCAATATGAATTTTGCGCCGGTGCTCGACGTGGTGACCGATCCGGGCAACCGGGTGATTGGCGACCGGTCATTCGGGTCAGACCCAGCGCTTGTGACGCGGCTCGGCCTCGCGGCGATCCACGCGATGCAGAACGAGGGGGTTGCGGCCACGGCGAAGCATTTCCCCGGCCACGGCCCCACGTCTGTCGACTCGCACCTCGACCTTCCCCGAATCGACGCCAGCCGCGAGGAGATGGAAGCGATCCACCTACGTCCATTCCATGCTGCCGTAGAAGCCGGCGTCGCGGCGATTATGACCGCGCACGCTGTATATCCAGCGCTCGATCCGGAAGCGCCGGCCACACTTTCATACCCCGTTCTCACCGGAATCCTGCGCGACGAGTGGGGATTTGAGGGCGTGATCACAACCGACAGCCTCACCATGCA
>DASRZA010000558.1:0-4651 GCA_035686845.1 Armatimonadota bacterium | reverse complement strand
CTCAGACCCGATGTCTGTCAGCCGCACCGTTGTCTCACCCCGTCCGGTTGTCAACTCCTCCACCCATCCCGCTCTGACCCCCGCAGAAAGCCGTGTGCGCACAGCCCGCTTCGACAACCGAAGGAGCCGCGGAAGTTCCCGCCGATCCACGCCTGCACGATCGATGGCTCTCAGCAGATTCGCCCATCCGTCAAGAGATGGCATCGGGCGTCGCCCGGCCCCTTCGTCAATATAAACCCGCTCCAGCCCGTCAAGCGCAGCCCGGAGCAGCGAGGGCAGAATTGCGGATTTCATCATAGTGCCTCAAGGGTCTGCGCAGCTTCGCCACCCGCCACAACCATCGCGGTCAAAGACCCGGAGCCGGCCGCGATTCTGCTGACGTTTGACATCGTCATAGAACCGGTTATAAGCAAGTCCCAGAACAATCGGACGCCCGTCCACTGTGGGATGCTGCCATCCTCTGCTGCGGACTGCCATGAGATTCCGCCGGCTCTGCCGCCGTTCCACCACCTCCGTAGATGTCTGTGGATGTCCCTGAGTGACGCTCGACTTCGTTGGCCGCCGTGGACCGTCGTTGGCCGCCGTGGCCGTCGTTGGCCGTCATTAAATCCCCGGCTGCAAGACTATTCCGTGGACCTGTTAAGCCACCATCGCAAGTACTTTCCCCGGCCCCTGGAGCCGACCAGGCCCACGCCACTGAGCAACTGCAACTCCCTTCGCATGGTTCGTTCACTCGGCGGATTTGGCATTGCCCTGGAGAGTTCAGCCAGGGTCCATTCAGCACCACCACTCAGAACCAACAGAATCCGCCGCTGCCGCTCCGTCAGGTCATGACTTACCCGCAGCGGTGGATGATAACCACTTGGGAGGAAGCGTACGGTGACGGCCCCGGCTGACTCTTCAAACTCCGGCTCCGGCTGCCCGGCTGTCCGGCACAGTTCGACGATCTTCTGGGTGCCCCGGCCCCACTGCTCGATCAGGCCCCGACGAAAGAGCACTCTCGCGATTGTCGGGTTCCGCGGATGCGATAAGTGAGTGCGCTTCAGGTCGGCGATGGTTATCCCTGGTGGCAGCTTGCAGCGTCCGATCTATCTCCTGCAAGTCGAGATCATCCACGGCGAAGCCTTCGGCAGCCTGACGTTCCCACAGCCCCAGCGCTCCTGGCCGCTGAAGCACTCGCTTGTCGTATTCGGCCCTGGGCATCTGGAAGGTGCTCCTACCAACTCGCCAATAGGGACGACCATCGAGTACGAATGGGCCATCTAAGCGATCTGTCGTTCGCAAGATCAGCGCTTCCTTTGTCTCACTGATGGCAACGCGCACCTGATCAACTCGCGTGGGCGGATCAATCTTCCGAATGGCGTCGGCGACCGCCTGGAACGTGCCCTCGGAAACCTCCTGCCCCACGATCTTGCCGGCGTCCGTAACCCCGAAGAAAACTCTACCACCGGAGCCATTCAGGAACGCGCAGAGCGTGCGCATCCCACCTTCCAGTTCTCCCGTAGACTTCTTGAACTCGACCCGCTCCCACTCGCCCTCGCTTTCGCCCACGAGACGCTGCAGCTCAGGGAGCGTCATGGCGCCGACCGCGCGCATAGACCGGCCCCGTATTCACCCTTCCGCATCAAACCGCCTCCGATAATCACGGTCCCGAAACCTTCGCCGAGCTAAGCGCCACGCGTGCCCCGTCCCCAACGGCTCCTTCAGCGCCGTTGTCCCCAGTTCGTTCCGTAGGGCAATAGGGGAAGGTTTCATCTGTGCTTTCCGGGAGATCTAACGCACAACGAGGGGCTATCCGGCGCCCTCAGACCAGTTCGACAGGTCGAGTCCGCTGACGCGCGCAAAATGCCGCTGGTTATTGGAGATCAACGTGAGGTCGTGAGCGCGGGCTGTTCCGGCGATAAGAATGTCGGCTTCATCCAGTGGCTCGCCGGCGTGCCACAGAGCGGCGCAGATTTCGGCCGCGTGCCGTGCCGCCATGGATTCGAGCGGCCAGAGCGCGCTTGAGCGGCACAACTCCTCAAACTTCGCCAGCTTTCGCGTGGCGCCGGAGTGAATGAGACCGCGCACGATCTCATAGTAGGTGATGGTACTAAACTCCAACCGCTGGTAGAGCGTCAGGTATTCCGCGGCACGAGCGACCACGGCGGGATTTCCTTTGAGGAAATAGGAGAGGGTATCGGTATCCAGCAGCGCGCGGTTCAATCCGGGATTTTGCGGTCGAACTGAAGTGACGACCGGATCGCCCTGTCGAACGCAGCCTCTTCTTCCGGCGTTAGATCCACGAGCATACCCGCAAACGAAAGGACGTCAACCGGAGTCGCGCCCTCTTCCTCCGGAAGGAGGTCCGGAGCTTCGCTTCGTGTTTCGAGGTGTGCGTCGATGCGGCTCGGTACCCCCTCATGAATGCTTTTAGCCATAGTCATTGGTTTATTCCCACAATCCTGGACTGTTACTTCCCATTTGATCAGGATCTGAATCGCTGCACAACAATCTCCAACGGACAGCAGGCGCGAAGCCCAAAGAAGCCGACAGCCTATGGTGGAGGCAGCCTGTTCGCCACCATGCTCTACTGTTTGCTATTATAGCTGCCGGAAGAGAAGAATGATGAGAATCCACATGGGCTGCCCGACCTCACACACTCCCCGCCGCGGGATGATCATCTCCGCTTCGAACGACATCTCTGATGCAGAGATGTCGCCGGTCCGATGGAACAGGTGCTCCAGGTCGCTCATACTGCGACCCCCGCCCCGAACCGAAAGCGCCGCCTTCCGCAGCGTCTGATCGGAGAGCGCGCTCAGAAACTGAATCGCGTCGAACAGGTTGGATTTCCCCACCGCATTCGCCCCGGCGACACACGTAAACGGTCCGAATCGCACGTCCACGTCCACAAGGTTCTTGAATCCATTGATCTTCAGGCGCGTCAGCATGGGATGTCTCGCCGTCCTTCACGCAGCGATCGCTTTGCCGTCATTCTACCATACCCCGATCCAGAAACGAACTTCTAATCGGTGTCTGTGACGGAAGCCTGGTTACGGCAATTCCTCACCGGTCAGGCCTTCTACCACCTTCTTACTCGGCCAGGAACGCCCGCCCGAGAGCGACCGCAATCAGCCGCGAATCCCGCATTGTCATCGAACGGCCAGGCTTGAATACGCTCATTAGTGATCAGACTCTCACCGGCGCCGACCTGAACGTAGAGTGGATGGCCACCCCAACCGCCTGTCGACATCACGTCGAGCCGTACGCTGGTATCAAGAAGCGGTCGGGCTAACGTTGTGGACTCCCGATAAGGTTGCTGATCATATGTCGTCGTCTGGAGGTGTGAGAACAGGCCGCAGTTACCGCCCACGATACTCAAGCATGCAAGCAGGAGCGCGCCTATAGCCAGAAGACCATGCGAACGCTGCGAACCTAACTTTGGCCTCACCGAGGGTAAGTTGCCAGCCGGATACGAGGAGGCTATTGAGCTGGGCCCTGACCGCTCCTAACGATTACCACCTTGCTCGGATCAACTCCCCTTCTGGTTAGCAGTTCTGGCGTGTTTTCCTCTGGTATGCCCTCCAGCAGAAGCGCAGTCCTGCCTTCTTCGAATGCACGCTTCACTGAATGTCCAAAGCCAATCGAACGGTAGAACGATGCAATGAAGGTGATGGCTGCGACGTCCCCGATGCTCCGTCTCATCCCTATTGCGCAGTCAACATGGCGAACGATCGCTTCTGCCTGCGACTTTGAATAGCATGCATTCAGGATCACCACGCGGATTTCGCCCCGCAGAACCCGGAACAGTTCCTCCAGGGCTGGAAGCGCCACCGGTTTCGGCATCCCGTTTCGGTCGCAGAGAATGATCTCGTCGTTGCAACTCCCATGGCTGCTGAAGTGAACGATCTGCGGTCTATGCTCGTTCAACACCTGCAGCAGATCGTCGGGACGCACTGCCCAATGCGAGTGAATCTCAAGCCGCTCTCGGTGCGTCGATGCCCTGACCTTGGCCGTGATCTCACGAATCTCCTCGTCCAAGGCCAACCGGTTAGTTCCCTCAGGATTGGCAGCCAGGAAGACAACCCGGGCTTTGACTTCCGCACCCTCAGCCCCTCGTTGCTCGGAGATCCCTTTCTCGGCTCGTAGCTCGTGATAGAGATGCTTGGCGCTCGCCTCCAGCACCAGTGCGGCGAACAGATATGGGGGCTCTCCTCCCCGCAAAGCTTTCACCGCACCCTGGGTGACGAGCCAGTCTAGGGCCTCGTTCACTTCAGTGGGGGTGAGTCCACTAGCTTCGCCCAGCAACGGCATAGTGAGACGGCCCGCTTGCGGGTCAAACAGCACCTCAAGCACAGCCAATGCTTGCGACTCCACAGGATTCATAGCTCGCACCGTACGTTTCTAATGGTTTCGCAACGCCCTACGGCAGAGTTCGCCATCGTAACCGGACCCTCCCGCCATCATACAAGCCACACATCTCCATTGATCTCATAAACATTCGTTCTTGAAGCATCCTCCATGTCGCCGAGGAGTTGGCTCTCCAAGCATGCTCCTCCATCTCAGAATCCGTCTCAAAATCATTGTCTCGAAACTGGACAGCCTAAACGAGCTCTGATGCACTCCTTCAAAACCCCATATATAGAGACCTGTAGATACTCGTCGGATACGC
>DASRZA010000557.1:0-15337 GCA_035686845.1 Armatimonadota bacterium | reverse complement strand
ATATGGCTTTGGATGGCGTCTTGCCCCCGGCGGCGCCGGGCGGTGTGATCGAAACGGTCACTCGCCAATCGGCGCCCATCCCCATCATGATCGGCAGTGAATAAGTCCCATCACCGTCATCTCTGGCCACACCGGATGGCCCGCCCATCGACATGGACGGCATTGCGGTGGTCACCTCAATGGTCGCGCCTTTCACCGGCGCGCCGTGCGCGTCTGTCAATGTGAAGCGCAGTGTCTCGGCGCCCGCTTTCGGCGGCGAAGGATCGAAGTTAAGCGAAATGGTCATGGCGCCGGCCTTCTGACTGAGACCGGGGCCGGAAGTCGCTCCGGAGGGCTGCGATGACGCGCCGGCAGCGCTCGCAGGCGTGAGCTGCGGCATCCCCGGATACACAATCGGCGCGCCCTCAGTCAGCCCTTCAATGCCACTGACAATCACCAGATCTCCCTCTTTCAGCCCCTTAAGGACCTCCTGGTCAACGCCATCCGAAGCGCCCACGGTCACAGGCGCAAGATGCGCCGCGCCATGCTGCGCCAGCCAGACACCGCTTCCCCCATTCGCCGCGCTGGTTTCGCCCGATGATCCGGCGCCATTCGCTACGGCAAGATTGACGACCGCGCTCAGCGGCACGAGCAGGCTGCTCCTGGCTGGCGCCGTGTGGAACTGAAGGGTCACGAACTCGCCGGGGGTCAGCCGCCGGCCGCGGTTGGGGATTGCCGCCTCTACGACCGCCGTTCTTGCGGCTGTGCTGGCCGCAGGGAAAATGGTTGTGACTCGTGCGTTGATGGGCGACGAGATTCCCTGGACGTTGGCCGTGACAGGCGTGCCGACGTGCAGCTTATCGAGATCGTCCGCGGATACATTGGCCTGGAGCCGGACCCGGTCTAGCTGCGCGATCTTCAAAATGCCCATGCCCGGATTAACGACCGTTCCCGGATCCGCCAGGCGCTGAGTCACAACCCCGCTCTGGGGCGCGGTGATCGTCAGGTAACTGAGATTGGCTTCGGCTGCGGCCTGCGCGGCGCGGGCCTGGTCGAGCATAGCGTAGGCATGCTCGATCTCATGGGCCGTGAGCGCGGCGCCATGAATAGCGTTGGCGAGATTGGCGCCGGAGCCCTGGTTGGCTGCGCGTGCCTCGCTCACCTTCGCTCCCTGGCTGCCCTGCAGGGCGCGTGCCTGGACGACCTGCGCCTGCGCCGATTTAATCTTCGCCGCAGCCTCTCGGAGGCCCGCCTCGGCTGTGGCGACCCCGTCCTTCGCATGGGCCAGCTCAGCCTGCGCCGCGCCGACCGCGGCCTGTGCGGCCTGGCTCTTCGCCAGCTCGGCCTCGTATTCGTCCTGCGAAACCGCCCCATGCGCCAGCAGCGCCGCCTCACGTGGAATTTCCTGTTTCCAGTACGCCGCGTCGGCCCGGGCGCTCTGGAGCTGAGCCGTGCTCTGCTGGACCGCTGCCTGCGCGGCATCCGCGCCCGACCGGGCGATCGACTGTGCGTCAATGGCGGCCTGCAAATCACTTTCGGCCATTGAGATAGAGCCCCCCGCGCCGGTCTCATTCTGACGGGCCTCCTGAACACCGCCTGCGCTCGCCTCAACCGCCGCGCGGGCGCTGTCGACAGCATCTTGCGCCTGCCGCAGCTTATCCTTCGCTTCCAACACGTCATGCTGGGCCGAAATCGTCGCGTACTGCGCCTCCTGAGCCTTCGCAACAAGGTCCGGTTGATCCAGTTGCGCAACGACCTCGCCGGCAGTCACCGGATCGCCCGAATAGAGTGTGCGCGTGATGCGCCCGGTCACCCGGGAGAAGACCGTATCCTCAACGTACGGCGCCACGGTCCCGGTATAAGTGATGACGCCGCTGATCGCCCCATATTTGACCGGCTGAACCGAAACGGGGGTGGGCGCGGTGTAGTCCGCCATCTCCATGGACATCTGGTTCCAATCGATCTGCCCGGCCTTAAGCCGCCGGACCAGGAGCCAGGCCCCGACGATCACACCCGCCAGAACCAGCAGCGCCACGAGGTTCTTCTTCTGCACCGCGGCTTTCAGCCGCTCCCGACCATTTCGGGTCCGTGCAAGCGCGCCAACTGACGCCACGAGTCCCACGCCAATCAAGCCGATGAGAACGTCTGCCCAGAGGGGGAACGCCAGCGCGCCGGGTGAAACGTGGACATGGGCAGCCGTAACCCCCTTCGGTCCTTTATACTCGGCCTGGATCACCCAATCGCCGGCCATCTGAAACGACCACGGAAGCTGGAACTCCCCCGGATGACCGGGCGCAGGAACCGCTTTATGGAACGTCTCGCCCATCGGCATGGATGGCATCGACGCTTTCGCAATCACCGTACCGCCGGAGACTGGCTGGCCCGACTGGTGGTCTCGAACATGTACCACGATCTGGCCCCGTCCAATCGGAGGAGGGGCGCTATCAATGGTTACGTCGTAGGGTCGCGAGGAGGTTCCTCGACTTCCGGATGCGGCCGCCGGCGCGGTAACCGATGGCGCAATAAGCGATACGGTCAGCAGCCAGAATAAAAGCAGGCTGGCCAGGCGCTGCCGCGAAGGAGTCCGCGAAGGTCGCTGTCCGGTCGCGACCGGATCGGGCGCACGCACGCCCTGTCGCTGCCCAAAAACTGAAAACGTCATACCAATATCCTCAAACTGCAGCCCATCGAGCTGATAAACCTCAAACTTGCCAGCAGTGCTCGGGATTCAAAATCACTACCCTGCGCCCCGTTGACGGGCGCTGCGGGAAACGAGTCATTGTTGAATGCGGGCGCGGTGATCTGCGGCCAATGGTCGAGGACCAGAGAGAGGAGAAGACGCGCCGAATGCCCGGTCGAGAAGGTCGATCAGGCGTAGAGGTTTATGCGGAGGGTGGGGCGCGGAGAGAGGGGACGCGAAGCAGAAAGGCGGAAGGCGGTCCGCGGGATGGGCTGGACGCCATCGAAGAGAGCGGCCGGGACGCCACAGCCAACCGGTAGATGATCGGCGGCGCGGTGGCGATTGGGATACGAAAGATCTGGGGCAGCACGGATCGCTGTTGGTGGATCCCTCGCCGCCGGCATACACACCGCGCTGAGACTGCGGTACCCGGGCGAGTGATATGTGAAGCCGGCGATTGATACTTCGCCGGACAGCAACTGCGCATCGCCGCCATTTTACCGCGACAGCATGGCATTCCGCAGGATGTATCGCTTGCCATTTTTGCCGGAGCGGCCGCGCCTGGAACGCACGGAAGTCCGTTTGCGCATTCCCACGTGACTCCGCCCGCCATCGGCAGGCCGGAGAGCGCGATCATGCACAGAAGGCTAAGCGCCGCATGACCTCGGAATGTGCGAATATATCTCATACTGAACGGTAGGGGAACGAATATCTGCTGGTCACTGGATGCGTATTGCCAATTTCTGCCAGATAACCGGGATCATTGTTCAAGAGCCAAATTTGATCGTCGTGGTTCCCACGCTCTCCGGGCCTAACGGTGAAAGCTCGGCCTGTTAGGATCGGAACTATCATGAAAACAACGCGGGACAACGATACCATAAGTATACGCAATGCGAGCCTTTCATACAATGAAACTACGGGGTCGACTCAATTCGCCATATCACCGTATGCTGCGGGAATATGACTTTCTCGCACGCTATTATGACCGAATCTGGGCATTTTATATCCGGGAGACTACCCGGAAGACACTCGACCGGCTTGAGGCGCCCATCCGCGCACGGGTTCTCGACGTCGGCTGCGGAACCGGAGAGATGCTGCGGCAACTCCGGATGACGCGCCCGTCGCTGACACTGTCGGGCATTGATCCTTGCAAAAAGATGCTCGAGTTAAGCTATGAAAAACTGGGCGATGTGGTGGACCTGCGACAGGGATACGCCGAGAGCCTGCCGTACGCGGACGATAGTTTCGACGCCGTGATTTCCAACAGCGTTTTCCATTACATTCGCGAGCCGCGAAAGGCTCTCGCCGAAATGGCCCGCGTCCTCGTTCCTGGAGGACAACTCCTCATCACCGATTGGAGCCGTGATTACATGATGTGTCGACTCTGCGACCGGGTGCTGCGTTTAATAGAGGGCGCCCACGTGCAAGTCTATTCGGGGGATGAGCTGCGAGCGCTCTTGAAAGCCGGCGGCTTCATAGAAATCGCCGTCGAGCGCTACAAGATCAACTGGCTCTGGGGAATGATGACCGCCCGCGGCAGATCCCCCGGCCCCCGATAACGGGGGAGCTTTTGGCCCCCCGGCCCTCGCACAGGCAGGGACGCCTGCGCCACCGAGTGCGGCCCCCCAGCCCCCGATAACGGGGGAGCATCTTATCCCCCCGGCCCCCGATAACGGGGGAGCTTTTGGCCCGGCGGCTCATATCCTCTCCTCCGTCCTTCGTCCTCCGTCCTTCGTCCTTCGCCCTTCGTCCTTCGTCCTCCGTCACCCACAGAGGGATCGCGGCCCGGGCGTTGAATTCGGGCAATGCGCCGCGGTGGCGCCGTGTTCACTTTACGGGAGATTCAATGCAAGGTTTCAATGGGCTGAGCCTTGGGCTTGGCAATCTGTCTCGGCTCTCTTCGGCCGTCACCCGGTCGATCAGCGCCGAGAACTTCACGGGAGAAAAGGGCGGAGGCGGGAAGGCGACGGAGGGAACCGCAGCGGCCGCTGCGCGAGAGTTGGGCCAGGGATGGAAAGTTTCGCCGAGCATTGGCATCGCGCCCCGGACGACAGTGACGCTCGCGGAGATCGACGGACCGGGCGTGATACAGCATATCTGGAATACGGTTCATCCCACGCTCTGGCGCCGCCTTGTGCTACGAATATACTGGGATGGGGAGGATATGCCGTCAGTTGAGACGCCGCTGGGAGATTTTTTCTGCAGTGGGTGGGGCCGGCGCTGTAACGTCAATTCTCTGCCCATCGCGGTGAACCCGGCGGGGGGATTCAATTCGTACTGGGAGATGCCGTTCCGGAAGTCCGCCAAAATTACGCTGGAAAACATTAGCGATGACGCGATCGGCGGTTACTACTATCAGATTACCTATTCGCTGACGACGATTCCGGACGACGCCGCGTATTTTCACGCCCAGTGGAGGCGAAACAATCCATTGGGATATATGGACACGCACACGATTTTAGAGGGGCTTACGGGGCAGGGGCATTACGTCGGCACGTACCTGGCGTGGGGTGTCAACAACAACGGCTGGTGGGGAGAAGGCGAGATCAAGTTCTTTATGGATGGCGACGGCGAATTCCCGACGATTTGTGGGACTGGAACCGAAGATTATTTTGGGGGCGCATGGAACTTTGAGCATCCGCAGGGGCAGTACGGCGTCTTTTCAACCCCATTCCTGGGACTGCCGCAGGTCATTGCGCCCGATGGGCTCTACTCCAGCCAGCAGCGCTTTGGCATGTATCGCTGGCACGTGATGGATCCGATCCGGTTTCAGCAGGATCTCAAGGTCACGATCCAGGCGCTGGGATGGCGATCGGCGATCGGCGGGCAGGGCCGATACCTTCCACTTCAGGACGACATCGCCTCGGTTGGTTACTGGTATCAGACTGAGCCGCACGCCGCTTTTCCCACACTGCCGGACCGGAACGCACTCGAGGTGATTTAACGCCGTTCGTCCCGGTTCCCGCCGCTCCTCGGCGCGAACGGAGCGTGTTCAAAAACGTGTAACATAGACAGGGACTCGGGCGGCGGGTCCCGATCCGTGCCCTGTTGTGGGCGCCGCCGGAAGACGGAGTTTAGAATGGCGGGTTCAAATGGCGTATGACGTGGCGGTTGTCGGCGGGGGTCCCGGGGGTTATGTTGCGGCGATCCGTGCGGCGCAACTCGGGCTAAAAACGGTTGTGATCGAGCAGGAGCGGGTAGGGGGTGTCTGCCTCAACTGGGGCTGCATCCCCACCAAGTCGCTGCTGCGAAACGCCGACGTGCTGAACCTGCTGCGGAATGCCCGGGAGTGGGGGATTCAGGCCGAGAACATCCAGGCTAACTACGAAACCGCGTACGACCGCAGCCGGAAGATCGTTGAGCGCCTTGTAAAGGGTATCGAGTTTCTTTTGAAGGGCGCCGACGTCGACGTGAAGGCCGGGTCCGCGAAGCTCGACGGCCCGGGCCGCCTGATCGTGGCGCCATCCGGCGAGACGGTTGAGGCCCGCGCCATTATCCTGGCGACGGGCGCGCAGGCGCGTCAACTGCCCGCCTACGCGGTTGACGGGACCCGGATTATCACGAGCTACCACGCCGTTCAATTGCGAAAGGCGCCAAAGACGATTCTGATCGCGGGCGCCGGCGCCATCGGCTGCGAGTTTGCCTATCTCTTCCGATCTTACGGGACCGAAGTCCACCTGGTAGAAATGCTGCCGCAAGCGCTGCCCCTTGAAGACGCCGAAATCAGCGGTGTGGTGGAGAAGGCGTTTATCAAGCAGGGAATTCGGGTTTACACCGGCGCAAGAGTGGAAAAACTGGATCATGCGGAGAACGGCGTGGCAGCGGTGATCTCCACTTCGAAGGGCGAACAGAAAATCGCCGCAGAGATGGTCCTGGTGGCGATCGGGGTACAGGCCAACACCGCCAATCTGGGCCTTGAGGAGTGCGGAGTCGCCTTAGAGCGAGGCTGTATTAAGATCAACGACCGGATGCAGACGAATATTGATGGCATTTACGCGATTGGCGACGTCACCGGACCGCCGTACCTGGCGCACGTCGCGTCGGCGCAGGGAATCATCGCGGCTGAAGCGATTGCCGGGCGCGCCACGCACGTCTTAAGCTATGTGGACATGCCGAGAGCCACTTATTGCGAGCCGCAGGTCGCCAGCCTGGGGCTCACCGAGCGGCAGGCGCGCGACGCGGGGCACGATCTCCGTATCGGTCGGTTCCCACTGCGCGCGAGCGGCAAAGCCCTCGCGCTGGGCGCGCACGAGGGAATGATCAAACTGATAACCGAGTCTTCTACCGGCGAAATCTTAGGGGCGCACATGGTGGGGCCCGAGGTCACCGAGCTCATAGGCGAGTACGAACTCGCGAAAGCGAATGAACTGACCGCTGAGGATATCGGAAGGACCGTCCATCCCCACCCCACAATTTCCGAAGGACTGATGGAAGCGGCGCTGGCGGCCATCGGCGAAGCGATCCATATTCCGAACAGGCGCGAGGCGCGGACGGAGGGTGTTGAGGGTGTGGGTGTGAGTGTGTGAGTGTGTGAGTGCGTGAGTGTGTGAGATGGGGGGACCGAGGACGAAGGATGGAGGAGAGGGTAGGCGGCGCGGGACACGGATCGAAGACGAGGGGCGGATGAGAGGGTGGGCGGCGCGGGGCACGGGCGGGGGACGGAGGACGGACGATGTCAATTGATTTCGCGATGCCGCAGCTCGGTTACGACATGACCGAGGCGAAGATCGCGCATTGGACGAAGAACGAGGGGGAGCGGGTTGAACCGGGCGAGCCGCTTGCCGAAATCGCTACCGACAAAGTAAACCTCGAACTGGTGGACCATCCGGGCGGCGTCATCGAGAAACTGTTGGTTCCGGAGGGTGAGACGGTCGCGGTTGGAACCCCGATCGTTCGTTTCGGGGGAGATGGCGCCGGGGGAGATGGGAGCCAGAAAGCCGGGACTGAAGCGCCGGCCGCGCCCGCGGAACGAAAAGCCCCCGCGCAGAGGGAACGCGCCGAGGAGAGACCGGCCCCCGCCCCGGAAAGTTCCCAGGAAGCGTCGGCCGCGGCCGATCGGGCCAACGGGGTGGCGGAACGTGAGCAAGTTTCCCAGTCGCCGGGGGAAACTCCTTCAGCAGCGCCTGCTCCACCAGAATCGGCTGCCGGGCCGCAGGAGCAGCAGGCGCCAAGCGACCATGCGGCGCCCGCACAGCAGAAGCCAGAACAGCCTTCCGACGCTGAACGCAAGCCGTCCGAGCCACCACCCATGGAGCAGAAACCAGGGCGACCGGCCGCCGCGGAAGACAGGCAGGAGCAGTCGCCGGGCGTAGAGCAGCGAGGCGGACCGGGGCAGCCGGCCCCCGATCAGGCGCGGCCGGGTACGGCCAACGGAGCGGCGCGGCTCCGGGTTTCACCGCTGGCCCGGAAGATTGCCGATCAGAAAGGCGTGGACCTTTCACGGGTTGAGGGCAGCGGACCGGAGGGACGGATTCTAAAGGATGACGTGGAGGAATACGCCGAGACCCACGCTGTCCCACGGCCGGCGCCTGCGCCCGGTGAGCCAACTCCGCATACCTCGGCGCCGTCTACCACCTCTGCGGGCGCGCGGGAGCTCAGCCCCATGCGGCAGGCCATCGCGCGCCGTATGCAGGAGAGCAAGCAGCAGATTCCCCATTTTTACGTTGCGACGGACGTGCGAATGGACGCGGTTCTGACGCTGCGCGACGAGCTATCAAAGGCGGCTGGCGAAGAACTCAAAATCACCATTAACGATTTCATCGTCAAGGCGACCGCGGCGGCGCTGCAGCAGCGCCCTTCGTTCAACGCCTGGTTTGTGGATGGCAAGATCCGAATCCATGACCGGATCAACCTGGGACTGGTGGTGGCGCTGGAAGACGGGCTGATTGTGCCCGCGCTGCTCGACTGCCAGAATCGCAGCCTGGGACAGATTTCCGCGGGCGCCGCTGACCTCGTGCAGCGCGCTCGGAAGGGATCGCTGAAGCCGGAGGAGTTCACCGGCGGCACCTTCAGTATTTCGAACCTCGGGATGTTTGGCGTGAGCGAGTTCCAGGCGATTTTGTATCCACCGCAAGTTGGCATTCTGGCGATCGGCGCCGCTCAGAAGCAGCCGGTCGTGGAAGCAGACCGGCTGGTCGTAGGAACCATGATGAAAGTCTATCTCTCGTGCGACCACCGCGCCACCGACGGCGCCGCCGCCGCGAAATTCCTCGCCGACCTGAAACGCATCCTCGAAAACCCGATGTTGATGATTCTGTAAAGGATGAAGGATGAAGGATGAAGGATGAGTCAGAAACGCTGAAGTTACAGGCGCCTCCGTCCTCCGTCCTTCGTCCGCGCCTCCTACCGCATGAGCTTCCCGCGGAGCGCCCGGAGCATATCTTCGTTCAGGAAGAACGCGCTCACCGCCTGGTCATCTGAATCGGTGACGGCGCCGACGGCATTTTGCACCAACTGCTCGGCGTTGAGCTGGGTCTGGTATGCCTGCAGCGCGATGTTTGCCGCGATTTGCTGGCGCTCAGCCTCGTAATCCGGGAGGTCCATAGCGCGGATGTTTTCCAGAATTCCACCGGCTGTTTCACGAGCCTGGGCAAAATCGGGGCTGCCGGGAGGTGCGCCGGCGGCTGTGGCCAGCGCGGTCGCGAGGCCCAGCCGCTGCTGCTGGAAGGTCAGCAGAGGCGTCACGCGAACCTGGTCAAGTATGGCAAGCGTCTGCGCGGCGTCGGCGTTAAGGTTTGCTGCAACATACGGGCTGTTCGCCGCAGTCGGGAGCGGTCCCATGACACCGCTGCTCGCCGTGTTGTAAGCCGCCGAGGCCCATTCTGGTCCGGCTTGCGGCCCGGCGGCGGCCTGCGCCGCTGCCGCGGCCGGCTCCATTCCAACGTCGAGGCGAACCGCGTCGAGTTGGGACCGGCTCAGTTCCTGTCGAATACCGTCGATCGTCTGCTGCCGAAGCTGGGCGATTCCATTGCGCTGGGCGTTCAAGCCCGCGATCGCCTTGCTGACTGCGGCTTCATCCGTCGCCGATGGCGGTTTATTTGCGTCTAAAGCGGTGCGGATTCGCTCGAGCTGTGGTCGCACAGGCTTTGCATCCTGCTCAGAGCTTTTGTCAAAGGCCTTCTCCGCGGCATCCAGGCGGGAGAGCCGGCCCACGATATCCCGGATCTGGCCGGCTGTCAATTGGAGATTGTTCACCTGGTCCAGTACCGCCACTTCGTTAAGAAGCTGCGCATTCGTGGGCGCGCTTGTCTTCTGCGACGAGTCCGCCGACGTGCCGGCAGTTGGCGGCGGGGTCGTCTGGATAGTGACCGAATTATCGCCCTGCGCAACGGCGGCTTGTGGGAGCGCCGCCAATCCGGCCGCGGCCAGCCCAACCAGCAGCCATCGCAGAGTGAGCCGAGGCTGATGCTGCGCTTTCATTTTTCTTCCCTCTCTTGCGTGATCCGGCAGAGCCGGACACAGCGATGCGATTTCCTCCTATATCTCTCTTACCGTCGAAAGCGAGGAATTAAACGCCGCCCACAAGAATGAATAAGGGTGATTACCCCGGCCGTCCGCCGGTGAGATGGACGCTGCCCGACAGCGAATGAGCGTCGGATGGCGAATCACCTGCGAATGGCGTAGAATGGCGGCAGATGGCGCGTGCGTTCAACTCGAGTTGTTCGTCCCGTCAAAGCGCCGCACCGGGTCGCTCAAGGTTTGGATGAGCATTGATTCACGGGGCGCTTGCCCCAATTGTTCGGAAAAGAGACTGGCATGAGGCTTGTGCGCTGGCCCCCACTCTATCTGGGTCTTCTATCGGCGACGATTCTGGTGGCGCGCCCGGCCCGAGCAACGGTTTACGTGGTAGATCAGGCGGCGCCCGGCGCCGCCGATACAAACGCCGGAACCGAAGCGCGCCCATTCAAAACGGTTCAGCACGCCGCGGACGTGGTGAAGCCGGGGGACACGGTTTACGTCATGGCGGGCCGGTACGACGAGCGGGTCAAAGTCAACGCGAGCGGCGCGGAAGGGAAGCCGATCACTTTTCAAGCAATGCCGAGAAGGTCCGCCGTTGTGACGGGTTTCGATTTGCCCGGGAGTTATATCCGCGTCGTGGGATTTGAGATCACCGCGGACCAACCCGGTACGGCCGTGCAGCTCGGGAGTCACTGCGAAGTGGTGGATAACTATATCCACGACATGATGGTGGGCGTCAACGGTACGGGTGGGCAGGTTAAGGCCGATGGCAGCCGGGATTATTCGGCGGTCGCGCATAACCGGATCGCCTACAACAAAGTCTATCACTGCGAGTATGGCTTCATGCTGGGCGGGAATGACTGGCTGGTGGAAGATAACGAGGTCTCCCGGCTGTGGATGTACAGCCCGGGCAGGAATTACGACGATTGCGACTACTCCCGCTTCTTCGGTAAGGGGTGTGTGCTTCGAAATAACTACTTCCACGGCACGACTCAAAAAGAGATCAAGGTCGCGCACGTGGACTGCATTCAGACCTTTACAAACAATGGCGAAATCGCACAGGACGCGCTTCTCGAAGGCAACACCTTCTTCGATTATCACGAGGGCTGCATGGTAGAGAGCACGCCGCATATAGGAAATGTGCGGAACTGGACCTTCCGACGCGATATTTACTGCCCCAATTCGCCGACGATGCACGGTGGTTGGGGGCCGGACATTTGCCAGGTTCCCGACGTGACCGTTGAAAACTGCACCATCTCCCAGGTTGCGTGGGCCTGCGTCGGCCTTCGCGGCAAGGAATCGACGAACGGGCTGATCTTCAACAACATCATGGCCGACGCGCAGAGGGCCGTCGATGACCGCATGGACTTTACTCCGGCCAATCCGGTCTCGGAGTATAACCTGACGTTCAAGACCTGGGCGCTCGCAGACCCGACGAACATCAATGGCAAGGACCCGCTCTTTGTGAATCCTCTGCAGCGCGACTTTCGACTGCGTGAAGGCAGTCCGGCTATCGGGGCCGGCAAGGGTGGTGTAACGGTCGGGGCATTGGAGTGGCCGAACGTCTACTACGTGGACCCACGCCATCCGGCGGCGTCGGATGAACCGGGCTGGGGATACCCGGCCGTGCCGCTGGCGACCGCGTCGAGGGCGTGCGCGTTAGCGAAGGCCGGAGAGACAATCCTGCTCCGAGGCGGCGTGTACCGGGAGACGCTTCGGCCGGCGAGCGGGGTGACGATCCGCGCCATGAAGGGCGAAAAGGTGACGATCAGCGGGGCAGACCTGGTGGAGGGTTGGCAGCGGGATGGCGCGGCGTGGTCGGCGCACTGTCCGGCGAGGCCAAAAAAACTGCTCCGCGATGGCAAGCCGTGGACCCGATTCACCTACGACCCGGCCGCGACGCGGATTCTGGTGAAGACTGGCGGGGATCCCCGCCTGCACTTATTCGAGACAATCGTTCGTGCTCGCGGGATCGACCTGGCGGGCCGAGAAAACGTTAAGATCGAGGGCGACGTCAAGGTGATTAATACCGTGGACGGTAACTCGGCCGGCGCGAGGTAGGGGGCGAGATCGCGGCGCCATCCCGGGGCGGGCAGCGCCGATTGTTGTACCTGCTACGCTGCTTTCTCGTCTTTACGTGGGCCTCTGACGCCCGGCGCCCGTTTGACTTCCCGGTCGGTGGTTTTGGCCGCCTCCCGGGCGAGGAACTCCTTCCACGGATCCTCCTCTCCATCCGGGTCCTGGTAACCCTCGGGACGCCACTTGATCCACTCAATCCATTCTTCCCGAGTCCGGTTGTGTATTCGCTCCAATATTCCTTCGATGACTTCTGGGTCATCGGGATCCTTCGATCTGCGACTCATTTAGATCCCCCCCTGATTGCCGGTGTCTATTTGCTCTAAGCTTATCTGGCGCAACTGAGAAATGCAAGAGTTAATCCTCACGGCAATTTGAACATGAGTCTCTCGGAGAATCCTGGACCCTGGAAATACCGGCGCGCCTTCAGGGTAGCACCCTCTGACCGTTGAATAACCCTCTCCCGCAACGATTGCCTCATCCTCACAGTAAGACTCGATGATTAGACGGTCCAGGAAATGTGCGCCGCGGCGATTCTTGAGCAAAGGAACGTCCCGCCGAGCGAATTCATCTACCGCCAATTCGTACGCCCTTAGGAGCCCGCCATAATGTCTGGGGTCCAGCAAGTTCAGGCATCTTCCCAGCCGGATCGTTGCCTGAAGCACCGCCGCATCCTCGTTAAAACGGGTTTTCGCCCACTCCGCTGCTCGAAACGGACCATATTCCCAGAAATAGACTCCAACGCCAAGCCAGTCGTAACTGTTTTCCGAACGAATGAACCGCTGCGCGGAGAGGATGCGCTGGGCCGCTTCGGTCGAACAGCCGTGGTAACCGATCACGCTCCGCGGCGCACGCGCAAGCGGCCTCCCAACCCTCCGCCTCAACCTATCACTCCTTGATCGCAGCAGTCTTTTTTCAGCGCCGTCCTCCGCGAGCGGATGGCGGAATCATTATACTATATTGAGAGTTCCCGTTACTGGATTCAGAGTTCGAGCCTGCGGCGGCGGGAATTCGGACCCGCGCCAGACTGGCTCGGCGCTCGAGTCTCTTCAAATGCGTCGCGACGTAATGTGCAGTCGAACAAAATAATGCCTCTAACCAGCGACCAGGTACGCTTCTTCCAGCACTGCGGCTATCTTAAGCTTCCTGAGCGACTGTCTCCGGACGAGGTCATGGGGCTGCGAGAAGCGATCCTGGATGGGATTAATCATGAGATGGAGCCGGTCGTCCGCGACCGGACCGGGCGCGTCGTCCGGATTTCCGCTCTCTGGAACCGGGGCGATCCATTCCGGGCCGCGATGGCGTCGACAGGCCTCCTCAACTATCTCGATCCGCTTCTCGGACCCAATATCGAGCTAATTCTGAACCGGCATAACCACGCGACGCTTCGCGTCGCCGAGGAAGGCTCCAACTATTTCCACCGCGACGTCATCCAATGGACCCGGACCATCCTGACCGTGATTTTCTACCTCGAGGAGACGACTGTTGAGAACGGATGCACCCTCATCGTTCCCGGAACGCATTTCCTGCCCGGGATGGATGTTCCTGACCTGGGAAAAGACGAGCGAATACGCCGGATGGGAATCCTGGAGCAGTCGGTACCGGTTCCCATGCCCGCCGGCGGGATGTTAGCGATCAACAGCCTTCTGATGCACAGCGCCGGCGAAAACCGGACCCCGGGCACCCGGATGAGCATGACAGCGGGCTATCACAGCGTCGACGAGCTTTCCCGTATCCCGAATCCGGCGCATGTCCTCGTCCGCGGTGAGCGGATATATCGCGGGAATGATGGCTGAGAACCGGAGGCGCCCGGTCAACGGGAGTGTCTTCTTATTCCCGGACCGGCGGAACGCGGCGGTACGCGCTCCCCAACACGCGGATGGCGATAGTCCCCCCGTTATCGGGGGTCAGGGGGCGATAGTTCCCCCGTTATCGGGGAAAGGGGCGAGGCGATAGTTCCCCCTTTCGGGGCCGGCGGGTACTGAGCGTCGAAAATGGCAACTAAGTACTCAGACATCGCCGCGAGGGCCGGCTGCGTCACCCGCAGCGGACAGCGTACGATTATTGTTCACACCTTGCAGGCTGGCTCGTTGAGATTTGGAGGAAGTTGGAATGGCTGAATATCATGGCGCTTCGGGGCACGTATTCTATCAAAGGCGACCGTTTCGCCGGTGGGCGCTCTTGTTGGCCACCGCTCTCATCCTCGCATTGCTCCTGGGATACACGCGGTGGCTGAACGCGCTCCCGAACGTTGTTATCCCCGGTCATCCTCTGGTTGCCCACAACGCCTACAATGATTACGTACGCGCCGTAAAGTTGCTCAAAGACAAAGCTGAAATTGCGGACGCGGTTGGCCCAAACCCCACCCTGCCCAGTCCGCGGCGTGAAGCCCTGCTCGGTGAGAATCAACCCGCCCTTCGAGCGCTGAAGCGAGGGCTTGCGAAGGAATACACGGATCGCGCGGTCCGCTCTTTTACGGCGCGGATAGCGTATTTGCCCGGCTATCGTAATCTGACGAGGTTATTGGACATTGAGGGTTGGGCAAAGGCATCCCACGGCAACTGGAACGGGATGGTCTCGGATGACCTTGGCATCGTCCGCTTTGGGCTGCAGATCCCTCGCGGCGGTACACTTATCTCCATGCTGGTGGGCCAGGCGGTCGAGTCGATCGGAGTCGGGGATATTGAGCGTGCTTTACCGCATTTGAGCGCCCCGGATGCTCTCGCCACGGCAAAGAAGCTGGAGTCGATGGGGGCGCAGCGCCAGCCGATGTCAGCCACGATCCGCGAGGAAAAGTGGAGCACGGAAGCCAGTCTGATAGAGGCGTTTCGAAAGCCGGCCTGGCGCTGGCAGTCGGCCACCACGCTGCTTCCAACCGATGACGATTCCTCAAGCTATTCGCTCGGAATTCGGTTGATGCGCTACAGTGACCGGGAGATCTTCGCCAATTTCGACCGGTACATGAATCAGTGCATCGCGAATTCTGAGCTTCCGTATGGGACCGTCGAGCCAAGAATTCCAATACCTTCGGATCCAATCGGTCAGATTCTCACCCCTCTCTTCTCTCAGGCGGAATTCTTCATCTGTCGCCAGGAAAGCTGGGAGGCGATGCTCGTCACGGCGCTGGCGCTTCACGCATACCGG
>DASRZA010000556.1:0-2419 GCA_035686845.1 Armatimonadota bacterium | reverse complement strand
TCATGGTTATCTCCTATCAGATAATTAGCTGATAGTTATATGATACCACGTGTCGAATCGAGGTTCAATACGCGCCGTGGCGTCACGGCAACCGCGCGTTTGAGAATTCCCTATTGGAAGCGGAGTGACTCCGAAACTTCTTTCAAAAGCCTGTTGAGCCTCTCGATGGTTTCCTCTGGCGGATCGTCGGCGCCATCAAGCTCGAGCCGGAAATAGAACGTAAGATCCCGGCCGACGGCAGTCTTCTTGAGCTCCCCGACCTTATCGGCCAGGTTCTGAACCTCGTCCAATTTGAGAGTGGCTTCGGCGACACGGGCGAACGGACGGGGAGGTACGACGTAACCGCCGGGGCCGGCGACTTCCCCATCGGTCCCGACCGGAAGGCTTGCCGGTTGGCTCTTCGGGAGGGTCAACTTGATGAGGTGCGCCTGACTGTAATCACACCGGAGTGGGCCGCTCCCCAACGCAATTTCGAGGATGCGGGCGGCAAGGGCGCCTTCAATGGCGAGACGGACCGCAAGCCAGGGAACCGGTTTATCGGCCTGCGTTGAGAGCGCCTCGGTGAGCGCGCGGGCATCCGCCGTTTCCGATTTCCAGAACTCCGGCAGCCCCTCGGGCCCGATCGCGGCGACGGGGAGTGGCGGCGGTGGGCCCTGAAGCGTTACCCCTTCGGCTAAGATGCCCTCCGGAACCGGTTCTTTCCAGAGGCTGGTTTGCCCGGCGGTCAACCAGAGGACTCCGGCGCCGACAGCCTCTTCGACGGCGCGTTCGATGACCTCCGGGCGGTCGGCGCGCGGAATGGCGATCACGTCTCCCATCGACGTGGTAAAGGTCCGATCGCCCGAGAAGTAACTGAGCAGAGCGTCCATCGTAAGCTCCGGCCCGGTCCAGAGATTGGGGAGCGCGTCGGGGGCCAGGAGGCGTGCATTGAGGCGTGCCAGGGCGGCTTGCTCGGGAAGCACGAGACGCGCGTCATGCTCGGCGAGCGCGATTTCGGTGGGCTCTTCGCGCCAGAAGGTGTTGGAGCTGCCCTGTGGCCGCGGAACCCGCAGTACAAAGAAGCCCTGTTTACACCCCTCTATCAGCGTATCGTGAATGGCGTCCTTGCTCAGCATTTTCGGGAGCCGGGCGACGCGGGAAAAAGCTGTGGTAACGTACTGGATGCGGATTTCAGGTTCGCCTTCCTTCCAGAGGTCGTACGGCCCTCCGGGAAGGAGCGCGTCGGGGCTGACCGCCGTTTGCTGAATTCGAGATCGGGGATCGCCGGCAATCTGGCTGAAGAGGGGCTGTGGGCCGGGATCGATCTTGAAGGCTTCGACCTGGTTGTTCCGGCCGAGAGTGACGACAATACAGTACGCCTGCCGGATCGCGGAGGGGACGGCTTTGCTGGCTTCGGATAGATTCGCGGTGAGCCGTGCGGCTCGGGCCGGCGCCTTGTCTTCCCAGCCGGGGGATGCGATTCTAAGATTGTCTCTGACGGTTTGCCAGGCGAGCAGCTCCCGGATCCTGTGGCGGGCCGTCTCCAACCCATCGGCCGAAGGAACGGCGAGTATGATTCCATTCTGGTTGGTGCGCGGGGTATCGGGTCCGGTGGTCTGCTCGATAAACCGCTTCGCAGTCGCTGAAGGCTTACCGGGTGAAGACGCCGCATTGGGACCGAGCACCACGTAATGAAGCGTTGTGTCGTCGGAGATGTCGCGAGGAGACGCCGGGAGGGGATGCGGCATGGCGCCGGCGGCGCTGACACCATCGGTGAGGCTTTTCAGAGCGCGAATCTGGGATTCCAGAACGGTGTTCACCTCATCGTCCCCGACGTTTGAGATAGCCTCATCCTGCATCTGCCGGAGATTCGGCGCCATTCCCAGCCGCCATGACCGGGGAAGGTTGGAATCGGGCGCCAGATCTCGATCCTGGGCAGCGCCTTCGTCCAGAAACCAGGAGGTTTCGATCCAGCGGGCCAGCGCGCGTTGGAGGAGAATGGGATCGGGGCGGGTGGGACCGACGAGGGCGTATATCTGCTGAGTGAGCGCCTTCATCGTGGCCGGCTGGGAATAGAGAAACACGGAGAGCACGGCGGCTTCCATCTCGCGGTTCGCGAGGCCCGGGAACTCCTGCTGGATCCGGATCGCCTTTTCGATCTCGGTCTGCAGGATCCGCTGCCAATCGCCGTGCGATTCCTCGATAGTTTGCGCCTGGGCAATCTGCACCAGCTCGCGCGAGGCTTCGGAGAGCGCGGACTGCCCGGCGGCGCCTAAAAAAGCGCCGGCCGAGACAATCGGAGCGGTATCACCGCGCCGGTAAGAGTCCCGGAGCGCCAGCGCGAAGATCCGGAGCACACCGCGCGCCTGCTGGAACATGGGAAGCTGATACCACCGGGTATAGAGCGCCTCGATGAGATCGGGGTGGAACGGATAGCTCT
>DASRZA010000555.1:0-22289 GCA_035686845.1 Armatimonadota bacterium | reverse complement strand
GAGCCTGGTGATGGCGGAGACGCAGGGACGGTCCACGCGCTATCGCCTGCTGGAGTCGGTGCGGCAGTACGGGCGAGATCGTCTGCTCGACCACGGAGGAGGGGCGGAAGTAAGAGGCAGATACCGGGACTATTTCCTGGCGTTCGCGGAGGATGCGAATCCGAAGCTCCGTGGCGCGGAGCAGCGACAATGGTTCGAGGCGCTGGAGACCGAGCACGATAATCTGCGCCAGGCGCTGGCATTCTGCCTGGAGGACGCGGACGGGGTTGAATCCGGGCTGCGACTGGCGGCGGCGCTGACGTACTTCTGGGACACTCGCGGGCATTATGGCGAAGGGCGGGCCCACGTGGCGGCGGCACTGGAACGGGACCGAGGACAGATGTTCCCACTGGCCCGTGCTCGCGCTCTCATCGGCGCCATCGATCTTGCCTGGAGACAGGGTGATTCTGCGCCCGCCTGCGCTCTGGGTGCGGAGAGTTTGAGAATCTTTCAGGAGTTGGGAGACAGGTATGGCATCGCCACCTGTCTGCACAACCTGGCGGAGATCGCGGCCTTTGAGTCGGACACCGCTGCGGCCCGCACTCTCTATGAGGAGAGCCTGGCGACCTGCCGCGAGCTGGGAGACAGGCATGGCATCGCCCTCAACCTCGCCGAGATCGGAAGCCTGTCTTCCCATCTGGGCGACTGTGGCGCCGCGCGCTGTCTGTATGAAGAGGCCCTGGCCATCCAGCGCGAGTTGGGAAACGCATATCAAATTGCATGGACGCTGCAGGGCCTGGGTTTCTGGCGTATCGACAGGGGGAATTTGGCAGGGCTCGCTCGCTTCTGGAACAGAGCCTTCGGTTGTTCCAAACAAATCAGGATCGGCACGGACTGGCGCGCACGCTGGAGCGTTGCGGCGGGCTGGCAATGGTCGAGGGGCAGATGGAGCGTGGATCTCGGCTCTATGGGGCGGCCGCGAGCCTGCGCGAGGCCCTCGGGTATCCGCTTCGGCCCAGTGAGCGGAATGAGCGGGATGGGGACCGGGCATTGGCGGAACAGGTGTTAGGCGCCGCAGGCTTCGCGGCCGTTTGGAACGAGGGCCGCGCCATGACGCTGGAGGAGGCGGTCGCTTATGCGCTTGACGGAGATGTGTAACTCGCCGCGAGCGCGGCCCCTCCCGCCGCTGGACGACCCGGAACTCGGCGCAAAACTTGTAACGGAGCCGGTCGTGTATGTTGATCGACGTCGCCGATTGCGCCTATACGGATTCCGGACGTGACGGGCGTGGGGGCGAAGAACGAGGGTGTTAGACTTACCACAACATGTGGGAGACAGCTATGACTCAGGGAAACATAAACATTCGCGTGGCGCGGCCGGACGACGCGGAAGAGTGCGGCCGCATCTGCCTTAAAGCATTCTCCACCATCAACGCGGCGCATGGATTTCCGTGCGATTTTCCTTCGGTCGAGGTCACTGCGGATCTGCTTTCCCGGATGTTCTCGCGCCCTGACGAATTCTATTGTGTGGTGGCGGAAATCGATGAGCGCATCGTGGGCAGCAACGGCCTGGATGAGCGGTCGGCGATCCGGGGAGTAGGGCCGATCACCGTGGACCCGGAGGTACAAAACTTCGGAGTTGGGCGCAAGCTGATGCAGGCGGTGATGAAGCGGGCTGAGGAGCAGAGCGCGCCGGGCGTCCGGCTGGTGCAGGCGGCGTTTCATAACCGCTCCCTGTCGCTGTACTCCTCGCTCGGCTTTGTTGTGCGCGAGCCGCTGACGTGTATGCAAGGGCGGACGCGTGAGCGCGCGGTCGCGGGCTGCGCGGTCCGGCCGGCGACTGCCGCGGACATGGACGCCTGCAGCGAACTGGCGCGGCGGGTGCATGGATTCGATCGTGCTGGGCAGCTTTCACATGCAATCGAGTTGGGACGCGCGCTCGTGGTGGAGCGCGACGGGCGGGTGACGGGCTATGCGACGGACCTGGCCTTCTTCGGGCACGCCACGGCGGAGATGAACCTGGACGTGCAGGCGCTAATTGCTTCAGTGGATTCGTTCGGCGGACCGGGAATCCTGGTTCCATCGCGCAACGCTGCGCTGATGCGCTGGCTCCTGGGCAGTGGCCTGCGGGTTGTGCAGCCGATGACGTTGATGAGCGTGGGGCTTTACAACGAGCCGGCAGGAGCCTGGTTGCCTTCGGTCACGTTCTGAATGGCAGGCGCACGCGGGTTGCGCGGCCGGGGACGTTACGGTGGAGGCGCGCGAGGGTTAGAGGGCTGCAGGTTCTGTGAGAGGAATATTCTTGGCGAAGCAAGTGATTGGGATACTGCAGAAGAGGATGCGGCATGAGTCGGAGCTAACCGGATTCATGCTCAGCCGTCGAGAATTTGTGCTCGGATTCGCGGCGCTTTTAGCCGCTCCGACGCCGGTATTTGCCGCAAAAAACCATGCATTTGGGGCGAGAGTCGCGGAGCCTGTTGGCGGCGCCTTGAAGACGCCTTCTGAGGCCGCTTCAACGGGCGTTCCGGTTAGTCTGACCGGACCCGGCCAGGGCGTTAAGTTCGCACGCCTGCCTGCCGCCCCCAGTTTGGCGATTCGGTATGCGTCGGTGAACGTGGGTACCATTAGTGTGGTGGTCAACGACCAGCCGGCCCGCAGGGTGAACGTGCATTCCTCGGGAGATCTCACTTCTTCCTTTCTTTATGCGAGGATTGGCATTTCGATTCCGGCCGGGTCCACGCTGATCATCACCCGGGCTGATGGTGATGTCGCGGTGAACGTTGATCAGATCATCGTGGGCGACGGGGATCTGACGCTGCCGCCGGATATCTGGAACCTGCCACCGCTGCCGGTGGCCGCTGGTTCTTATTCACCCGACTGGAAGGAAATAAGCCGGCGTTACACTACGCCGGAATGGTGGCGCGACGCCAAGTTTGGAGCCTGGTCGCACTGGGATCCGCAATCCATGCCCGAACAGGGCGACTGGTACGCGCGCAACATGTACATTCAGGGCAGCCGCCAGTATAATTACCACGTCGCACACTTCGGCCACCCGTCGGTATACGGCTACAAGGATATCTGCCACAACTGGGTCATCGACCGCTGGAACCCCGATGAATTGATGAAGCTGTACGTGGAAATGGGGGCCCGCTATTTCATGGCGATGGGCGCTCACCACGACGACTTCGACTGTTGGGATTCCACCTACCAGCCCTGGAACTCAGTGCGCGTGGGGCCGAAGGTGGACATCGTGGGAACCTGGGAAAAGATCGCCCGAAAGCACGGCATGCGATTCGGCATCGGTTTTCACGACACGCCGGCCCGGACCTGGGGACAGTTCATGACGGTGCGCTACACCAGCGATAGGACCGGGCCGATGAATGGCGTTCCTTACGACGCGCTGCAAACGATTATCGATGGCAAAGGAAAATGGTGGGAGGGGATGGATCCGGTGGATCTTTATGGACCGGTTCATACCGCCGCGGATCCCTTGCATTCACCCTTCGCCAATCAGTTCATGTGGCGGATCGATGAGGCGATCACGAAGTATCATCCCGACGTGATCTATTTCGACGAACACGCGGGGGATTCGCAGGTGGACCTGGGCGTACACATGGGGCTGGGCTTTCTCGCTCCGCCCCTGGTGGCGAACTTTTACAACAAGTCCCTCAAGTGGAACCGCGGTAAGATGGACGTGGTGATCAATCTCAAAGGCGTGGGCGGGACTTACAACAGCTTTCAGAACAACCCCGAATTGCTGCCGTTCGTGGAACGCTCCCTGGTGAGGAGCACTGAAGCGATTATTGAACCGCAGATCTCGGCCTATCCATTCCAGACCGAAAACACCCTCGGGGCCTGGCACTACCAGACCGGCCAGAAATACATGGACGCTCGAGCCGTAATCCAGGCGCTGATGCAGAACGTCTCGCGCAATGGGGCCATGCTGCTCAATATCACCCAGCACGGCCGCGGCGATCTTGATCCCGAGGCCATCCAAATTTGCAAGGATATCGGCGCGTGGCTGAAGGCCAACGGCGAAGCGGTCTACGCATCTCGCCCGTTTGAAGTATGCGGCGACAACTCGGTTTGCTACACTCGCAACAACGGCAGCGTCTATGCCGCGCTCCTGGATTGGGACGGCGGGCCCATCACGCTCAAGGCGCTGCATGCCGGAGGAGCCACGCTGGGAAAAGTATCCCGGGTCGAGCTGCTCGGCTCCGATCTTCCACTGACCTTTGTTCAAGACGATCAGGGGCTTACGGTGAGCCCGATCGGAGCGGTCCAGCCGCTTCCGGGGATCACCGACCAGGCGCTGGCGTCGAGGTACCGGGTGCTTCGCATTACCCATGACAGAGGCTGGATCAATGACGACGATCCGGGTGTGAGCGCGCCCGGCTGGATTCGACGCTCCAACCTGAGCACGGGCGACTTTAACAGCGACCTGACGCTCAGCGAGACGCCGGGCGATGCCTGGAGCTGCTCGTTCTCCGGGCGCAGCGTAACCGTTATCGCGCCCAGAGAGGCAGGCGCCGGCAAGATCGAGATCCAGATTGACGGGCAAACGCGTGCGACGGTGGATCTGTCCGTGCCCGGAGCGCGCGAGCCCCAGCAAAAGGTGTACGGGGCACCCGGCCTGACTCCGGGGAAACACATGATTCGTATTGTCAATCGCGGTCCGGGACCGGTGGCGGTGGACGCGCTTGTGGTGGGGTAAATCCAGGGACTATAATAACGTTTTCGCTGGATTCACCGTTGTAGATCCGAACGACCAGACGCGCGAAGGCTCATGCGATTTTGTGATCTACCTCTACGGGTGGATCAACTGATGCAATCTGCGGTATTCGCGCGGCGTGCGGCCAAAAGATCGCCGGAATGCTTCGTTGAATCGGCTGAGCGACCCGAAGCCCGATGCAAACGCGATGTTCAGGATCGAGTCCTGGGTAGTTACGAGCAGTCGCTGCGCATGTGACAGCCGGTGCTCAGTGACGTACTGAATCAGCGTCGTGCCGAAAGTCTGCTGGAAGAGGGCCATCGCATAGTTGGGATGGAGTCCCACGTATTGGCCGATCGTCTCGGCGGTTAGAGAGTCGGTATAGCGCTGAGCGATATAGCCCGCCATCTCTTCGGCCTTGCTCAGATGCTGCTCATCGAAGACGGCTGTTGGTTTCCGCGAAGCGGGCTGCGGCAGATGCTCCGCGACGCTCAGAGCCAACCGCCGCAGGCGGGCTTCGATTTCCAGCAGGCTTACGTGCCGGCGCTCTTTCGATCCGTCCCGGACGTCTTCGCTCCAGGTTTCGAACAGGGATCTGTCCGCTTCCAGGCGGCCATCATCCGGTTCTACGATTGTTCCTCCATGCAGGATAGCCCGGGTGAGGTGGTTCGGGAGATGCCACTGCAGGAACCACGCCAGCGGAATTGTCAGCACGAAATACTCGCAAAGGCCTTCAAAATCGAGAATCTGATGCGGAACGCCGGCCCAGAACACGGTCAACCGGCCGGCAGGAACGGTGACCTTCCTGCCGCCCATCAGATAGACCAGCATCCCGCCCTCCAAAAGGTTTAACTCGATTTCATTGTGGCGGTCGGAGCGCGGCATCGTCGTCGGCGTCCAGCGCACACAACCGAAGCCGTACGGAGAAAAATCCGGGCGGTCAGGGTCAAAGCGTACCATGACCTTAGTATACCGCAAGAAAATCACCAATTCCAGGAGGTAGAGCGGGATCCATTGTGAGAGAATGGATAAAACCGATGCCGGCAGCCAGGATAAGCGTGGTAACGGGGATGTCACCTTGCTTTATGAGGATGACTATTCACCGCTAAGGCGAGATTAATCCGGGTCAACGGCAGCATGGCCAAAGAGTGACCCGTGAGGTCCAAAACCATGAGCTTCAGACGGCTTCTGCTGTCTGCACAAATTCTTCTACTGATGTTTTCAGGAGCCACTGACGTGCCAGCCCAGACAATCGAACGTTGGAGTACCTTCGAAGTGGAGCTCGCGGGTCCGCGCGATGGTAACCCATTCGCGGAGGTGGAGTTATCCGCCGAATTCCGCTGCGGGGACCATCTCCACCGGGTGGACGGCTTTTACGATGGCGACGGGATTTATCGCATTCGCTTCATGCCGTATCTCGATGGGGGGTGGGAATTCACTACCCACAGCAATCGCCCGGCTCTGGATGGCAAAACCGGACGGTTCGCCTGTACGCCACCGGCGCCGGGTAATCACGGCCCGGTACGGGTTGGTGGCAACTGCCAGTTCGAGTATGCGGACGGTGCGCGCTGCACCTGCTTCGGCACCACCTGTTACGCGTGGATTCATCAGCCGGAACAACTGCAGGACCAGACCATTCGCACCCTCGCCTCGGCGCCCTTCAACAAGCTGCGGATGTGCATCTTCCCGAAGAATTACGCCTATAACACGAACGAGCCGGAGCGGTACCCATTCGTAAAGAAAACGGGCGGAGGATTCGATCTGCGCCGTTTCGCCCCCGACTTCTGGCGCAACCTGGAACGCCGCATCGGCCAGTTACGAGACCTGAAGATTGACGCCGACGTGATTCTGTTTCACCCGTATGATGAGGGACGCTGGGGCTTCGACCGGATGGAAGCCGCGAGCGACGACTTCTACCTCCGCTATACCATCGCCCGCCTCGCCGCGTTTCGAAACGTCTGGTGGTCAGTGGCGAACGAGTATGACTTCATGAAGTCTAAGAACATGGGTGACTGGGACCGGTTCTTCCACATTTTACAGAAGCGCGACCCCTACCAGCACCTGCGTTCGATCCACAACGGCAGCAAGTGGTACGATTATGGAAAGCCGTGGGTTACCCATGTCAGTCTTCAGAGTTCCGACTTGACCGGCGGCGTGCGACTGCGCGAGCAGTACCACAAACCGGTCGTCTACGATGAGTGCTGTTATGAGGGCAATGTCGAGTGGCTCTGGGGCAACATCACCCCGGAACAGATGACCCAGCGTTTCTGGGATGGCATCCTTCGCGGATGCTACGTCGGCCACGGCGAGACCTACCTCGACCCAAAGGACATCCTCTGGTGGTCCAAGGGGGGTGTCCTGCACGGCTCCAGCCCGCATCGCATCGCATTCCTCCGCCGCATAATCGAGGAAGCCCCCGCGCCGCTTGTGCCCATCACGAACATGTTTGGCTGGGAACACAATGCCATCGCGGAATCGGGCGTTCCCGGCCGATTCTATCTGATTTACTTTGGTCAGCACCAGCCGGCGCGCAAGGATCTGCCACTGCCGACCGATGGCCGCTTCGAGATTGAGGTCATCGACACCTGGAACATGACGTTCACCCCTCTGCCGGGCACGTATAGCGGCAAATGTCGGATCGAACTGCCCGGCAAGCCGTACATCGCCCTCCGGATCAAGAGACTTGACGGGTCCGCGGTTGAGGCTTTGCCTCCCGGCTAACCGTGGAACCGCGGGGCGAACGAAGCGGGAGAATCAATTGAACGCATTTCAAATGTACGTATTTCGAATCGACCAGTTTCACACACAGTTTTCACACACACTTAAGGCACGAGCTCAGATGAAAGATACCCGACTCATAGCGATGAAGTTCACGAAGGTACGAATAGGGTGCCTATCGGCCGCATGGTCCGCGGCCCTGCTGGTTTTGCTCGCATGCGGCGCCCAGGCTGCGCAGCCTGCGCCCGGCGCCACGAGGCCGCGAGTGATCATCTCGTCGGATTTTCCGCCGGTGGACGTCATCCCCGTAGGAGCGGGCTACGGCCCGGCCGACAGACGCAGCGATCCGGACGACGTGCAGTCCATGGTACGGTTTCTGCTGTACACAGACGACTTCGACGTTGAGGGATTGGTCGCCTCGGCAGGCACCCTGGCTAACGTCGCGAACAAACAGAACATTCTGGATATACTTGAACGCTATTCCCAGGTGGTCGGGAACCTCAAAAAACATGATCCCCGGTATCCCACGGCTGAGCAATTGCGGGCGGTCACCTGGCAGGGCCGTTCCGGCGCCTACGGCAAGCCGGCCAGCGAAATCCTGGGTGAAGGCAAAGATAGCGAGGCTTCGGATGCAATTATCAGGGTCGTGGACCGGCCCGATCCCCGGCCGGTGTGGGTCTGTGTCTGGGGCGGACCGCGCGAGGTGGCCCAGGCCATCTGGAAGGTGCAAAAAACGCGAAGTCCTGCCGAGTTGGATCGATTTCTCAGCAAGCTTCGCATCTATTTGATCGGGAAGCAGGACGGCTCGGCGCAGTGGCTTCTCGATTCGTTTCCGAACCTATTCATAATCCTCTCGGAGCGGAACTACATGGGAATGTTCTGGAACATGCAGGGCTCCGATCCAAAGCTTGCCGATTTGGCGTGGATCGATGCGCATATTCGTGAGGGCCACGGACCGCTGGGCGCTGTCTATCCGAAGAGCGGGTTCAATCCGAAATACCCGGGGCAGCAGGAGGGGGATACGCCTTCGTTCCTGTACCTGGTGAGCGCCGGGCGTGGTCTGAGTGACCCGGAGAGGCCTGACCAGGGCAACTGGGGCGGCAAATTCGTCCGACCCGACCCCACCCGAAATCACTGGTTCGACGACCCGGGAGGCGCCAAGATGGTCTGGAAATGGCGCGCTGACCTGCAGCAGGATTTCGCCCGGCGCGCTGACTGGATGGTGGGCCCGTAGTGCATGCGGAATCGCACGCTGCGCTCCCCGACACGAAGTGGAAAGCTGCCAGCCAGGGAACCATGAACCCGCCTGGCATCTGCACTACCCTCCATGGCGAGGATACCCAGGGCTCTGGCATCCCATTCAGCGGTGGTTGAGGGCGGTTCATCGAATGCCTTCGCGGCGCTGCCCTCCCACGCACCCTCCCACCGATCGGTTACCCCCCTCGGATTCGACCCGTCACCTCCTCGTGGGGAGTTCGTTGGCCGTTCTGGTAGCGTTACCAGTCATATTGATCCGAGCAATGAGGAAGCTTCAGGAGATCCTCGGAGCCCTGGAGAACCCGCCTGCAAGACGGACCTTAAAGAACGAGCTGAGCATGCTCCGGGATCTGAGCCTTCTTGGCGCTTCCGATAGGGGAGTCGCCGCCCCCCTCCCGACGTTTCGTCGGGAGAGGAAACCGGACGCTGGCGTAGTCGCCTTTCTTGGCAGGGAACCAGCGTCCCGGGGCCCTGCGGGGGTTGGTCGACCTCTCTGACTACGGCCGACCCGCAGTGCGGAGACGCCAGTCGGAGCTGGCTGCTGAAGCCAGCGGCATAGAGAGTGGAGCGCAGCGAAGCATACCAATGCAGTCGAAGGGGTGGGGGATTTTCAATCGGCGTTGTGGGGCATTCTCAACCGGCATTGACATCACAGCGCTCAGCAAAACGGATGTGGCTCAACGAAAAGCGCGTAGGACCGGATAGTATAGAAGGGAGGCAAACAAAACAGACTCGAGGGATGACCCAAGGTGGGCCAAATTAGAGTATCGAAGTGGGCCAGGGCGAGCTATCGAAATCAGCGCTCAGGCGAAAGAACGGCCCGTTCCCACGACTGGCAGATAACTGGTCCGCTGCCGCCAAGTCGGTTCCTGACCTTCTCGGGCTTGCAGCGGTCAATACTGGCAAGGACGCCGCGTGCGACCGCCGCGCTCGTACGCTGACCCTTAACATCAAGCGCCTGTCTCGCGACGAACCGTTCGTTGCGACGGTGAAGGCGGTCCCGCTCATCAGCAAGGATGGGGCGCAGCGGCGAACGCGGTACCGGAGGCTGGCGAGCCGGGCAGCGCGGCGAGGATCCCGCTTTGGACACCAGCGTCCGATATGATCGAATATGGGACTCGATCAGCGTGCCGCGGCATGCCGCTATTGACGGACACACCCGTCGGGCGCATAATGCACAATGGGTGGGTGTTCGATGTGCAGCGGCGCCGGCCATCACCATGACCGCGTGCAGCACGATGAGGACTGGTCGCGACACGGGGATCCGGGGAAGGCCTATGACGATCATCGTGAGGATTGACCCGAAGATAGAAGCCAGACTGCAGGAGAAGGCCGGCCAGCAGGGGCAGGACCTGCCGACCTATATCGCCAGCGAGCTGGAGAGAATAGCGCTTCCCGCACCGGAGCGTTCGGGGGGACGGATCACGCCCGCTCCGAGTCGTCAGCGCAGGACCGGTGCGGAGATCGTGGCAGAGTGGGAGAGAGAAGGCATCCCCAGCGTCTACGCTCGGTATCCGGATGACAGCCCGGACCTCGCGCGAAAGCTGCGGATGGAGGCGGAGGCTCGACTAGATGGCCAACTCGCGGCGGGCCGCGCTGAGGCGGATTCGGCGGAACACGAAACGTCACGGGACCAGCGGGGCGACCGCTGCGGGAACGACCAGGCGTCCCTGGATTGATCCTGGACAATGACATTCTGATCGATCTGAACCGGCGGCACCCTGCGGCTGTAGCATGGCTGCGTTCTCTGGCGGATCCACCACCCGCCGCAGGTTTCGCGGTGATGGAGTTCCTCAACGGCGCCCGGAACAATCGGGAATGGGACACGCTGGAGCGCTTTCTCCGCGACTTCCAGGCGGCGTGGCCTTCGGAAGCAGGCATGGACTTCGCACGCCTGCACTTCACACGTTACCGGCTCTCCCATGGCGTTGGCATGATTGATACGCTCATCGCCATAACGGCCCTGGAGATGGACGAGCCCCTGGCCACCTTCAACATCCGGCACTTCAGTGCCATCGCCGGATTGCGTCTGGTCCAGCCCTACCAGCGGTGATTGGTCACCAACGGATGGCCTGAACTCCTGCGCAGACCGCATCTGCTAAGGCAGGTCGAATGGCTTTCCTGTCAGGGGTTGTGCTCCGGCGCCTCGGCCCCGACTGCGATCTCTCCGCTGGCGCTGGCGCGCTTCAGAAAGTCTTCCGCCTGGCGGGCGGCGTCTCTGGGAGCGAGGCCTGAGCCTTTCACGGCCGGCTTTCGCAACATCGCTGCCTGGTATTCACGATCCTGACGGCTCACGTGCACCGTGTACTGCCACCGTGATGGCCCTCCTGGGGTCGCCGCTATTGTACCACGGATCCACCGGGTGCGCAACAAGACCCGGCGCGATGCAGGTCTGGGCCGCTCGCGCGATGATCGATTCCTCGGGAGACGACGGTCCCCGGTCGGAAGACTACGTGATCTTCTACCCCATCGGCCCTGGCCGGTGTTCTTCAGGCGACGTGATGGCTGGAGCGATGAGCGGGATTGTCGGGCTTGGTAGCGCGTCCCAGAACCCGCGCTCTCACCAGGGATCCCATGGCCAGTACCAGGATCGGACCGTAGTAGCCCGCGGCGTCCCAGGGAGCGGGTTGGGTGTGGATAACGTAGCCGGCCACGAGACCGTAGGAGGCTGTCCCCGCGAGGGTTACGGCCAACGCGGCGGCGGCTAGCTGCTCGGCCCTCGGGGAGTCACGCAGGAGGCGCAGCGCGGCGCCGAGAAGGACCCCCGCCGAGGCCAGGGCGTTGATCGAGAGACTGGCGAACGAGATGCGCCCCGACAACAGCCCATGAGGCCATTCAGCCCGAGCGGGAACTGCCGCGTAGAACGCGCCCAGCCCACCCAGAACGCCAAAGAGAAGCGTCGCCAGAATCAGCGCGCACGCTGGGATTTTCGCCACCATAGAATCCAATAATCCCAGCGCCCAGCCTCTCATCGAAGGAGGAATCAGCACGCAGGCTGCGATTATTGCCCCTCGTGGAGTGGTTCCTGGGACCGCGGTGGTCATCGAGAGGGCACTGATTGCGAGGAAGACGCTGACGAAGCCGAACCAGTAGTATAGTCCCTGGACCTGCGATTCGCTATCTAAGAGTCCGGTCAGCCAGAAAAGCAAGATCCCAAGCCCGCCGGAAAGCACGCCGAACAGAAGCCCGATGTAGGATGCCCAGAGGCGCGGTAGTGAGGGATGGGAGGGGCCGAGATCGCACGGTTCTGACAGAGGATGGCCGCAGAGGGGACAGCCTGACTCATGAAAGCTGACGATTCGGGAGCAGGCCAGACAGCGCACAATGCCCGCCGCCGGCGGCGATGTCGGTCCGCGGGGATCTTGTATTACTGAATTCTCGTTCACCATAGCTTGCTTCCCGGATGGCCCCCTCGCTCACTTCGCCGGGTTTTCCAGCATCCGCTGATAGCGCGGGCGCAGGCGAGAAATCGCTTCATCCAGTTCTTCCTCCACTATGCCCACGCTTGCGGGTGCGATGATCAGCGCGTTCCCATGAAGAGTGATATGCGCCGGTGTCTCCGGCGTCATGTGCAGCGCCTCCACCATCGTCTCGTCGAATGCCAGCGGAACGCTGTTCCCGTGTCCCTGCAGAGTTCGGGTCATCTTCTCATGCCCGTTATGACGTTATAACCGCGATTTAACAGGTGCGAGCGCCCAGGGTCAAGGCCGGACCCCGGGAGATGCTCCGGCCGCACGTCGACGTCAAAGTTGTCGCCCTCTATCCGCCTCAGTTCGGGTGAGTCTCTCCCGGACTACGCCATCGGGCGACTGCGTCGGCAAATGCACGCGCAGACGCCAGTAGAACGGGGACTCGCATTTCCACAAGGGCTGGAGTTACCCGCAGATAGGCGTGGGCAAGCGTGTTTCGAAAGTCCACCAGGTCAGCCAGCACGGGGGCCAGTTCTTGAGGCAGCAGGCCGCGCCGCTTCCAGTGCTTCGAGGGACGAGCGGAGAGAGGCGAGAAGCGCGTCAATGCGACTTTCGGCAGACACCAAGTTCTCCCCGGCGGATCTGGTCGTAAAGGCGGTTCCGCTGCCGCTGCAAGCGAGGAAGCTCGTCTCGGTAGGAGCGCCGCAGGTGGGCCGCGACGGCGAGGCCAGCTTCAGGCTCCGTCTCGTACAGGATGACAGGGGCGTGCACGACGTCCCACGCGAGTGGCAGCGGCGCGTCATTCAGTACCAACAGGTCAAGATCGCCGGCGTATCCCAGGGCATCTGGCAAGCGCCCCATCCAGTCCAGACCCAGCAGCGCTCGGCATTCGTCGGACAGAGAAGGATCCATCCAAATCGCAATGTCCACATCGCTGGAGGGCCGCAATTTACCGTGTGCCCGCGAGCCGAACAAGAACGCCACCCGCGCTTCGGGCCGGGAAGCGAAAAACAGAGCCAGGCGCTCCCGGGCCGCTGTCACGTCAAATAGCAGGGGCTTATCTCGCTGGCGCGCGCGGTCCTCACGCGTTGGTCGAAAATCCGTCAGATCGATCATAGGGTCTCCACGTACCGGCCGCCACCTGGCTTGCCGGGGTCTTTCGTGAACCGGTCCGCCTCGATCCGGAGCTCCTCATCGCTCCACCACTTTCTTCGCACGACTTCCGCCGGATTCCCCGATTCCGACGATCCTGAGTCAACCACGGACCACGGCAAAGGCAAGGAGATTGATCTGTGTTGTCCAACCGCTGTCCCGTTATCAAATACGAGTGCAACGCTGTTCCCGTGTCGCTGCAAAGTTCGGGTCATCTTCTTTTTCCCATCATGACATTATAACTTCGTTTTAATGCATGGGAGCGCAGCGTGTCAACGCCGGTTCTCGGGAGACGCTCCGGTCGCCTGCGCGTTGACGACGAAGTGCTCGCCTTGGTGGTCGGGTCGGATGGCGGAATGCTGGCGAAGCCATTCCCTGGGCGCCTGAAGAAGCGATCATTTCCTGCCGAAACACGGCAAATGCAGCTATAATGGATGATGATAACCCGCGTTATCATGTCCTGCCGCGTCTATGTTTCAGGAGCGGGAGCGGAATGAGAAAAGCAGGTCCTGATCTCATGAGAGGCGCGCTGTCGCTCGCGGGCTGTGTTCTGCTGACAGGTCTCTTTGGGGCGGCCGTCCCGCGTGCATTTGGCTGTGAGTGGCGTTTGCCGGTCAACTTTTTTCAGATGAGGAGCTAACGATGGGGATTGACGTGGGTCGTGGCGGCGAGCCGGCGGTCACAGCGCAAACCACAAGCGCCGCACCGGCGTTGGAAGGCGCGCCACAGACTTGCGAGGCTGAAAATCTGACCCCACTCAAGGACGTCTTCGAGGGCAAATTCCTGATCGGCGCTGTGCTGAGTGTTCCGGCGCTGCGGGATGAGGCGCCCATGGATCTGGCGATCGCTATGAAGCATTTCAGCGCTCTCACCTGCGAAAACAGCATGAAGCCGGAGGCTCTCCAGCCCGAGGAAAACAGGTTTACGTTCGAAGAAGCTGACCGTATGATCGAGATCGCTGAGAAGTCTGGCGCAACTGCCATCGGCCACACACTCGTATGGCACTCGCAAACGCCGAAGTGGTTCTTCCGGGGCCCGGATGGACAGCCGGTGACCCGCGATCTCGCTTTGGAGCGGATGCGCAGGCATATCGCCGCGGTGGTCGGACATTTCAGAGGGCGGGTCAAGCAGTGGGACGTGGTGAACGAGGCCCTAAGCGACGCCTCGGGTGAGTACCTTCGCCCTACGTCGTGGCTGAAGGCGATCGGAGAAGACTACATCGCCGAGGCGTTCCACGCAGCCCATGAAGCCGATCCCAACGCGCTCCTCATCTACAACGATTACAATATCGAGCGCGGGACCAAGCGGCCCAGGACGCTGCGGCTGCTGAGGTCGATGCTCGACCAGAAGGCGCCGATCAACGCCGTGGGCATCCAATGTCACTGGCGGATGGACAGCCTGAACCTCGCAGAAGTCGAGGAATCCATCCTGGAGTACGCCGCGTTAGGCCTGAAAGTGATGATCACGGAGCTCGACATCGGCGTTCTGCCGACCCGCTACCAGGGCGCAGACGTCTCCTTCTCCCAGGGCATGACGCCAGAGCAGAGCGCCGCGATGAATCCCTATACCGCACGGCTCCCGGACGACGCGGCCCGAAAACAGGCTTCGTTGTATCGGCAGGCGTTCGAGATGTTCCTGCGACACCGGGACGTCATCGATCGGGTCACGCTCTGGGGCACACAAGACGGCAGCTCCTGGCTGAATAACTTTCCCATTCCGGGCCGCACGGATTATCCGCTACTTTTTGACAGGGAGGGGCGGTCCAAGCCGGCGTTCTATGGTGTCCGAGAGGCTGCGCTGGCTGCACGATAGGGTTCTATCCACACGTAAGGAGATACTACCATGCATGTCGCGTATTTGATGATAGCGGTGCTGCCCCTGGCGCTGACAGTCCAGGCACAGGCGCAGGTACAGCCGCTGGCTGGAAGCATTCCGGCCACCACCAACATTGGGGGAGCGGAGTATCCTCGCATCACGCCGGACCTCCGCGTAATCTTCCGTATTCAGGCGCCCGACGCGCAGAAGGTGGAGTTTGACCTGGGCCGGCGATATGCCGCCGAGAAGGATGCGGACGGCGTATGGATGGTGACCACAGATCCCCAGGTGCCGGGATTCCACTATTACTCGCTGGTGATCGATGGTGTCCGTGTGTGCGACCCTGCCAGCGAGACCTTCTACGGGACCGGCCGGGAGTCCAGCGGGATCGAAATCCCCGAAAAGGGGGTTGACTTCGACCTGCCGAAAGACGTGCCGCACGGCGACGTTCGCGAACGGTGGTACCACTCCAACACGACGGGAGAGTGGCGGCGCGTGTACGTTTACACTCCGCCCGGTTATGACACCAGCCCGGGGACCCGGTATCCCGTCCTTTATCTTCAGCATGGCGCCGGCGAGGACGAGCGCGGGTGGTCGAACCAGGGACACGTCAATTTTATTATGGACAACCTGATCGCCGAGCGGAAGGCGGTCCCGATGCTGGTAGTGATGGAGCGGGGATACGCGCGTCGGGCCGGTGAAACACCGCCCGCCGCCGGGGCGCCGGGCCGGCCCGACTTCACTCGCGGCTTCCAGGCGTTCGATGACGTGGTCTCCAAAGATCTGATTCCCTATATCGATTCCACTTTCCGGACCATCCCGGACCGGGATCACCGGGCGCTTGCCGGTCTCTCCATGGGCGGGATGCAGTCATTCAACATCGGGCTGAACCACCTGGACCTCTTCTCCTACATCGGAGGATTCAGCGGAGCCGGGGGCGGATTTGGAGGCGGTACGTTCGATCCGAAGACGGCGAACAACGGCGTGATGGCGGATGCCGACGCGTTCAACCGGCGGGTTCACCTCGTCTTTATGAGCATCGGAACCGCCGAGCCGGAGCGGATGCAGAACAGCGTTCGCGGATATCATACCAACCTTACGAACGCCGGGATCAAGACGGTCTTTTATGAATCCCCGGGCACGTCACACGAGTGGCTGACCTGGAGGCGCAGCCTTCACGAGTTCGCTCCGCTGCTTTTTCGAGCGCAGGATGGCGGCCAGGCAGCAGTCCGAACCGCAAGTCAGCCCCCGGGCCCTGTCAACCCTGAGATGCCAGGCGGAGAAAACCGGCCCCCGCGCGGACCCGGAGCCTTTGGAGGACCGCCCGTGCTGAACCCGGATGACGTGCAGGTGTATCCGGAGCCACCCGCCGGCATCGACGCGGACCGCCCGGACGTCCCGCACGGCAAGCTGGAAATGATCGAGTATGACTCGAAAACGGTCGGGACCCGCCGCAAGATGCAGGTGTACACCCCGCCGGGATACGACCCGAAGAAGAAGTACCCGGTGCTCTACCTACTCCACGGCATCGGCGGTGACGAGACGGAATGGGAGCGGGTCGCGCACCCGAACTTTCTGCTCGACAACCTGCTTGCGGAGAAGAAAGCCGTGCCCATGATCCTGGTCATGCCAAACGGCCGCGCCCAGAAAAACGACCGGGCGGAAGGTAACGTCTACGCCTCGGCCCCTGCTTTCGCGGCGTTCGAGGAAGATCTGCTGCAGGATGTCATCCCGACCATCGAGGCGCGTTACTCGGTGAAAGCCGACCGCGAGCACCGGGGCCTGGCCGGGCTTTCGATGGGCGGCGGCCAGTCACTCAACTTCGGGCTGGGGCATCTCGATAAGTTCGCGTGGGTGGGATCATTCTCGGCGGCGCCCAATACCAAACCCCCGGCAGAGCTGGTCCCGGACCCTGCGGCAGCGCGGAAAGAATTGCGACTGCTGTGGATTGCCGGCGGCAGCAAGGATGGCCTGCTCCGGATTAGCCAGGGCGTACACGCCTACTTGAAGGAGAAGAATGTCCCGCACGTCTGGAATGTAGACGGGCACGGCCACGATCCGACAGAATGGAGGAACAACCTGTACTACTTCCTGCAGCGCGTGTTTCGATAGCTCTCAGAATCGCCGTTTCGAATATGGCAATCGGCTGGCCGGCCCCGGGTACTCAGAAACTCCACCCGGTCAGATACAGTTCCTGGGTGCGTTTGTCCGCGAACGTCTTGATCACGTGACGGATTATAACGCGTCACGTGACACGTGCCAAGGGGAGCATAGGCGGTCGGTGAGCTCACCGACGATCGTCGACTTCAAGTAGTCGGGAGGCTCTCTCAGGCCTGGGGCTGCGTTGTGACCATTGGGGCGGAGCGCACGGGAAAACCGCGGGTGCAGCGCTCGTGGTAGGCGTCATCCCTATCAAGTATGGCTACGAGCGGCCCGCTGTCCGTCAGGATCAGAGTTGGCCGCTCAGGCGCTTCTCCTCGAGGATCTCACCGAAGACCTCACTCACCTTGCTTGAGATACTCGCGCCACGGCTGGCCAACACGCCAACGCAGCCGTTCAGCGCTTCCGCGAGGCTCTGCTCCTCCAGCACCCTGTCACAATGCTCCGTAACGGCCTCTCGGATCACGCAGGAAACGGACTTTCCTTTCATCTTAGATACTCTTGCGAGCCGCTCCACAAGGACCGGACTCAGTCGAACGCTTGCCATCGTTTCACGCCTCCCAGATAGATAGTACCACACTTCAGGGATTCCGTATTACGCGGCGCTTCTCTTCCTTTGCCCAGGAGCTCACCTGATTCCGCCACCGCGGCGACCATAGCTGCCGGGTACCTGTGGCCGATCCCGGGCGACCGCTCGGCGCGCGCCGGTGGAAACGATGCGCCATTTTATCCGCCATCACGGCTGCTCTACGATCGCCAGTATTTGATCGGCAGCAACTCAGTGACCGGTACGATCTCGCGCTGGGCTTCAACGGTCTCCACGATGATTCTGGCCTCCGGTGAATAGTCCCGTATGATCTCGCGAAACGTGCCGCGCGGAGGCACAATACAGCCCGTGTCGGAGACCGCTACAACGGTGTGGATGGGCAGCGTCATCGGCGGCTGCCGCCATTCCGATAGCGATCGCTTAAGCACACACGGCGATCCAACCACACCTTGCCTCCACGTGTACTGCCGCGAAGACCTGGCCCAACTCGGTGCGGAGGGCGGCGCCTACGCCGTGCCAGAACTCCTTGAAGCGCTCGGCGATTATCCCGCGTGCCGCTTCCACCAGCTCTCTGTCGCGTTCGTGCAAGCCCTCCGAGATCCTCGCGTCTCCGGAGGAAGCGGTCGGAAACGCCAGCCGCCGGCCCAATTGGGCCCGCTGCGGGGGCCAGTTCCGGAGTCTCACCTGGGGCCGCAATCGGCTTCCGGAGAGCCTCCACGAGCCAGAGGCGATCCTCCTCAGACGAGCCCTCGGTCTCGTACAGGAGACCCGGTACGTCCATACCGGAGTTCCGCTGCGTATTTGTGCGATCGCCGGAAACCCTCAGCCGCGGGCCTGCGGAGGAATTGCGCTTTGGCCTGACAGGTCGCATTCGCTTAGCCGGTTCGCTGCCGAACCCGTTTCGGCGGCTCAGTCCTCCGCCGGCGTGTACGTCCCCGCCGACAGAGACCCTGGCGATGTAACTTCGGTCAGGAGAGATGGCGGGACTCCGGCCGGTCCGCCGGCGGCGAGCGCCGAAGCTGCGGCCCATATCAGAATTGTCAACGCGGTGACGGACTACACGAACTGGTTTCCAGCGTGCCGCACGCTCTCAGTGTGCGGTGGTCTTTCGCGTCTTAATTTCCCGGGTCCACGCTCGGTGCTCGGGGGAGCGAATTCCCTGCCGGGCTACCTGGCGGAGGCGCTTCATATCGCCCGCCAGCAGCGCCGCTGGATCCAGCCAGAGGCCCGGGAAGATGATCGAGCGGAAAATTCCATCTTCTCCCGGAAGGAGCGGTTGGTATTGCCCCTCTACTCGCTGGAACCATCGTACTTCCGAGGGCAGTACGACGATGTACTCCTGCACACCGGCTTGCTCATAGTCCCGCTTCTTCTGATTGAGATCGATGGATGCCGTGGAAACCGCAATCTCCGCCAAAAGTTCGGGTGGTCCCGCGGCATAGCCATCTTCGGTCCTGCCTGAGCTGCCGCCATATTCTTGCAAGATTCGGAGCTGGAGATCAGGCTGTGGTTCACTCCGGGGCCCCAGAATAGTGGTGGTATCCGCCGAGATCCGGACTGCAACGCTCGACTCTTGGAAAACCCAGAGCCAGCGATCGACCTGGCATAAACGAGAGCCATGATCAAGGCTTACCGGAGATGGCATGATGTAGACGACTCCTCCTATTAGCTCGGCCCGCAGGTTGGGCGGAGCCTCAAGGTAACGGCGATGAAAAGTAGGTTGGTCCAGGATCTGTCCCTGTTGGAGAGGGAGAGCCTCGATTGTTTGAGCCGCAGGCATGTTGGGACCTCCAAAATCCACTACTCGATCGTTGCCGGCGAGAGGTTAGGAGCGCCTGACCGGACGCCCCTGCTCGCGCGAGGGCGAGGCTCCCGCCGAGCCGCCCAACCCGGTTGTGTCGGGCCGTGTAAGGGCTGGCGTCCGCAGCGACGGCGCGCGTCCTCCGCAGCGCGCCTTTGCCCTGGATTCTAAGCTCGCGGCGAACGGAAGTCAAGCGGTTGGACCGGGCGCTGGCTTAGCCGTGCAGACACCCGCTTGTCTACTTCGCGTCGGTACTGATCGAGGCCCGCCTGGTACTCGTCCTATTGCGGATCGTGTTTCCAGATACCCGCGTCCTCCCGCCACGGGTTCGACTCACCGGCATCCAATGCCACTGAAACAATCTCCCCGCTGAACATACTCAGCGTGTTGCAGCCGGGCTCATGATCCATGCTTCGCATCCCTGTTCTCAGATGGCGCAATTTTATCAACGCCGCGCACAGCAAGCTGACGATCGGATTCAGGCGCGGCGGCGCGTCAGCGCCGGCGTCGACTGCAGCCCGTTGTCACGCATAACCTCCGCAGCGGCCCCATACCACCGATTGATATACGCATTTTGCAGCACAACCGGGTCTGTCGAAGCCTGGCGGACAAACCAACCCATCATGCCATCCCATTCCGCGAGGGCGCCGGGCGGGAGAAGCCGCCACTGAAGCTGTTCTAGGGTCCAGTTTGATTTGATGCTGTTAGTGAGCATAGAACAACAGACCCAATTTTCTTCGGAGTCGGAGCCGCCGCGGGCTACGGGCACCACATGGTCAATTGTTGGGAAAAGCTCCCAGTAAGCGAGATGGCCCTCCGTCATTTTCCGTTTTTATGGAACGGAAACTCCGCCGGCAAATAGTGCGACAAGAGTCGAAGCGCCGCAGGAAAGATCAGCCGGCTGCCACGGTAACGATCAATGAAACCATCTCGAGCGAAGATGCGCGTCATGGTTCGTGGTGTATAGCTTCTGCCCGATCTCTCAGAAGGATCAAAAGGATACTCCGTGGCGATTACCTGAGAAGCCCCGGGCAGATCCTTCGCCGCGATTAGGAGGCACGCCCTTTCAATTATTCGGCAGCGGTCGAGGATCATGTTCTATACGCAACGGTGTCTTTTAAACGGACTGTATCTGGGAGAAAGTCTACCACTTGCGGGATTGTGCGTCAAACGTGTAATGATACGAGGATCTGACGATGCGGTATGTACCAGGAGCGGTCTCGATGGATTACAGGCGCGGTATCATCACGCAGCAACCAGGCTCTTCCGGTGAGAATCATGAATGACTTCCACGAACATCTCGTAAGGGCCGCTAATGTCCCAGCGAAGAACGCTCCGGACTGCATCGGGTGGACGCCACGGGTGTACGAAGTCGTGGGACGACCACTTCATAAGCCATTGCCAGTAGAAGTAGAACAGCAGGCCCTGGCGAAGCTGAAGCAGCACCGCGAGGACTGGCAGGTCAAGCAGGATCGCCACGCTCTTCGACTGCACCGCGCCGCGATTTCTTGTATGTCCTTTACTCGGCTTCAATCAGGTGTTTGAGCTGCTGCCCGCGTTTGGTGATGAGGTTTCTCATATATCTTTTGAGAGAGAGTGAATCGGCTATGATGCCGAGTACTCCCATCGGTGATTTCCACTGGACAATATCACGCATCAAAGTGCCTTGACCGCGAGGGATGAATTCGTGACAGTGGCGCATGGAATGGAACGCGCCTTCCGTCGTTTCATCCACAAAGTACCCTGGCGCCTCGAACGCTGTAACTCTGGCCGTGAATTGCTGACGAACTCCGAAATGAATGCCCTCAAAAGTGACAGATTCTCCAGGCCCAATCAGCCCGGTTGTGACGCCGGCAACCGCGCGCTCGCCGGTGTGAGCGAGGGTTTTGCAGTGCAGACCAATATCTCTGGCCGCGTTGAAACAACGTTGGGCCGGCGCGTTGATTTCCGTTTCGACGATGATCTCTGGCATCTTTTATAAGGTTGACACGCCGCCATGTTTCGGGCAGAGTTATCGTAGACCTTCGGCGCAACACGATGAATGAAAATGATCGGGTTGCGACAGGGCTCCCACGACTCCTTGCATCCCGAATAGCGGGGTGACCAACACGAGTGTACTCGCGGCATAGTGTAATCGGGAACTGGAGGTCATGTGAAGGGACTGATATTAGCTGTGGAGATTCTGGCTTTGTCACTGTCGCCGGTGCTCGGCATGGCGGCCTCAACCGGCGGCCGCGGCGCAGCCACGAATCCCATTATCTGGGCGGATGTGCCGGACCCGTCGGTTATCCGCGTCGGCAAGACCTACTACATGAGCAGCACGACGATGCACATGAGCCCGGGCGTTCCCATCATGGAGTCCAGGGATCTGGTGAACTGGAGGATCGACAGCTACGCCTACGATACGCTGGGCGATAACGACGCACTGACGCTCCGGAATGGAAAGAACGCGTACGGCGCAGGTTCCTGGGCGAGCAGCCTGAGGTACCACGACGGCGTTTTCTACGTCTCGACTTTCTCGAGCACCACGGGAAAGACGCACGTCTTCAGTACCAGAGACATCCGGCGAGGCCCATGGAAATCGGCCTCGTTCAGTCCCGCGCTGCACGATCACTCGCTGTTCTTCGACGATGACGGGCGCGTGTACATGGTGCACGGGGCGGGCAGCGTCCGGCTCACGGAGCTCACGTCCGACGCTTCGGCGATCAAGCCGGGCGGCCTGGATCAGGTGATCATCCGC